>NVWM01000015.1 GCA_002733665.1 Lutibacter sp.
TTCAATTACAGGCGTAGATTATACGGTTACTGTGACTAACCCAACTACAGGTTGTACAAGGACAAAAACATTTAATCTAAAAAAATCATCAATAGCAACYTTGTTAGATACTGATATTATTACTRTTGAATTTAACAGYCCWRCAAACTCAATAGAAATYATTACAACAAACTTAGGATTTGGAGATTATGAATATGCTTTACAACATGATGCTGATTCAAGACCATGGCAAGACGAACCRATATTTACAGACCTTCAAGGAGGTGCTTATACAGTTCTAATAAACGACAARAATGGKTGTGGAGARATTTTTAAARTTATCTTCTTACTCGATTATCCAAAATTCTTAACACCAAACAATGATGGKTATAATGATTATTGGCAATTRATMGGATTAGATTCRACRTCATTTATAATCTCTCCAATTCAGATTTTTGATAGATTTGGTAARATAGTCTCTATAATAGATCCAATACAAGGACAAGGTTGGGATGGATTGTACAATAACGAAATGTTACCAAGTTCTGATTATTGGTTTGCATTGTCAATCACAGATAATACAGGTCAAACATTTATCAAAAAAGGACACTTTAGTTTGATAAGAAGGTAGTTAAGGTATTTATTCTTAAAAAAAACTATAAGGGTACGCAACCTATAAAAACATTATAGTCTTATTAAAATAAGGTATTGTATGAAAAAAACTACATCCTCTTTAATAACACTTTTTATTTCTCTTGTAATATTCGCACAGGGAGAGGCTAATATTTGGTATTTTGGAGAAAATGCAGGATTAAACTTCAATAATTGTTCTCCATTTGCAATAATTGATGGTGAATTAAATACAATTGAAGGTTGTTCAACTTTTTCTGACGCAAATGGAAACTTATTATTTTATTCTGATGGAACAACCGTCTGGAATAAAAATCACACTATAATGCCAAATGGTAATGATTTATTAGGAAACCCTTCTAGTTCTCAATCTGCAATGATAATCCCTAAGCCTGGAAGTAGTACAATTTATTATCTTTTTACTGTTGGTGCTGAAACTCAATCAGCAGGAGAACCAGGTTTTAATAACTATGTTATTGATATGGATGAAGATACTGGTTTAGGGGATATTATAGAAGGACCAATAGATTTATCACAAGGTCGATTTAGAGATTGGACAGAAAAAGTAGCTGCTGTAAAAGGTGCAGAAAATGGTACTTTTTGGGTGTTATCATATGCTCCAGGTAGATTTTACGCATATAAAGTAACAAGTGATGGTATTGCTTCATCACCTATCACTTCTTCAGCGTTTTGGGCAAATGACAGAAGAGGATATTTAAAAATTTCTCCTAATGGAACAAAAGTTGCAATTGCACATCAAGCAGATGGTGCTTTTCTAACATATGATTTTAATGATAATACAGGCCGTGTAACTAACGAGTTAGCACTTCCACTAATTACTGAAGGAAATAAACCTTATGGTGTTGAATTTTCAGCAAACAGTAAGAAATTATATGTGCATGCATCAAATGATGCTTTCAATTCCCTTTTAGATGATAATCCAACAGACCCAACACATATATCAACTCTTTTTCAGTTTGACATTTCACTTGCTTCAGATTTTGCAATTATTAATTCAAGAAAAATTATTCACACAGGAGAATTATTTAGAGGCTCTCTTCAATTAGGGCCTGACCGAAAAATATATAGATCATTAGCAAGGTCATATACAGAAGGAATTCCTTTACTTGGGGTAATTGAAAGCCCTGAAAATGATGGTGTTGCTTGTAATTACCAACATGCAACAGTTGGGCTTTTAGGAAGGTTTTCAACACAAGGACTTCCTCCTTTCATTGCTTCAATATTTTCACAAGTTCAAATTATTGCAGAATCATCTAATGGAACTCAAACAAATATAAATAATGGTGAAACAGTGGAAATATGCATTGGTGATTCAATTTCATTATTTACAGAATCATTAAGCGGAACAGCAAGTTACGAATGGTATTATAATGGAGGAAGGGTTCCTATTTCAACAAACGAAATTTTAACTTTAAATAATATTACTAGTGCTGATATTGGTGATTATTCGTTAGTTGTAGAGCATATTGACTTATGTGGAAATACAAACACTTTAGAAAGTGAGTTTATTATTAATGTACTAGATCCACCAATAGTCCAATCACCTATAACTTTTAAAAATTGTGATGAAGATGGAAATCCTGATGGATTTACAGATTTTAATCTTCAAGAAGCAAGTATTGCTATTATACCTGGAAACACAAGTCTAGTGTCAATTACTTACCACTTAACTTTTAATGATGCTGATAATGGGACTAATTTTATTAATCCTATTATTAATAATTCAGTTGCATGTGTTGTCTATGCTCGTGTTGAAAACGCTACAGGATGTTACAGTATTTCTGAAGTCAATTTAGAGACATCAACAACTTCATTTCCAGCAAATTATAACGGCGAATCATTAGAGACTTGTGATACTGACGCAATTAATGATGGATTATATATATTTGATTTATCTCAAGTATCAAATAATATAATCAATCAATTTCCAAATCCTAATTTAAGCGTTCACTATTATAGAAATTTGAATGATGCTGAATTAGAACAAAATGAAATTAGCCAACTCTATAAGAATGAAACTCCTTTTTCACAAACTTTATATGTAAGAGTAGAGAGTGATATTAATGGAAATTGTTTTGGGATTGGACCTTATGTTACTTTAACTGTTTACCTTTTACCAGAATTTGAAGTAATTCCAGAAGAAATAATTTGCACTAATCTAACTATACCTGTAATCTTAGAATCATTTAATCCTCAAGGAATGTATTCTTATAGTTGGACAGGTCCTAACGGTTTTACAAGTAGCCTTCCAATTACAACTACTAGTTCTGCTGGAGAATATACAGTAACAGCATCAAATATTGCTTCAAACGGAACTATCTGTGAATCTCTCCCTCGAACAATTAATGTGAGAGAATCTTCTGCTGCAACTATTACTTTAAATGACATAACAATTACAGACGATTCATTAAACAATTCTATTGTAATTAACAATTCAAATAATAACCTCGGAACTGGAGATTATATATTTTCTCTTGATTATGAATTTGGTCCATATCAAGAATCTCCAATATTTGAAAATGTAAGTTTAGGGATTCATACATTATATGTCTTGGATGAAAATAATTGCGGTCTAACGAGTATAGAAGTTTATGTTATTGGATTTCCTGATTTTTTTACACCAAACAATGACAATATTAACGATACATGGCGTATTTTAGGTGTCAATAAAATGTTCTATCCTGAAACATCTGTCCAGATTTTTGATAGATTTGGGAAAATATTAGCTATTATAGATGGCGTTTCTGAAGGGTGGAATGGCATTTATAACGGAGAAAAACTCCCAGAATCAGATTATTGGTTTAAGGCTAAAATTATAAATATAGATGGCACAATCAGAAACAAAAAAGGTCATTTTAGTTTAATAAGAAGATAAATGAAGTTACGCTTATTTTATATACTTTGCATTTTATTTGTTTTTAAATCTTATTCTCAAAATGTAGAATTATTCCAACAGTTTGGAGGTCATATTGACTTTACTATGATTGGCAATACAATGAACCAACAAGAGAATGGGTTGTCATCAAGTTGTAGTATAAACACCTCTTCTTCAACCAATTTAAACTTAAACGCATCAAATAATATTATAGCTGCCTATTTATATTGGGCTGGTTCAGGTTCAGGAGATTTTGAAGTGAAATTAAATTCCATTGATATTACTCCATCACGTACGTTTGCAGACACTCAAGATACAAATGACAGACCTTTTTTTAGCGCCTTTGCAGATGTAACAATACAAATTCAAGATACTGGAAATGGAACTTACACACTATCAGAATTAGATTTGACAACTGTTATTCCAGACTATTGCGGTAATGCAACAAATTTTGCTGGTTGGTCAATAATAATTATTTATAACAATGATTCGTTACCGCTAAATCAAATTAATATATATGACGGCCTACAGCACGTTCCAACAGATTTAACCATTGAGCTTACCAACCTCAACGTAATTGATGATATTGGCGCAAAAATTGGCTTCCTTGCTTGGGAAGGTGATGCAGGGCTTAGTGTAAATGAATCTTTACTTATCAATGGAAACTTAATCGGAAATCCGCCTTTAAACCCTTCAAACAACGCTTTTAACGGCACAAATAGTTTTACTGGACAAAGTAATCTATATAATATGGATATGGATTTTTATGACATCCAAAATAATATTGATATTGGTGATACAACTGCAACAATACAACTTACTTCAGGACAAGATTTTGTAATGATTAATACAATCATAACGAAGTTAAACAGCCAATTACCTGACGCAACCATTATTATTGATGAATTTGAAATAACAAACTGCAACGAACTTGAAACCTTACTAAATTTTACCGTTTATAACAATAACAGTACAGAAATTTTACCTGTAAACACATCTATAAACATCTATATAAACGATATTTTACTAACTAGTACTTTTACCTCATCTGACCTTCCTATTGATGGCTCTGAGAGTTTTGAACTATTACTTACAATTCCAGATAGTGAATTGCAAGATTTTGTAATTTCCGTTATAGTTGATGAAGAAGATGCAATTATTGAGATTAACGAAAATAACAATACTGATTCGCTAGATGTTTCCTTCCCTTTGCCTCCAATAATTCCACAACCAGAAAATATTGAGGAATGCAATATTGGTTTCGAAACTGGAAATTTTGATTTCAATGACACCTATTCTTTTGTTACGGAAAACTTAAATGTATCAATTGAGACTACTTTTTATCCATCCGAAAACGACTTGTTAAATAGCACAAACTCAATAAACACATTACTAGAATATCAAAATACAAGTAATCCTCAAACAATATTTATCAAAGTAGAAAATATAGTTACAGGATGTTTTTCTACAACTTCTTTTGATGTTAGCGTTTATAATTGTCCGCCAACAATTCCTGAAGCATTCACTCCAAATGGCGATGGAATCAATGAGGATTTTGAAATTTTAGGACTTGCCGATATATTTGTAGATTATGAAATTCTAATCTACAATCGTTGGGGAAATTTAGTCTTTGAGGGAAACAACAGCAAACCTTTTTGGAATGGAAACCTTTTAAAAACTAATAAAACAGTACCAACAGCAACGTATTTTTACACACTTTACTTAAACGACAGTTCATATCAGCCCATAACAAATTGGGTTTATTTAAGACGCTAACAAATCGTTCTGTTTCGAATTAGTTTCTTTACTTTTGCCATCTATTTACAAAAGAAATGTTAACAGAAAAAGACCCTTTTACGTATTTTAAAGAATCAATCGCGTCTTTTACGTTGCCCAATAAATTTACATTTCCATTTTTTTATCAGACACATCCATTATGCAAATTGGCTGCTGAAGAACTTCAAAATCATATAGAAACCCAAACAGAATGGGAGCATAATTTTGGAATAGATGCAACAAAAAAAGGAGATGTTATCGGCAAAATGTTTGGTGTGTTGGTGGTGAAAAACCAACAGAATGAAATTGGTTACTTATCTGCTTTTTCAGGAAAGTTAGCCGAATCAAATCATCATTCAAAATTTGTTCCGCCAGTTTTTGACATCCTTACTGAAAATGGTTTTTTCAATAAAGGGATGGCAAAACTCAACCTTCTAAATGATCAGATAAAATCACTTGAAGATAATGAAGAATATAATGCTTTAAAAACACTTTTTAAAACCAAATCATTATTTGTAAGTGCTGAAATTGAAGAGTTTAGAGAGTTAATGCGTTACGCTAAGAAAAAAAGAAAAGAACGCAGAACGGAAACCAAAAAAAATCTTTCTGAGCAAGGTTACAAAATCTTTTGCGATGATTTAGTTAGAGAGAGTTTGGCGTATAGACATCAATTAGGAGTCGTTACTAAATCTTGTAATGAACGTGTTGAAACTATTCAAGAAAAATTACAATTATTACAAACCGAAATAGACACTTTAAAAACCAAGCGCAAGAATAAATCTGCTGCACTGCAACAAGAAATATTTGAGCAGTATCAGTTTTTAAATATAGATGGTCAGCAAAAAAACTTGACAGAAATTTTTGTCAACAAGCCTATAATTGCTGGTGCAGGAGAATGTGCAGCACCAAAACTATTACAATATGCCTTTCAAAACCAATTAAAACCAATTGCGATGGCTGAATTTTGGTGGGGAACTCCTCCAAAATCACAAGTGCGAAAACACGGTAATTTTTATCCTGCGTGTCGTGGAAAATGTGAACCAATTTTAGGACACATGCTCAATGGAATGGAACTAGATGAAAATCCTATGTTGATAAATCATGCAGAAGGAAAAGTGTTAGAAATTGTTTTTGAAGATGAGTATTTAGCCGTTATCAACAAACCGACAGAGTTCTTGTCTGTTCCTGGAAAAACAATTCAAGATTCTGTAGCAACTCGTATGAAATTACGTTTTCCTGATGCAACAGGACCATTAATTGTACATCGTCTTGATATGTCAACTTCTGGATTGATACTCATTGCGAAATCCTCTGAGATTCATAAAGACTTACAAAGTCAATTTATAAATCGTACTGTAAATAAACGGTATATTGCTTTATTAGATGGCAACCTAACTGAAGACAAAGGCTTTATTGACTTACCATTACGTGTAGATTTGAATGACAGACCGAGACAATTGGTTTGTTATGAACACGGAAAAAATGCACGTACAAGATTTAAAGTGATTGAACGTAAAGACAACAAAACCAAAATTAATTTCTACCCAATTACAGGGCGCACACATCAATTACGAGTTCATGCAGCACACTCCAAAGGACTTAATAAAGCAATTGTTGGTGATGAACTCTACGGTACAAAAGCAAACAGATTACACTTGCATGCAGAATACCTAGAATTTATGCATCCAATTACTGAAAAAGTAATGAAGATTCGTGTAGATGCAGATTTTTAGTGTTTTATATTTCTTAATATTTTTATTTTAAAATACTATCTTACACTTGCAACCGACTAATTAAATTAAAATGAAAACAGCTATCTTATTTTTAGTTTTATTTGGAATAGCCTTAATTTCACTATCAATTCTTATTATTAAATTTCGTAATAAATCAATCGGAAGACAACAGAAAATAGTTTTAAATTTATTTAAGGGAAAAATAATAAGTTCTCAAAAGCAAATAAATTGTGAAAGTTTCAAATCTGGAGTGAAAAGTTACAACTATAATAATGTGAATGTTGTAGACATATATCTTACAGAAAATGGCTTGCTAATAATCCCATATGCGCATAAATTCTGGTGGATTGAAAAAGGTGCTCCTTTTATGCTTTATAAAGAAAACACTACTATTTATCCTTATTCAAAGGTAGACAGAAAGAAGATTGAAATGATTCAATTTTTAAACAAACAAGATTTAAGAATTAATTTTAATTATCAGGTCTTATTCAAACACAATGTTGAATTTACTTTCAAAAAACTGAATTTGAGTTTTATAAATACAATTATAGACTGGAATAACACTAAAACCAATTAAGACTGAGATAAAAAACAAGCAACGTTTGTTTATTTTTCCTAAAACAATTCTCCGTATTTTTGCAACATGCAATTTAAACTCGTTTCAAAATTTCAACCAACAGGAGATCAACCTGAAGCCATAAAACAACTCACACAAGGGCTAAATGACGGAGAAAAAGGGCAGGTTTTACTTGGTGTTACAGGTTCTGGAAAGACGTTTACAGTTGCAAATGTTATAGAAAATGTAGACAGACCAACGCTCGTTTTGGCACATAACAAAACATTGGCAGCGCAATTATACCAAGAGTTTAAAACTTTTTTTCCTGAGAATGCTGTTGAGTATTTTGTGTCTTATTATGATTATTACCAACCAGAAGCCTACATTCCTAGTTCTGGAACTTTTATAGAGAAAGATTTATCAATCAATGAAGACATAGAACGTATGCGTTTGAGTACATCCTCTGCCCTACTATCTGGTCGTAGAGATGTGCTTGTTGTTGCATCGGTTTCTTGTTTATATGGTATCGGAAATCCTGTAGAGTTCAAGAAAAACGTCATCAATATAGAAAAAGACCAAGTTATATCTCGTACAAAATTCTTACACACCTTAGTTCAAAGTTTGTATTCACGTACAGAAGCAGACGTGAGCAGTGGAACATTTAAAGTAAAAGGAGATATCGTAACTGTATATCCTTCGTATGGAGATTATGCATATCGCATCCATTTTTTTGGTGATGAAATTGAAGAATTAGAGAGTTTTGATTTAGAAAACAATCAAGTTGTAGAGAAGTTTGATCAACTAACTATATATCCTGCAAATCTATTTGTTACATCACCTGATATTCTACAGAATGCCATTCATATGATTCAAGAAGATATGGTAAAACAGGTAGATTATTTTAAAGAAATAGGAAAACATCTCGAAGCAAAAAGATTAAAAGAACGCACAGAATTTGACCTCGAAATGATACGAGAATTGGGTTATTGCTCTGGAATTGAGAACTATTCTCGTTATTTGGATGGTCGAGAACCTGGAACACGTCCTTTCTGTTTGTTAGATTATTTTCCTGATGATTATTTGATGATAATTGATGAAAGTCACGTTACAATTCCTCAAACACACGCCATGTATGGAGGCGACAGAAGTAGAAAAGAAAATTTAGTAGAATTTGGGTTTAGACTTCCAGCAGCAATGGATAACAGACCTTTAAAATTCGAAGAATTTGAAGAAGTCCAAAATCAAACAATATATGTAAGTGCAACACCTGCAGATTATGAATTACAGAAAACAGAAGGTGTATTTGTAGAGCAAGTTATTCGTCCGACAGGATTGTTAGATCCAATTATAGAGGTTCGCCCAAGTTTAAATCAGATTGATGATTTGATTGAAGAAATACAGATAAGAGTTGACAAAGACGAACGAACTTTAGTTACAACATTGACCAAAATAATGGCAGAAGAATTGACAAAATACTTGAGTCGTATTCAGATAAGATGTCGTTATATTCATTCTGATGTTGACACTTTAGAACGTGTACAGATTATGGGAGATTTACGAAAAGGATTGTTTGATGTACTTATTGGAGTTAATTTATTACGTGAAGGTTTAGACTTACCAGAAGTGTCACTTGTTGCTATTTTAGATGCCGATAAAGAAGGTTTTTTACGTAGTCATCGTTCGCTGACACAAACAATTGGTAGAGCAGCAAGAAACGTAAACGGAAAGGCTATTATGTATGCTGATAAAGTTACCAGAAGCATGCAATTAACGATTGATGAAACTAATAGACGTAGAGAAAAACAGATTCTCTATAATACCGAACACAACATCACTCCTACCCAAATTAAAAAAGCGTTGGATGGTAATTCGTTGATTAAAAGCAATATTTCTTCATTCCATTATGACAGTGCTGCCAACAAAGCGGCAGAAGAGGAATTAGAATACCTAACCAAGCCACAAATAGAAAAACGTATTCGAGACAAGCGAAAGACAATGGAACAAGCAGCAAAAGCATTAGATTTCTTAGTTGCAGCACAGCTCCGTGATGAAATAAAGATGTTGAAAGGGAAATTGTAGGCTCAACCACAAATTTAATGGATTATTAAATTCAGTCATTTGTCATTTCGACAGAATGAGGAACGAATGACGAGAAATCTCATAAATAATAGCTTGTGTGAGATTCCTCGTCGCTCCTATAATCGCTCTGTCGGAATGACATTATCTATTACAACAGCGTATAATAAAAAAGAGTTGTAAAATAAATTACAACTCTCCATTTTTATTGTTTATTAGATTTCTTTAATTCCAAACTGTAGTTTCCAACCAATCAGCAGCATCTTGCAAGTAAGGTACATAAACACAAGAATTAAAATGTTCTAATCCTGGTGCAACAACAAATGTTACATCTGAACCTACACCTACAGTTTCATCAATATATCCTTGAGTTATAGCCAATGGAAATAAATCGTCATCAGCACCATGAATAGCATAAATAGGTTTAGCAAATTGATGTGTTACACCACTTTGGCTTGTTACTGCATAAGAACTTGCCATTGGAATCGCTGCTGAAAATAAACCTGAATAATACTGAGAAAAGAACCAAGCACCATTTCCACCATCACTATATCCCATAACTGCACGTTTATTAGCATCAACATGTAAATATGATGATACCATATCTACAAGTGCTAAAATCTGCACAATATTTTGATCTGTATACCAATGACTTCCATTACTATTTGGGCTAATTATGTATGCGTCTAGACTTGCTAAACCAGGTTCAGCAAGACAATCAGTTGTTTGATGAATAGAACTAGAAACATTGGTTGCTCCTCCATGCAATCTCATAATTAATGGTCGCTTATTTGTTGAACTTGCTCCTGCTGGCGCAATAATTCTAAAGTTCCAGAAAAGACCTGACACAACTGACTCTAAAGTTAAATCATTTATTCCAGCATTAATCGTAAGGTTTTGAAAATCTGCCCTTACATCATCTGCAGTTCTTGTCGGAACTGGAGTAAAACCATCATCTTCACCTCCTCCACAATTTACAAAAAGTAAAAGCATGAAAACAAATGAAACTATTTTTAATGATTTGAATGTGTTTTTCATAATGATGTAAGTTTAAAAAAGATTAATAAATAAAACAACTATACTAAATAGACTCTTAAAATCAATTTGGTTGCTTCTACTTATTATTCTTTTTAATTTCCTTTCTCAAAATCTGCTAAGAACTTCGCCAAGCCAATATCAGTTAAAGGATGTTTTAGCAATCCTTTGATGGCACTTAGAGGACCAGTCATAACATCTGCACCAATTTTTGCACAATCTATAATATGCATTGTATGTCTTACTGATGCTGCTAAAATCTGCGTATCATATCCATAATTATCATAAATCAAACGAATATCAGCAATCAATCCTAAACCATCTGTAGAAATATCATCCAAACGACCAATAAATGGAGACATATATGTTGCTCCTGCTTTAGCAGCCAACAATGCTTGTCCTGCTGAGAAAACCAATGTAACATTCGTTTTAATTCCTTTGTCAGAAAAATATTTACATGCTTTTACACCATCACCAATCATTGGTAATTTTATCACAATTTGAGGGTGTAATTTCGCTAGTGCTTCACCTTCTCTCACCATTCCGTCAAAATCTGTAGAAATAACTTCGGCAGAAACATCACCTTCAACCAAATTACAGATATCAACATAGTGCTTCAAAATCTTTGCTTCACCTGTGATACCTTCTTTTGCCATTAATGATGGATTGGTAGTTACTCCATCCAAAATTCCCATTGATTGGGCTTCTTTAATTTGTTCTAAATTTGCTGTGTCTATAAAAAATTTCATGTATTCAGTATATTATGTTAGTGGTTTTATTTGGTGTAAAAATACTTTAAACATTATAATTTATAATGATTCATTAATAACTTTTCATAAGTTCTATCTGGAAGAATTCTTTTTAAAACAACAGAAAATTTCTGCATAAAATCTCCAACCTTATAATGTATTTTCGGATTGTTACTTTCTATAATCCTATGAATTCTTTCTGCCATTTCTATTGGATCTCCGCCTCCAGAAACGTGTGAGTCCATCAAATTTAAATTTTCTTGATATACTTTTTTATATGCCGATTCTTCAGAAACAGGCGTGTGATAGCGACCTGAAGCAATATTAGTTGCAAAATCTCCTGGAGCAACAGCAACTACTTTTATTCCGAAGTTCTTCACTTCCATACTTGTAGCTTCAGTCACCAATTCCAGCGCACCTTTGGTTGCAGAGTAAATTCCACGAAAGGGCAATCCCATATATCCTGCAATAGAAGTAACATTAACAATCAATCCAGATTTCTGTGTACGCATTTGTGGTAAAACTGCTTTCATCACATCAATAGCACCAAAAAGATTGGTGTTAAAAACGTTACGCATTTCTTCGGTTGGTGTATCTTCAATAGAGCCTGTTATTCCCATTCCTGCGTTGTTAATCAACACATCTATCTTTCCTTCGGATGAAATAACAGTTTCAATTGCTTTAGAAATGGTTGCGGTGTTATTAACATCCAAAGCAATCAATTTAAAAGGATGATTTTTTATTTTTTGTGGATTTCTACTCGTACCGTAAACAGTATATCCTTTTTCTGATAGATATTCACCAACAGACTTTCCAATTCCAGATGATCCTCC
This sequence comes from Lutibacter sp., assembly GCA_002733665.1. Lineage (GTDB taxonomy): Bacteria > Bacteroidota > Bacteroidia > Flavobacteriales > Flavobacteriaceae > Urechidicola. The sequence continues at coordinate 12,264 of NVWM01000015.1, forward strand.
AGTAATTAATACAACTTTACTCATTTAGTCAATCTTTGGTGTCTGAGCGTAGTCGAAGACACAATTATCATTTTACAAATATCATAAAAGTAAAGCAAGAAAAATAAAAAAAGGCTTTAAAATATGGATCTACTGCTATTTTATTTGATAATGTCATTCCGACAGAGTGACCGTAGGAGCGACGAGGAATCTCTCAAAACCGCATTATTAATGAGATTTCTCGTCATTCGTCCCTCATTCTCTCGAAATGACAAATGATTGAATTTTATTAATTCGCTAAAATTATAGTAATAGAAAAAATGTTGCTAAAAAGAAAAGTATAAGAATCAAAAAATGGCAAGCGACCTACATCACACTGCTACAACCTAATACCTTTGCTGCGTTCCCGCTCTGGAGGATTCAAAGGGAGCTAGTTGTGTAGGACTTGCCGATGCAAATTTACAATCAATTTTATCTTTGCGCAATCTTTTTTGTGCTTTTTATGTAACATTTTTAAGTCTTTGACTACTAATTGTTTTATAAATTAAAAATACATAAACAAAGACTCTAAAATTTGTTTTTGTATATTTGTTAAACTAAAAATCAACTAAAAATGAATGCAATCATCAAACAAAATGGAGTAAATTTCGGCTTAATCTTAGGTTTTTTACTCGCACTAGTAACTCTAATAGGTTATGCAGTGAATAGTGACATATTAGTAAGCACATGGTCTCTTGTGTATGTTTTTTTAACAGTTATTATCGTTGGAATTATAGCAATAGCTTATTCTAAAAAAGGACTTGGAGGTTTTATCAATTTCAAACAAGGTTTTACTACCTATTTTATAATGCTCGTTATTGGAGTTTTTATTTCTATATTGGTAAATTTTCTCGTTTTTAATGTTGTAGATACTGGATTTCAGGAAGTTATGAAAGAAAAGACTGTAGAAAAGATAGAAAGTCAAAGAGATTGGATTGCAGGAAAAATGATAGATGGAGGTTCATCAGAAAACGAAATTGAAGAATTGGAAAAGAAAATGGATGAAGCAATTGAAAAAGTTAAAACTGAGGACCAATATGGAATTGGAAAGCAAGTTCAAGGATTCTTTACATTCACTGCTTTTTTCTCTATATTTGGTCTATTATTAGCATTAATTTTGAAGCGAAAAGATCCTGCTCTAGAATAAAATATATAAAGTATGAATATTTCAGTAGTCATTCCTTTATTGAATGAAGACGAATCTTTACAAGAATTATATGATTGGATTGTACGTGTTGTACAGTCCAATCAGTATTCTTATGAAATCCTATTTATAGATGACGGTAGTACTGACAATTCTTGGAATGTTATCCAACAACTATCAGAAAAAGATAGCAATGTAAAAGGCATTAAATTTCAAACAAATTACGGAAAATCTCAAGCATTAAATGCTGGATTTGAACTTGCTCAAGGTGATGTAATCATTACAATGGATGCAGATTTACAAGACAGTCCAGATGAAATTCCTGAATTATATGATTTGATTATCAAAGATGGTTTTGATCTTATTTCTGGATGGAAAAAGAAACGATACGACTCTAAAATCAGAAAGAATATACCATCAAAACTATTCAATCTTGCTGCACGCAGAACATCAGGATTGAAACTACATGATTTTAATTGTGGCTTGAAAGCATATAGCAATGAAGTTGTAAAAAACATTGATGTATATGGAGAAATGCATCGCTACATTCCTGTGCTTGCCAAAAATGAAGGCTTCACCAAAATTGATGAAAAAGTAGTACAACATCAAGCAAGAAAATATGGAGTTACAAAATTTGGAATTGATAGATTTATCAATGGTTTTCTAGATTTAATTACTATTTGGTTTTTATCAAAATTCGGTAAACGACCTATGCATTTATTTGGTTTTCTTGGAAGTTTGATGTTTATCATTGGTTTTTTATCTGCAGCGTATATTGGAGTTACAAAACTTTTAAAATTATTCTATTACCACACTCCTACTCGATTGGTAACAGAAAATCCGTGGTTTTATATTGCATTAACGACCATGATTATTGGAACATTATTCTTCTTGTCTGGATTTTTAGGTGAACTTATTTTGCGTACCAAACGTGATAAAAGTCTTTATAAAATCAGTCAGAAAATTAACCTATAACCTATCTTTGCATTTTAATATACTTTATGAACACAGATAACAATCAAATATCAAACAAGGCAAAAGATTGGCTTTCAGATACATTTGATACTGATACACAAAAAGAAATTCAACAATTATTAGATATTAATTCTCCTGAATTAGCAGACAGATTCTATAAAGACATGGAGTTTGGAACTGGCGGAATGCGTGGAATTATGGGTGCTGGAACCAATAGAATCAACAAATACACTTTAGGACGCTCAACTCAAGGACTTTCTAACTTTCTTATAAAAACATTTCCTAATAAAGATTTAAAAGTTGCTATTGCTTTTGATTGTAGACATAACAGCCAAAAGTTTGCAAAAATTGTTGCTGATGTTTTTTCTGCAAATGGTATTAAAGTTTTTCTTTTCGAAGATTTACGTCCAACACCAGAACTTTCTTTTGCTGTGAAACATTTAGGATGTGATGCCGGAATTGTATTGACAGCTTCTCACAATCCACCAGAATATAACGGATATAAAGTATATTGGAATGATGGCGGACAAATTGTACCTCCAGAAGATAAAGGTATAATTTCCGAAGTTAATAGTTTAGAATTTTCTGAAATAAAATTTAACGCTGACGAAAGTTTAATTGAAACTATCGGACAAGAAGTTGATGATGTATTTATTGATGGATGCATAAATAATGGCAAACTACCAACATTAAAGAATAGAAATAAACTAAAAGTAGTTTTCACTTCTTTACACGGAACTTCAATTGTCTCAATACCAGAAACTCTCAAAAGAGCAGGATATACAGATGTACATATCGTTGAAGAACAACGTGTGCCAAATGGTGATTTTCCGACAGTAAAATCGCCAAACCCTGAAGAACCTGCAGCTTTAAAGATGGCAACAGATCTTGCTGATAAAATTGATGCCGATATTGTGATTGGAACAGATCCTGACTGTGATAGATTAGGTGTTGCTGTAAGAAATATGGATGGTGAAATGACCTTGTTAAATGGAAATCAAACAATGGCGGTCATGACAAATTTTCTTATCAAAAAATGGAAAGATGAAGGTCGCTTAAACGGAAACCAATTTGTGGGCTCTACTATTGTTTCTACAGAATTGGTTGATAGAATTGCTGATAGTTATGGTGTAGAAACTAAAATTGGCTTGACTGGTTTTAAATGGATTGCAAAGATGATTCGTGATTATAATACCATGGATTTTATTGGAGGTGGAGAAGAAAGTTTCGGATATATGGTTGGTGATTTTGTACGTGACAAAGATGCTGTAACTGCAACTTTATTGGCTTGTGAAATCGCAGCAACTGCTAAAGAAAATGGGAGTTCTTTTTACGAAGAATTACTTAATATATATGTGAAGAATAACTTTTATAAAGAACATTTAATCGCTATCGTAAAAAAAGGAATGGACGGTGCGCAACTCATCAAGAAAATGATGAGTGAAATGCGCGAAAACCCTATTACAGAAATTGATGGAGAAAAAGTTCAGTTTTTATGTGATTATCAATCATCAATCAAAAAGAATTTGATTACAGGAGAAGAAACTACAATTGATATTCCTAAATCAAATGTATTGATTTATCATACTGAAAATGGGACTCGAATTGCGGCAAGACCAAGTGGAACAGAGCCTAAAATTAAATTTTATTTTAGTGTAAACACCTCTTTGGATGCTATTGAAAATGCTCAAAAAGCAGAAAACGAATTAGACGCAAAAATTCAGCGAATTATAAAAGAAATGAAATTGTAGACATTTCACCTCGAGCGCAGTCGAGAGGTTTTTATTAGGTCTCGACTGCGCTCGACCAGACAATTATTCAACTATGAATCACTTTAGAAAAATATTAAAATTTGCCAAACCATACAGAAAATATGCATGGTTAAACGTGTTATTTAATATCTTATATGCAATTTTTAATGTTTTATCAGTTTTAGGTTTTATCCCTGTTTTAGGGATCTTATTTGGCAAAGAAGAAAAAGTATACCAGAAACCTATATATAAAGGCATAACCAATCTTTTTGACTACGGACAAGAATATATTAATTTTCATATTACTTCACTAATTGAAGAAGGAGGAGTAAATAAAGCATTGCTTTTTATTTGTATCCTTTCTTTCAGTCTATTCTTCTTTAAAAACTTATTTAGATACTTAGCATCTTATGTACTGATTTTCTTACGAAATGGAGTTGTAAAAGACCTTCGAGATAATTTATATCATAAAATTATAGAATTACCTATTTCATACTTTTCAGAAAAAAGAAAAGGTGATACTATTGCTCGCATGACTGCTGATGTTCAAGAGGTTCAAGTGTCTTTCCTAACATCATTAGAAACAGTTGTCAGAGAGCCTTTAACAATCATTATTGCCCTTTCAATGATGTTAATGATGAGTCCACAATTGACATTATTCGTGTTTATTTTACTTCCAGTTTCTGGTTTTATTATTTCATCAATAAGTAAAAAACTAAAAGCAAATTCATTAAAAGCACAGGCTGAAACCGGAAATTTCTTATCATTTATTGAAGAAACTTTAACTGGATTAAGAGTTATAAAAGGTTTTAATGCTGAAGGTAAAATTGAAAAAAAGTTCAATAATTCTACTACAATTTATAGAAACTTGATGACGAAGGTTTTACATCGTAAAACGTTGGCTTCACCAATGAGTGAATTTTTAGGCTCTGCAACCATTATTTTAATATTATGGTATGGAGGTAAAGAAGTTTTAAGTGAAAGTAGTTCTTTAACTGCAGAAGCCTTTTTAGGATATATCGTGTTGTTTTACACTGTCTTAAACCCTATAAAAGCAATTGCAACAGCCTATTATAACATCCAAAAAGGAGATGCATCTGCAGAGCGTATTTTAGAGATTTTAGAAACAAAAAACACTATTATTGAGAAACCGAATGCACTTATAAAATCTACATTTGATAAAGAGATTACATTTGAAAATATTTCTTTTAAATATAAAGATGATTATGTGCTTAAGAACTTCTCATTAAAGATACCGAAAGGAAAAACCGTTGCATTGGTTGGGCAATCTGGAAGTGGAAAATCTACTTTAGCAAACTTAGTAACTCGATTCTATGACGTTAACAAAGGATCTATTAAAATTGACGGAATTGACATTAAAGACATGACAAAAAAGTCATTACGAGATTTAATGGGAATTGTAACACAAGATTCAATCTTGTTCAATGATACTGTCAATAAAAATATTTCTTTAGGTATTGACAATCCTGAGTTAAATGATATTGTTGATGCTTCTAAAATTGCAAATGCACATGAGTTTATCAAGGATTTACCTCAACAATATGAAACCAATATTGGTGATGGTGGAAACTCTCTTTCTGGAGGACAAAAACAACGTTTGTCTATTGCGCGTGCTGTATTAAAAAATCCACCAATTATGATATTGGATGAAGCAACTTCAGCATTAGATACCGAAAGTGAGCAGTTGGTTCAAAAAGCATTGGAAAAAATGATGCAGAATAGAACTTCACTGGTTATTGCACATAGACTTTCTACAATTCAAAAAGCTGATTTAATTCTTGTATTGCGTAAAGGAGAAATTATTGAACAAGGTACACATGAAGAATTACTTTCAAAAAAAGAAGCATATTTCAAGTTGGTGAATATGCAGACATTATAACTCCAAATACTATAGAAGTAAACATGTCATTTTGAGTGAAACGAAAAATCTTATTCGTATATTAAAGAGATTCTTCACTACGTTCAGAATGACAAAGAATTAATTATATTTAGATAATAATTCACCCATTTTTTGATGAATTAAATTGATGGCTTTTAATGGTCTAATCATCACCTTAAACGCAATAATTTTACCATCATCATTCCAAGTTATAATATCAACACCATTTACAAGAACTCCATCTATTTCTGTTTCAAATTCTAAAATAGTTTCATTACCATCAATCACTTTTTTCGCATAACTAAAAGTATTATTAGCAATTACATGAAGTGCTGCTGATAAATAAAGTTGTGTTACTTTCTTCCCTATTTGTGGAGTATGAACTACTGGAGAATAAAAAATCACCTCTTCTGCAAGAATATCATTTAATTTTTGAAGATCTCTCGAAATGAGTACTTCTTGCCATCTTTCAACATTTGTTTTCATGTGTTGATATTTATGTTTTTTAACTGTCACATGTGTTCGCTATTAATGATTCAACTAGAAAATAATAGTTTTAACCTGCTCGGTTCATGTGTTTATTTTTTCAATCCTAAACTCTCAGCCTTTATAATCATAAACTGATAAGCCTCATCATAATCATTGGCAATATCACCTTCAAGAATTGCTTCTTTGATAGCATCTTTCAGTTGGCCTATTTCTCTACAAGGTTTTAAATTAAAGGTTTCCATAATTAATTCTCCAGAAATTGGAGGCTGAAAATTACGAATTTGATCTCTCGCTTCTACTTCTTTAATTTTTTCTCTAACTTTTCTAAAATTCTGATGATAACGCTTATATTTCTTTGGGCTTTTCGTGGTAATATCTGCTTCGCATAGCGTCATCAAACTATCAATATCATCTCCACAATCAAAAACCAATCTGCGAACTGCAGCATCTGTAACATCAGTTGCTAATACTATTGGACGTGAGCTTAACAAGACCATTTTCTGAACAAATTTCATTTTATTATTCAACGGCATTTTCAACCGTTTAAACAGTTTATACACCATTTTTGAACCAACAAATTCATGTGCGTGAAACGTCCATCCGTTTTTTTTATCAAACTTTTTAGTTGGTGCTTTACCAATATCATGCAATAAAGCAGCCCAACGCAACCATAAATCATCTGTGTTATTTGAAATATTATCTACAACTTCAAATGTGTGATAAAAATTATCTTTATGACCTTGACCTTCTATTTCATCAACTCCTTTTAACGCTGTTAATTCTGGAAGAAATTGCGATAATAAATTGGTTTTATTTAACAATAAAAATCCGACTGAGGGCTTAGAAGTTAACATGATTTTATTGAGTTCATCAATAATACGTTCGCGAGTAATAATCTTTAATCTATCTGAATTTTTAGTAATTGCATCTAATGATTTTTGCGCTATCTGAAACCCAAGTTGCGTAGCAAATCGAATTGCGCGCATCATACGAAGTGGATCATCTGAATACGTAATACTAGGTTCTAAAGGTGTACGGATTATTTTGTTTTCTAGGTCTTCCATTCCATTAAACGGATCTAACAACTCACCTAAATTTTCTTTATTTAGACTGATTGCCAATGCATTAATAGTGAAATCTCTTCTGTTTTGATCATCTTCAAGCGTTCCGTTTTCCACAATTGGATTACGACTATTTTCGTTATATGATTCTTTACGAGCACCAACAAATTCTACTTCAAGAGTATCTGTCCTCAACATTGCAGTTCCGTATGTCTTAAAAACTTTTACTTTTGGATTGTTTGGCAATAATTCAGCAACTCTTTGAGCCAGTTCTATTCCACTCCCAACGCATACAATATCGATATCTTTGGCTGTACCTCGCTTTAAGATAAAATCGCGTACAAAACCTCCGATAACATAAGAAGAAACATTTAATTCTTCAGATGCTTGTGAGATTACCTCAAAAATAGGATGGTTTATTGCTTTTTTAGTATCCATTTAAAAATTAATTCGAATTTTATTTTCTGATAATTGTTGCACTTCCATCTTTTTCTATTTTGATGATAGATGATGGCTTATTACACGTTTTATTCTGGTGCAAATTTACAATATAGTCAACGCGCTGCAAAATTGAAGGTTCAATTTCTTGGAAAGATTTTGGCGTTGGAGAATTACTAATATTTGCAGATGTTGATACAATAGGCTTGCCGAATCTTTTAATCAATTTTCGACAAAACTCATCTTGAACAATTCTAATTGCAACTGTATTATCTGAAGCAATTACATTCGATGCTAATCCTTTTGGATTTTGATAAATAACAGTTGTAGGTTTTACAGTGGTTTCTAAAAATCTAAGAATGTTTTTAGACACAGAAACATACTTTTTTAACATATGGATAGAACTAACTAACACAATTAAACTCTTACTTTCTGTGCGCCCCTTAATTTTATAAATTTTTTTAACTACTTGCTCATTTGTAGCGTCACAACCCAAACCCCAAACTGTGTCTGTTGGATAGAGGATTATTTTTTTTTTAATTAAAGCCATTACTGTATCAATTAAGAAAAAGATGTTTTTTATTTTACTATTTTTGCACATATCTATTCTATCATTAATAAGCAAAAATATGAAATTTAAAAACGTTCTTGTTGCCAATAAGAATTTAAATAAACTGGGAGGTACAGAAACGTTTACTTACTCCTTTATTAAAGAATTAATTTCAAAAGGATATAATGTAGAGTATTTTGCATTTAAAAAAGGGTTTGTTTCTTCTAAAATTGAAAATGATTTAGGGGTGAGTTTTATGAATAAAAATTCATATGATGTCATTTTTTCTAATCATAATAAATGCGTTAGACATTTAAGTTCAAAAGGGCTTATTATTCAAACTTGTCATGGTATATATCCTAAATTGGAGCAACCTTCAAGATTTGCTGATGCTCATGTTGCAATTTCTAATGAAGTATTGAATCATATACAATCAAAAGGCTATTCTGGAAAAGTAATTTTAAATGGTATTGATTGTATAAACTATAAACCGGAAAAGGAAATTAATAAAAAACTAAAAAATGTTTTAAGTTTATGTCATTCTGATGAAGCGAATGAAGTAATAAGTAATGCCTGCAAACAATTAAATATTAATTTTAATAGTTTAAATAAATATAAAAACCCTATTTGGAATATTAGCAAAGTTATTAATGAAAATGATTTAGTGGTAGGGATTGGCAGATCTGCATATGAAGCTATTGCATGCGGAAGACCTATATTAATATATGATAACAGATCGTATTCAAAATCTTTTTCTGATGGATATCTACAAAAAAGTACTATTGATTTTTCTATCTTAAATAATTGTTCTGGAAGATACTTCAAGAAAAAACTTGATCAAAATGGTATTGTAAAGGAATTAAAAAAATATAATAGTAATGATGCGACTTTTTTAAGAGATTTTGCTTTGAACAATTTGAATGTTAAAACACAAATTAACACCTATTTAGAATATGCTAATAGTGTTAAAAAGAAAAACAACTATCTGATTTCTTTTTTTAAAAGCATCTTTGCTTTTAAATTAAAGATACAACTCATTTTTTATAACTTATATTGATTACTTCTCAGGGTTTCTAAATTATTAATCAAATCTATTTTTAGCAAAAAGAGATTTTAATCTATAAAAACCTATTTGTTTTTTAATTTTCTTACCATAATATGCAGATAAAAGATAAAATTTATTTTTAAAACTATCAAAATACCATAATTTATAATCTACCATTCTATCTATAAGCGATTTAGATATAGAAGAACTTATATTAAATTCATCTAAAATAGTTCGTTTAACTTTTCCAAAACCTCTAAATTTATTTGATTTATTTTTTTCATGTATTATAGTGAGCCATAAATGTTTGTTTTTCACTTCTAAAATATTTCTTTCATATTTCCAATGTGTATGTCCTTTATGCCAAACTGTTTTAACCCGTTCCTTTCTTTCAATCAGGCTAATATATGGATTGTATAAATGCAGCATTTTCCCAAGCTTAATTTTATTTCCAACTTCCATTCCGTATCCACCAGTAACATCAATTGCCATATAGTCTTGCTTGTCAAAAAAACTTTGAACGACACTAGTATAGTCTTGATGTATACAATCATCATTATCTAATCTAGATGTAATGATGTATTTTTCAGTATCTAATACATCTACTTTTTCTATAATTGAAGGAATAAAACTTTTCATACCATCAATAAAAAAAGGATGAAAATTATCATATTCTTTAACAAAATCTTCAATCTTAGATTTATATATTTCTGGCGTATTTACATCAAAAAAAACAAGCCATTTAAAATGTTGATTGGTTTGATTCTTTACAGACGGAAAACAATAATTTTCGAACAATTCAAATCTCTCTTCTAACCAAGAATCGGACAATACTACTTCATTATTCTTTGTAGTATTCCAATCATCTCTCCTTAAATTAAATCTTGTAATTATATAATGTTGAAACATCTATTGCTTATTAATTTATTTTGAATTTCTTCTGATTAGCCACATTTTTATATATCTCGTATAAACTCCATATGCTTGAGTTGAAGCCAATACAAATCCAGAGAATCCATCTAAAAATCCTAATCTAAGAACGTAATGAATTAAAAACCGTACAGGAGGCTTGACAAGTAAGTGAAATAGCGTAACTGCCTTCCCTTGTTTATCGAGTTGTTGCGCTTGCAAGCCTGAATATTGATTCAGTTTAGAAATATAATGGTCAAATCCTCGATAAGAAAAATGTTCCAACTTATGCTTTAAAAAGCCTAATTCTCCATTTGCTTTGATTATTTCATGAACGAGATTTCCATCATATTGACAATTACTCTTTAAAAATAATCGTACTACTTTATCTCTATTCCAACCTCCAAACCTAATTTTTTTATTTAAAAAATAAAAAGTTCGATACACATAAAACCCAACGAAATCCTTTGGAGATCTCACAGTTTCTAAAATTTCTAATTGAAGTTCGGGAGTAACGCGTTCATCAGCATCTAAAATATAAATCCAATCATTTTTTGCATGACTGATAGCAAAGTTTTTTTGAGTAGAAAAGTCATCAAACACACGTTGGATTAGTTTTACATCATGTTTTTTAACTAATTCTACTGTTCTATCTGTACTAAAAGAATCTATCACAATTATTTCGTCAGCAAAACTTACAGACTCTATTGCATTTTCAATATGTAACTCCTCGTTAAAGGTTGGTATAATTGCGGTAATATTCAATATACAAATTTTAAACTGCTACATCATATTCACGAAGTGCATCGTTTAATGATGTTTTTTTATTGGTACTTTCTTTTCTTTTCCCAATTATCAAAGCGCAAGGGACATTATAATTTCCTGCTTTAAACTCTTTGGTATAACTTCCAGGAATCACAACCGATCTTGCTGGAATAACTCCTTTTGTAATTACAGGCTCATCACCTGTTACATCTATAATTTTAGTGCTCATTGTCAACACAACATTGGCTCCTAAAACAGCTTCTTTCTCCACTCTCACTCCCTCAACAACAATACATCTTGAGCCAATAAATGCTCCATCTTCAATAATTACTGGCGATGCTTGTAATGGCTCTAAAACGCCTCCTATTCCAACTCCTCCACTCAAATGAACATTCTTACCTATTTGCGCACAAGAACCAACTGTTGCCCAAGTATCTACCATTGTTCCTTCATCTACATATGCTCCAATATTTACATAACTTGGCATCAATATAGTTCCAGAAGAAATATACGCTCCATGTCGTGCAACTGCGTGAGGAACAACTCGTATTCCTTTTTCTTTATATCCTTTTTTTAGTGGTATCTTATCGTGGTATTCAAAAACACCAACTTCTATTGTTTCCATTTTCTGAATTGGAAAATACAATACAACTGCTTTTTTTACCCATTCATTAACTTGCCAATCATTTTCAATTGGTTCTGCAACTCTCAACTCTCCCTTATCAAGTAAATCAATAACCTTTCTAATTGCATCTTGAGTTTTGGCTTCTTTTAGCAAATCTCTATCGTCCCAAGCCTTTTCAATTGTGTTTTTTAAATATTCCATTCTATATTAAAATTATAATCACAAAGATAAATATATCGTTGCAGTATTATCAAAAATTGCCTTTTTATTTATTAGTAAAATAAATACGTATTTTTGCAAAAATATTTAAATTGATTAATGGCACGTATTTTAGCACTTGATTACGGAAAAGTACGCACTGGAATTGCTGTAACTGATGAGTTACAGATTATTGCTTCTGGTCTTACAACAGTTGACACTAAAACCATTTTTACTTTTTTAGAAGACTACTTATCTACCGAAAAAGTAGAAACATTTATCGTTGGCGAGCCAAAACAACTAGATAATACGGTAAGTGAAAGTGAGGCAGATATATTAAAATTTATTACCAAACTGACAAATAAATATCCCAATATTCCTATAAAAAGAGTTGATGAACGGTTTACATCCAAAATGGCTTTTCAAACTATGATAGCTAGTGGAATGTCTAAAGGCAAGCGAAGAAATAAGGCGCTACTTGATGAAATAAGTGCAACAATAATCTTACAAACGTACTTAGATCAAATTTAATTCTCAATTAAATAATCAAAACGGTAATGTGAGTATGGCAACTCCTTTGGTTGTTTTAAAAATGTTCCTTTAACTCCCAAGTCCTTACAAATAGTATCTAATTCTGATACTTTCCAGAACTTTCCCATACTATTTTTATTCAGTATTTTATCTTTTAAATACCTGATTTTCTTCATAAAAGAACCATAAAACTTGTAAAAATTATCGTGATTTGGAATATCACCAATAAAAATTTTACCATTTGGCTTTAGGCTTTTTAACATTTCAGAAATAACTTTTTCACCTTCTTTTTTCTTATCAAAATATTGAAAAGAAAATTGCAAATAAATTTTATCAAACAACTTGTTGTCAATTGATTGAAAAATGTTTAACGCATTACAACTTATATATTTAACATTTATATCGTTGTAGTTTTTTTCTGCGACATTAATCAATTTTTCCGAATCATCAACACCTGTAATCTGATTGCATTTTTTTGCTATTTGTTGTGTCAAAATTCCGTTTCCACAACATACATCCAACAAATCATCAGATTTTCTTATATCAAGTATTCTCACAATATAATTTGCTGTTAATAATGTACTTTCAATATCTTTTCGTTGCACTTGACCTATACTATTATCAATATTTAAAGTGGTATTATCGTTCCAATACTTTTTCCAATCCATAGATAAAAATCATTATTGCATCAAAACTACTAAAAAATTACATCTATTATCGTATTTTTGCACTCGATAAAAATTAAAAAATGATTTTACCAATTATTGCATACGGAACACCTGTTTTACGGAAAGTTGGAGTCGATATCGACAAAGATTATCCGAATCTTGAAAAGTTGATTCAAGACATGACAGAGACCATGAATAACGCTCAAGGCGTTGGATTGGCTGCACCACAAATTGGGAAAGCAATTCGTTTGTTTTTGGTTGACACTACGCCATTTTCAAAAGATGATGAACTTGATGAAACCGAAAGAGCATTTTTAGGAAATTTCAAAAAAATATTTATCAACGCCCAAATTATTGAAGAAACTGGAGACGAGTGGGTTTTTAACGAAGGTTGTCTTAGTATTCCTGATATTCGAGAAGATGTTTTTAGAAACGAGACTGTAACAATCGAATATTATGATGAAAACTTTAAAAAACATACCGAAGTTTTGTCAGGTCTTGCAGCGAGAGTTGTACAACATGAGTACGACCATATTGAAGGGGTTTTATTTACAGATAAACTTTCGACATTAAAAAAGCGTTTGCTAAAAAAGAGATTAGATAAAATATCAAAAGGAAAAATAGATACAGATTATAGAATGAAATTTTATAATCCTAAAAAGAAAAAATAAAACCTCATAGAGGTTATTTATAAAACAAATTATAACGAATAAAGTATGAGTTTAGAAAAAATTATTGCTGTTACAGGAAAACCAGGATTGTATGAAATTATTGCACAATCTAAAGGTGGAATTATTGTTGAGTCGTTAATTGACAAAAAACGTTTTCCAATAAATGCAATGCATAACGTGAGTGTGTTAGACAATATCGCTATATACACATATGAAAATGAAATGCCTTTAAAATTGATATTCAAAACAATTTTTGAAAAAGAAGAAGGTAAAGAATGTGTGAGTCATAAAGAAAATAATAAAGTTCTAATTGCATACTTTTTAGAAATTTTACCAAATTATGATGACGAACGTGTATACCCATCAAACATTAAAAAAGTACTGAATTGGTATAACTTATTGGTGAACTACAACTTTGACTTCTCTACTATAGAAGAAGATACTGACGAAGAGGAGGAGTAGTAAGCAGTAGGCAGTAGGCAGTAGGCAGTAGGCAGTAGGCAGTAGGCAGTAGGCAGTAGGCAGTAGGCAGTAGGCAGTAGGCAGTAGGCAGTAGGCAGTAGGCAAAAATTAAAAAATGAATTCTAAAGAACAAAAATTACAAGCTTTTTCTCGTCTATTAGACATTATGGATGAGTTGCGTGAAAAATGTCCTTGGGATCAAAAACAAACATTAGAGTCACTTCGTCATTTAACTATCGAAGAAACCTACGAACTTGGCGATGCTATTCTAGACAATGACTTAGAAGAAGTTAAAAAAGAATTAGGTGATTTATTACTTCACATCGTTTTTTATGCTAAAATAGGTTCTGAAACGAAAGACTTTGACATTGCTGATGTTGCCAATGAAATTTCTGATAAGTTAGTATATCGTCATCCTCATATTTATGGAGATGTTACTGTAAAAGATGAGGAAGAAGTAAAACAAAATTGGGAAAAACTAAAACTAAAAGAAGGTAAAACTTCGGTTTTAGAAGGTGTTCCAAAATCGCTTCCTGCACTAGTTAAAGCCAATAGAATACAAGACAAAGTTGCAGGTGTTGGCTTTGATTGGGAAGAACCTCAGCAAGTTTGGGAAAAGGTGCAAGAAGAACTTGCAGAACTGAACGACGAAATCAAAAAAGGAAATACTGACGCTATTGAATCTGAGTTTGGAGATGTGTTGTTTTCGATGATTAACTACGCTCGATTTATCAACGTAAACCCTGAAAACGCTTTAGAACGCACCAATAAAAAATTTATCAATCGTTTTCAATTTTTAGAGGCTGCTGCCAAAAAGGAAGGCAAAGATCTTCATGATATGTCACTTACTGAAATGGACAAGTATTGGGAGCAATCGAAGGAGTTTTTTAAATAGTTTATTATTAAAAGAAGTCTAAGGTGTTTTTACATTTTAAGATTTGTAAGTCCAAACGATTTGGGAATTTTTGAGTTATCTCCAACAGACAATTTATCTATCTGATAATTATTTTGAGCAATTATCATTTTAGATATGATCAATTTATTATTTTTACCTACAGCAATATCTCTTACTATTTTGATGTCGTCTAATGGAGTCCTACATCCGAAGATTATTTCGACTAAATCACCAGGATAATCTTTTAAAATCTTTTTTTTTGTAATCACCTCTCTGTATTCATATTCATATAACCAATCACTTGATTTAGTTGTAACTACAGAGATTATGTCTTCATGACTTATATCGCTTTTATGTCCAACAAAGGGTAATTTTTTATCGTAAGAAATTTTGCGCATAAAAGAAATATTTTCTTCTTTAACATCAAAAACTAAGCACATACCTTTATGATTATCAGCATAGTGAGACCAAAGTAAAATATTAGAATATTTTGTACTATAGCATACTACGCCAAAATTTTTTATTTGGTTTTGAATATTTTTAATTCTTTGCTTGTGATTTAGTTCTAAAAATTCTTGCTTTCCTTCTGAATTAGTATAATATTCTTCGTGTAGACTAAATTCGAAAGGGTCATTGAATTCAAGAGGGTCAGCTACCCAATTCATCTGATTACTCAAATTTTGTAGGGTCAATTTATTAATAGTTTGGTATCTGTAAAATTTCATGATTTATAATTGCTGCAAGTGTTGAGATCATGATTCGTTTTAATGAACTTTATCATGCGATATGTAAAGTTAGTAATAATAACACTCAACCAATAATAAAGTTTTTAACAAATCCATTTTGTATATTTGAGAAAATAAATCACTTTACAATGAACATACCTGCAAAAGATCCAGAAGACTATATTTCCAAAATTCCAGAAGATAGAATTCCGTATTTTAAAAAATTGCGTCAAACTATTTTAGACAATATTCCAAAAGGTTTTGAAGAGCAAATGAGTTATGGTATGATTGGTTATGTAGTGCCAAAAAGCACATATCCTGATGGTTACCATTGTGATACTTCGTTGCCATTGCCTTTTGCTAATATTGCATCACAAAAGAATTTTATAGCCTTGTATCACTCTGGAATTTATGCGAGTCCAGAAATATTAGAGTGGTTTGTTGGTGAATATCCTAAACATTGCAAACGTAAATTGGATATGGGAAAAAGTTGTGTTCGATTTAAAAAGACTGAAGAAATACCTTTCGAATTGATTGCAGAATTAATGCAAAAAACGACTGTTGATAGTTGGATAACATTGTATGAAAAGAATATAAAAAAGAAATAAAAAGTGTCATTCTGAATGCAATGAAGAATCTCAAAATACAAATTGTATTTAATTAGATTTTTCGACTACGCTCAAAATGACATTAAAATTCTTTTTAAATACGTTTGTAATTCCTTTGAAGGAAAGAATCTAAAAATGTATATAATAGTGGATTCCCGCCTACGCGGGAATGACAATATAGAGAATTAATTCTTGGCTATCGCCCTGCGATTAAATCTTCTTTGCTCCTTTTACCTTTTGTTTTGTAAGCGCAATATCAATCACTTCGCTCATCTCTTTTACATAGTGAAACTTCACACCTTTTAAGTAACGTTGATTAATCTCATCAACATCTTTCTTGTTGTCAGCACATAAAATAATTTCTTTAATATTTGCGCGCTTTGCTGCCAATATTTTTTCTTTTATTCCACCAACAGGAAGCACTTTACCTCTCAATGTGATTTCACCAGACATTGCCAATTTAGATTTCACTTTTCGTTGTGTAAATACTGAAACCAACGAAGTCAACATTGTAATTCCTGCACTTGGTCCATCTTTTGGAGTTGCACCTTCTGGAACGTGAATGTGTACTTTATATTCATCTAAAGTCTTTTCTTTTATGCCAAATAAATCAGCATTTGCACGAATATATTCCATCGCAATAGTTGCAGATTCTTTCATCACAGTGCCTAAATTACCTGTAATAGTCAAACCTTTTCCTTTTGAGATGATTGATTCAACAAACAAAATAACTCCTCCAACTTGTGTCCAAGCCAATCCTGTCACAACTCCTGCAACATCATTATTTTCATATTTATCACGCTCTAAATGAGAAACTCCTAATATTTTTTCAATGTCTTCAGAAGAAACTGTTGTGTTATACTTCTCCTCCATCACAATAGATTTTGCAGCAAAACGCACAACTTTAGCAATTTGTTTATCCAATCCACGAACTCCAGATTCTCTTGTATATCCTTCTACAATTTTTTCTAATTGTGGCTTTTTAATCTGTATATGCTTTGCAGTTAATCCATGTTCTTTTAATTGCTTTGGCAATAAATGTCTTTTAGCAATTTCAACTTTTTCTTCAATCGTATAACCACTTACATTGATAATCTCCATTCTATCTCGCAACGCCCAAGGAATTGTTGACAAACTATTGGCTGTTGCTACAAACAATACTTTAGAAAGGTCATAACCTAATTCTAAATAATTATCATAGAATGCGGAATTTTGTTCAGGATCTAAAACTTCTAACATTGCTGATGAAGGATCTCCATTATGTGAACTCGATGCCAATTTATCAATCTCATCCAACACAAAAACTGGATTGGAAGTTCCCGCTTTTTTCAAACTCTGAATCAAACGTCCAGGCATAGCGCCAATATATGTTTTACGATGACCTCGAATCTCTGCTTCATCTCGCAAACCTCCTAAAGACATACGAACATATTCTCTACCAAGAGATTCTGCGATAGACTTCCCTAACGAAGTTTTACCAACTCCTGGAGGTCCATACAAGCAAATTATTGGTGATTTCATATCACCTTTTAGTTTCAAAACTGCTAAGTGCTCAATGATTCTTTCTTTCACTTTATCCAATCCAAAGTGATCTCTATCCAATATTTTTTGTGCTCTTTTTAGGTCAAATAAATCTTCAGAATAGTTATCCCAAGGTAATTCTAATAGCAAATCTAAATAGTTTCTTTGTACTGAATATTCAGCAACTTGTGGATTCATACGTTGCAATCTCCCAAGTTCTTTATCAAATTTATCAGCAATTTCTTTAGACCATTTTTTGGTCAATGATTTCTCGCGCATTTCTGCTAATTCTTCTTCGTAAGAAACACCTCCCAACTCTTCTTGAATTGTTTTTAACTGCTGATTTAAAAAATATTCGCGCTGTTGCTGATCCATTTCAGAACGTGTTTTTGATTGAATATCATGACGCAATTCTAGTTTTTGCATCTCCTTATCCATAAACTTTAATGTTAATAACGCTCTTTTTTTCAAGTCATTAACATTCAGTATTTTTTGCTTTTCAAAAACAGGAAGATTCATGTTTGATGCAACAAAATTTACCAAAAACGAACTACTTTCAATGTTTTTTATTGCAAATGACGCTTCTGAAGGTAAACTTGGATTGATTTTGATAATCTTCAATGCCATTGATTTAATCGAATCAATAATAGCTTCAAATTCAGGATTATCTATCTGAGACCTATCTTCTTCAACCTTTTTAGTCGTTGCTTTTATATATGGCTCTTCTTGCGTAAAAGCATCAACTTCAAATCGTTTTGTACCTTGAATAATAACTGTTGTATTACCGTCTGGCATTTTCAACATTTTCAAGATTTTAGCAACTGTACCAACTTTATGGATATCATCAATTGTTGGATCTTCAATACTTTCTTTATTTTGGGCAACTACACCTATAATTTTATTTCCTGCATTGGCATCTTTTATCAGTTTAATAGACTTATCACGTCCTGCAGTAATAGGGATTACAACTCCTGGAAAAAGCACCATATTGCGCAAAGGCAGAATTGGCAATTCATCAGGAATTTTTTCTTTATTGATTCTTTCTTCATCTTCTGGCGTCATCAATGGAATCAATTCCGCGTCTTCGTCAATTATTTGTTGAAATGACAGATTGTCAAGTTTTATAAATTTTGAATCGCTCATAATTTTATTTGGGTCATAATGTCATTATTATCGGTAAAGAAAATAATAGACAAAATATTATATTTTTATATCTTATTGAATGTCAATTATTTAACATTTAAAGTCTTTCAACTTCAACTAATAAAAGACAATAGTTGTGCCAATTCGTTAATTTTGATTGAAGAGTTACGATTAACAATTTAAAGTTTTATTTTTGAAGAACTGTAACACTTTGAAAAACAACATGTCTTTTTAACAGAAACGATTCATTGCAACATACCAACCAAAATATCAACCAACTTTTGCAGCGATGCGAAATTGGTGAGCATAGTGCTCAATTAGAAATCTATAAGAGATATTATAGAGCAATGTATAATACTGCTCTTAGGATTTTGAAAAACAGCTTTGATGCTGAGGATATGATGCAGGAATCGTTTCTGATTGCATTTACCAAATTGAGCACTTTTAAAGGTGAAGTTACCTTTGGTAGTTGGTTGAAAAGAATAGTAATTAATAAATGTTTAACTCTATTAAAAAAGAACAAACGATTTGAAGAAGTAAAATTAGAAGTAAAACGGAATTATGATACTGATGAAGAAAATGTCGACTATTCATCTATCAAAAGTGAAACCGTTTTGGCAAGCTTAAATAAACTTAAAGATAATTATAGAATAGCATTAACATTACATTTAATTGAAGGCTTTGATTACGAAGAAGTCTCAGAGATAATGAAAATTTCGAATCAAAATAGTAGAACTACTATTTCGAGAGCCAAAAGCAAGTTGAGAGAATTATTAATAAATGAAAAATCTAATTCAATTAAAACATAGTGTCATTCCTGCGAAGGCAGGAATCTATAAAATATAGTTAGGTTTGGATTCCTGCCTTCGCAGGAATGACAATCGAAATTAAATAATATTATGGAAAACAAAGACTTTAAAGAACTTTTTAATAAAAAATTTGATATCGCTGAACCTACAATTGGTCATTTTGATCGATTCGAAAATCGATTATCAAAACAACAAAAAACTTATAATCCAAAAAGCTGGAGATGGTTAGTTATGGCTGCATCAATTGCATTATTATTTGGCTTTTGGTTTACTCAGACTCAAAACAATGAAACACTGCAACTTGCAGATGTATCTCCAGAAATGGCGGAAACTCAAAATTATTTTTCTTCAGTATTAAAAACTGAAATAGAAAAAATAAATACTCAAAAATCACCTGAGAATAAAACACTGATTGATGATGCATTCTTACGATTAGAAAATTTAGAAAAACAATATGCTCACCTTACAGATGAACTTAAAGAAAGTGATTCTGACAAGCGAGTCGTTTTTGCCATGATTTCAAATTTTCAACAACGCATAGAAATATTGCAAAACTTACTAATACAACTAGAAGATATTAAACAATTTAAAACAACAACAGATGAAATATATAGTTAAAATAGTAGCACTCCTTTTATTATTTCCATCTATGATGATGGCAAACAATATGGATGGAAAATATACTAAAACAAAAACCATCAAGAAAGAATTTAATGTAAATGATGACGCTCAACTATACCTAAATAATAAATATGGGAATATTGATATTAAAACTTGGAATCAAAATGTAGTGTCAATTGAAGTGATAATCACTACTAATGGCAACAGCGAAAGTAAAGTTGAAGAGAGATTGGAGAACATCGATGTATATTTCGAAAACTCTTCACAAGAAGTTTCTGCTAAAACACATTTTGAGAAGCAAAATAATAGTTGGAGTTTTTTCGGAAAGCGTAGTAGCGTTAATATAGATGTTAAATATATAGTTAGAATGCCTATTTCTAACAACTTAAACGTAAATATGGACTATGGAGATGTTGTGATTGACGAACTTGAAGGAGAAGTATCTCTTAATTGTGATTACGGAAAGATATATGTAGGTAAACTATTAAATGATAAAAATTATATCAATTTAGATTATTCAAGAGGTTCAACTATTGATTATATGAAGAATGGTGAAATAAATATTGACTATACTACTTTAGATATTGAAGAGGCTGGTAATATTGATTTAAATACCGATTATAGCAATACAACTTTTGGAAAGGTAAATAACCTTGAATTCAATTCAGATTATGGAAATCTTATTGTACATAGTGCAAATAAAATTGTTGGAAATAGTGACTATGTAAGTTTAAAGTTTGGAGAAATAAATAATACTCTTATTGTTGAAGCGGATTATGGAAGTATCAAAGTTGAAAAAATGGGAGTTAACTTTGACGAAGTAAATTTAAATACTGAATATACTGGAGTGAAGATTGGTGTAGATAGCAATAGTTCCTTTTCTTTAGTTGCAGACTCACAATACAGCGGAATAAGTGTTCCAGAAGATTTCAACTTCACAAAACAAATTGAAAAAAACAGCAAAAAACACTACGAAGGAACCTATAATGGTACAAATGGAAAGATTACCATAAAAAGCCAATATGGAGGAATAAAAATTTATAAAAACTAAAAAATATACATTATGAAATTTATGAAAACAATAGTAACAACATTAATTATTTGTTTAACAATTCAAGCAAATGCTTTTACAAAAAAAGTAAAAGGAAACGGTAATGTAGTAACAGAAACTAGAACTACAGAAGATTATGAAAAAATTGCTGTTGGCGGATCGTTTGACGTCACGCTAGTTTCAGGTAAAGAAGGTAACTTAACTATAAAAATTGAAGATAATCTATTAGAGTATTTAATTACTGAAGTGAATGATGGAACCTTGAAAATTAAATGGAAAAAAGGAATAAATGTGCATACAAGAAAAGGTGTTATTATTACAGTTCCTTTTAAACAAATAAATGCTGTATCACTTGCTGGTTCTGGTAATATCAAAACAAATGATCCTATTACAAGTCATAACTTGGAATTAAAAATTGCAGGATCTGGAAATATGAATCTAGATATCAAGGCTTCAGATTTAATTACAAAAATTGCTGGTTCAGGAAACATGTCTATTAATGGTACTACTACTAATCTTGAATGTAGAATTGCTGGTTCTGGAGATTTTAATAGTTATAATTTAACGACTAGAGATGTTGAAGTAAAAATTGCTGGTTCTGGAACTTTAAAAGCAACAATTAACGGTAAAATATCTGCAAAAATTGTAGGCTCTGGAAATGTATATTATAAAGGGACTGGAACTACAGAAGATGTAAAAGTTACAGGCTCTGGAAATGTTTCTAAAAAATAACAAATAAAAAAAGGCTCTTAATTAAGAGCCTTTTTTTGTTAAAAATTTCTATACTGATTCGTTTCTTCAAATACATGTTCTAAAATCTGTTCTTCTTTCTTATCAAACTCAATTCCACGACGTTTCATCACTACAGTTGCAACCTCTTTGACTTTATTCATTTGGTACGTTGTAAAACCTGCACTTCCGCCCCAAGCAAATGATGGAATAAAATTACGTGGAAATCCTGGTCCAAAAATATTGGCGCTTACTCCAATGACAGTTCCAGTATTAAACATGGTATTTATACCGCATTTTGAGTGATCTCCCATCATCAAACCACAAAATTGCAATCCAGTTTTTGCAAATCTTCCTGTTTCGTAACTCCATAATTTCACCTCAGCATAATTGTTTTTTAAGTTCGAATTATTTGTATCTGCGCCTAAATTACACCATTCTCCAATCACAGCATTTCCTAAAAATCCGTCATGACCTTTATTTGAATATCCGAAAATTACTGAATTATTTACTTCTCCTCCAACTTTACAATGAGGACCAATTGTTGTTCCTCCATAAATTTTTGCGCCCATTTTTAAAGTAGAATTATCACACAAGGCAAAAGGTCCTCGAACTGAACTACCTTCCATAATTTCTGCGTCTTTACCGATATAAATTGGACCATCAGTAGCATTTAATGAGCATAAAGGTAGCTTTGCTCCTTCTTCAATAAATACATTTTCTTTATTAAAAGCAACTGTCATTTCTGGAATGTCAGCAGATTTTCTTCCCTTTGTTATTAAATCAAAATCTTGTTGTATTGCTTCCGCATTGCGAGAAAAAATATCCCACGAATTTTTTACCTGAATTAAATCATCTTCAAAATCAATATGTGTGAAATTATCAAAATTTTCATCTTCTTGAGTATCAGTAGTAAAAAACGCAACAATTACATCATCTTTAAAAATTACTTGATTCTCTTGGAGATTTTTAACTGCTTTAACTAAAGCATCAGAAGGCAAAAAAGAAGCGTTTATCAGTATATTTTGTTCCAACTCTATCATTGGAAACTTATCTTCAAGATATTCCTCTGTCAATGTTGTCGTGGTAAATCCCAAACGTTTTTCCCATTTTTCACGAATAGTTAATATTCCAATTCGTATATCTGCAACAGGTCGTGTATAAGTAAATGGCAACAATGCATTTCGCACTTCTCCATCAAATAAAATATAATTCATTCAATATGATTTTTAACAAAGATAAGTATTTCTGTGGATTTGTTTATTTGTTGAATCGTTGATAAATTCTTATTTAAATTAAGAATGCATCATAAGTTTTCAACTTTAATATTTAACCTTTCCTTTTTAACTTTTATTTACTCAAATACATTTTTCGCCTAGAATATAATTCATAGAATTGGTCGTCTTTTAAACTATCAATAAATAAAATACTTTCTCCTGTTGATTTCATTTCAGGTCCTAAGTTTTTATCAACATTTGGAAATTTATCAAATGAGAAAACTGGTTGCTTGATAGCATATCCTGTTAATCTTGGATTAAATTTAAAGTCAGTCACTTTATTTACACCAAGCATTACTTTGGTCGCATAATTTACATAAGGTTCTTGATAAGCTTTTGCTATAAAAGGAACTGTTCTTGACGCTCTCGGATTTGCCTCGATAATAAATACTGTATCATCTTTTATCGCAAATTGAATATTCATCAGTCCAACTGTTTTTAGCGCAACAGCTATTCGTTTAGTATGATCTTTAATTTGTTGCATCACAAACTCACCTAAATTAAATGGCGGAAGTGTTGCGTTTGAATCTCCTGAATGAACTCCACAAGGCTCTATATGCTCCATAATTCCTATGATATACACATTTCCATCAGCATCACAAATTGCATCTGCTTCTGCTTCAATCGCTCCATCTAAATAATGGTCTAGCAACAATACATTTCCAGGCATTTTTCTATGCAAGTCAACTACATGCTTTTCTAATTCTTCTTTGTTAATCACAATTTTCATTCCTTGACCTCCTAATACATATGAAGGTCTAACTAAAATTGGGAAGTCTAATTCGTCAGCGATTGCTAATGCTTCCTCTGCTGTTGTAGCAGTTCCAAATTCTGGAAATGGAATCTTTAATTCTGTCAATAATTCTGAAAAACGTCCTCTGTCTTCTGCTAAATCCAATGCTTCAAAACTCGTACCTATAATTTTGATTCCGTATTTCTCTAGCTTTTCTGCCAATTTTAAAGCAGTTTGTCCACCAAGTTGCACAATAACACCTTCTGGTTTTTCATGCTGAATGATATCATAAATATGTTCCCAAAAAACAGGCTCAAAATATAATTTGTCAGAAATATCAAAATCGGTAGATACTGTCTCAGGATTACAGTTAATCATAATCGTTTCATATCCTGCTTCTCTTGCTGCCAAAACACCATGAACACAGCAATAATCAAACTCAATTCCCTGACCAATTCTGTTTGGTCCAGAACCTAGAACTACTATTTTTTTCTTTTTGGTGACGACACTTTCATTATCTGCATATTCCTTCCCATCAACAATCATATTGTTTTCAAACGTTGAATAATAATAAGGTGTTTGCGCATCAAATTCTGCTGCACAAGTATCAACCAATTTATATACTCTGTTGATATTTAACTCCTTACGCTTATTGTAAACTTGGCTCTCTAAACAGCCCAACATATGTGCTATTTGCCTGTCTCCGTATCCTTTTTGCTTTGCTTCTAACAGTAAATCTTTTGGTAAAACTTCTAATTGATAGGTAGAAATTTCTTTTTCAATAGCATATAATTCCTCGTATTGTCTCAAGAACCACATATCAATTTTTGTAATTTCATGAATGGTACTCATAGGAATTCCCATTTTTATAGCATCATAAATCACAAAAACTCGATCCCAACTCGCGTATTTCAGTTTACTAATAATAGTATCGTAATCTTTATACCCTTTTCCATCTGCACCAATACCATTTCTTTTTATTTCTAATGATTGTGTTGCTTTGTGCAATGCTTCTTGGAACGAACGTCCAATACCCATCACTTCACCAACCGATTTCATTTGCAATCCTAACGTTCTATCAGAACCTTCAAACTTATCAAAATTCCAACGAGGAATTTTTACAATTACGTAATCTAGTGTTGGTTCAAATAAGGCAGAAGTTGTTTTTGTAATTTGATTATTCAGTTCATCTAAATGATATCCTAATGCCAACTTTGAAGCAATCTTTGCAATAGGATAACCTGTTGCTTTACTTGCAAGTGCTGATGAACGTGATACTCGTGGATTAATCTCAATCGCGATAATATCTTCTTTTTCATCTGGCGAAACTGCAAACTGTACGTTACATCCTCCAGCGAAATCTCCAATAGAACGCATCATGTGAATTGCCATATCACGCATTCTTTGATAGGTAGTATCACTCAATGTCATTGCAGGTGCAACTGTAATAGAATCACCTGTATGAATTCCCATAGGATCCATGTTTTCTATCGCACAAATGATAACTACATTGTCGTTCTTATCTCTTAGTAATTCTAATTCATATTCTTTCCAACCCAGTAAAGCCTTATCAATCATCACCTCATGAATTGGTGAAATCTCTAAACCTCTACTCAACATTTCGTCAAAATCTTCTGGCTTATAAACAATACCTGCTCCTGCTCCACCTAAAGTAAAGGAAGCTCTAATTACCAAAGGAAAACCAAACTCTTGCGCGATTTCTTTTCCTTTTAAGAAAGATGTTGCTGTTGCTTGAGGTGCCATCGGAATACCAATTTCAAGCATTAATTTTCTAAACTTCTCTCTATCTTCTGTAATTTCAATAGCATCAATATCAACACCAATCAATTCTACATTAAAATCATCCCAAATACCTTTATCCTGTGCTTCTATACATAAATTTAAGGCTGTTTGTCCTCCCATAGTTGGCAAAACTGCATCTACTTGATGAATCTTTAAAATCTCTATGATAGATTTAGTCGTTAATGGTTTTAAGTACACATGATCAGCAGTCGTTGGATCGGTCATGATTGTTGCAGGGTTTGAGTTGATAAGGACAACTTCAATACCTTCTTCTCTCATAGAACGAATTGCTTGCGTTCCTGAATAATCAAATTCACATGCTTGACCAATTACGATTGGTCCTGAACCTATAATTAAAACTGACTTTATTGAATTATTTTTTGGCATTTTATAACTGTTGATTTCTGAATTACAAATATTATATTTTTGATGTTCTATCTAAAATATAGTTATTAAAACTTATTCACTTCGACTTCGCTCAGTGACCACTTTTGTCATTCCCGTGAAAACGGGAATCCATTTTGTTGTTTTTTTTGGATTCCGCATCAAGTGCGGAATGACACTCACTTTTATTTTAATTTATTTTTCTAAAAGCGTTTTGTCATTCTGAGTGTAACGAAGAATCTCAACTAATTCTGTTTTAGATTCTTCGTCTCTCTTTCCTCATTCTGTCAGAATGACAATTGGACATAAAAAAAAGGTGTTACTGACAAACAGTAACACCTTATATATAGATTATACAAATCCATTATTTTTTTGGTCGAGGATCTGAAGAAACACTTAATCTCTTTCTTCCTTTTGCTCTTCTTCTAGCTAATACTTTTCTACCATTAGCAGATGCCATTCTTTCCATGAAACCGTGTTTGTTTCTTCTTTTTCTTTTTGATGGCTGATAAGTTCTTTTCGGCATAGCGAATATATTTTAAATCTATTTAAACTTCTTGTTTTACTTTAATTGCAAAATCTTCTGCTAAAAGTGGTGCAAATATACAATTCATTTTATTTCTGACAAGGACTATTTGTAAAAAATATAAAAATATTTACTAATGCTTTTCTGATAGAAAAAAGAAGTCTAAAACTAAAACTTTTAAATATCAAAATGGTACCTTCGCTTAAGAGTTGATAAAACAAACTTATCATTATCCTCTGTACGTAATTATATAGAAAGTGAATATTACTGAAAATTGTTTGAGTTATTTAAAGGATAATAAATGGGATGATTTAAATTCTATTTTTTCTAATAAAGAATATTGTTCTGAATTATCTTCAGATCCTATGTTCTCAATCTTTGAGTCCAACTTAGTTAGCGAAATTCAAAAATTTGACAATAACAGTGATGAAAACATTTCATTAGTTCTTGCTCATATTTTTCAACTAAGTCAAAATAAAAATTCTTCTTTAACTCTATCAGTAAACTGTACAAAAGAAATTGCCCAACACTTGTTTAAAAAATATCCATTAGAAATATATGCTGAAATTTTAACTAACAATTACGATGCCAAAACTTTTTTAACAAAAAAATCAATTGAGAAAAAAGAAAAGATAGAGAATGCATTACTCGCTGGAAATTTGAATATTAAAATTGGTCAAACTGGAAATTTCGATTTTTCCAAATCAATCTTTAATTCACCTCCTGAAGAGGATTTATATATTGTGGCTAAAAAAGTTTTAATAAATGAGATATTATTACCAAACACTGCTCTTAGCACAATCATTGATTCCAAAATAACAAATCTGCTAGACTCACAAAAAACAGAATTTTATTACAAATCAACTTTGGATTTATGTATTGTCAATCCAAAAACATATAAACCTGTTTTTTTTATAGAACTAGATAGTAGTTGGCATGACAAACCTAGGCAAATATTAAAAGATGCAATGAAAGATGACATTTTTAAAATTGCAGGTTACAAATTACATAGACTTCGAAAGCTCCAAAACAAAAGCATGAATGAAATATTTGAAATATTTATTCGGCAAAACTACAATCGTTAATAATGAAACCCTCAACACTCAAACAACTTAAAGATGAATTAAAACATCGCTCGCAAAGTGATTTGTTGGAATTGTGTTTGCGTTTGGCACGTTTTAAGAAAGAAAATAAAGAATTATTGACCTATTTATTGTTTGAATCAAATAATGAAGAACGCTATATACAAAGTATAAAAGATGATATAGACGAGCAGTTTGAAAACATCAATAAGAAAAGTTATTATTTTATAAGAAAGAGTGTTCGGAAAATTTTAAAAGACATAAAAAAATACATTCGCTATTCTAAAAAGAAAGAAACAGAAGTTGAACTCCTACTCTATTTCTGCAAAAAATTAAAAAACTTTTCTCCATCTATCAAAAGAAGTGCTCAATTACAAAACTCTTATAACAGACAGATAGCATTAATTAGGAAAATTATTTTAACACTACACGAAGACTTGCAATATGATTATGAAATGGAAATCCAGAATTTGGAGAGTTGATTTCTCTTTCCATTATTTTTTGTCATTCCGCACTTGATACGGAATCCAAAACCAAACTCAATATGGATTCTTGCCTTCGCAGGAATGACATAGAAATTCAAGAAAAAGCAGTAAAAACAACTGCAATACTTCGCAAAAACTTACAATGCAATTATTATTTAGAAAATAATTAATCTATATTTACACCTCAACTAAACCCCATAATTTATGAGCTTACTTAAATTTAATTTTATCCCTCTTAACAAAGATTTAGGCTTACTACTTGTCCGCATTGCACTAGGAGCAACAATGATTTACGCACATGGATGGAACAAACTAATCAATTTCGACACTAAATTTCATTCGTTTCCAGATATTATCGGTATTGGTAACGAAGCAAGTTATATCTTGGTTACATATTTTGAAACTATCGGCGCATTAGCATTAATATTAGGACTTTATACAAGGTTTCACGCTCTTGGATTAACAATAGTAATGTTTGTAGGCTTTGTGTTTGTTCACAATATGAACCTTGTTGGTAGTAATTCTGGAGAAAAAGCATTCATCTACGGAATAGGTTTTCTGTTATTATTCTTAAACGGAGCAGGAAAATATTCAATTGATAGAAAAACTGGAGTTAGGTCATAAACCTGATTTAAAACAACTTGTAAATCCTTTAAAATTTCTTTTTTTTTAAAGGATTCTTTTTTTGTCATTATAAATAGAGTTAGTACTTTTGCTCAAACCTAAACTCAATGAAAAAAACCAAATACGTTTTTGTAACAGGAGGCGTAACTTCATCACTTGGAAAAGGCATTATTGCTGCTTCTCTTGCTAAATTATTACAAGAAAGAGGATATTCAACTACAATTCAAAAATTAGATCCATATATCAATATTGATCCAGGAACTTTGAATCCTTATGAGCATGGAGAATGTTTTGTGACTGATGATGGTGCTGAAACAGATTTAGATTTAGGTCATTACGAACGTTTTTTAAACATCCCAACTTCACAAGCCAATAATGTTACAACTGGTAGAATCTATCAATCGGTAATTAATAAAGAGCGTCGTGGAGAGTTTTTAGGAAAAACGGTTCAGATTATCCCTCATATTACTGACGAAATCAAAAATCGTATTCAAATTCTTGGAAAAACTGGAGAATTTGATATTGTAATTACTGAAATTGGTGGAACTGTTGGCGATATTGAATCATTACCATATATAGAGTCTGTACGTCAATTATTATGGGAACTTGGAGATGAAAATGCAATTTCTATACATTTAACATTGATTCCATATCTTGCTGCTGCAGGTGAATTAAAAACAAAACCTACACAACATTCAGTAAAAATGTTGATGCAAAGTGGTGTAAGTCCAGATATATTGGTTTGCAGAACTGAGCATCCATTAAATGAAAGTATTAAAAATAAATTAGCCTTGTTTTGCAATGTGCAAAAAGAAGCAATTATTGAATCTATTGATGCTGAAACCATTTATGACGTTCCTTTGTTGATGCTCGAAGAAAAGTTAGACGAAGTAGTACTTAATAAACTACAATTACCTCATAATAACACGCCTGAATTAATAACTTGGAAAAACTTCTTAATCAAACATAAAAACCCGAAAAGCACCATTGAAATTGGTCTTATTGGTAAGTATGTTGAATTGCATGATGCATATAAATCTATTTTAGAAGCACTTATTCACGCAGGAGCAACCAACGAAGTAAAAGTCAAAGTTCGCTGGATTCATTCTGATAAATTGACTTCTGATAATGTTCCAAAGCAACTAAATGGCTTAAACGGAATTTTGGTCGCTCCAGGATTTGGAGATAGAGGAATTGAAGGTAAAATTGATGCTGTGAAATACGCACGAGAAAACAAGATTCCTTTCTTTGGAATTTGCCTTGGAATGCAAATGGCTGTGATTGAATTTTCAAGAAATGTGCTAAACTTAAAAGGTGCTTTTTCTACTGAAATGGACGAAAATACACCGCATCCTATTATCAATTTGATGGAAGAACAAAAAACAATAGTAAACAAAGGTGGAACTATGCGTTTGGGTTCTTGGAAATGTCAATTGGCTGAAAACTCTAAGATAAAGGCTATTTATGAGCAAGAAATAATTGAGGAGCGCCATAGACATCGTTATGAATTTAACAACGATTATTTAGAGCAAATCGAAACTGCTGGAATGATAGCAACAGGTAAAAACCCAAAGACAAACTTGGTAGAAGTTGTAGAACTTACTAATCACCCTTGGTTTATTGGTGTGCAATACCATCCTGAATATAAAAGTACGGTTTTGAATCCGCATCCTTTATTTGTGAGTTTTGTAAAAGCCTCTTTGGAACACTCTTTGACTTAATAAAACTGTAATTGTAATTTACTTTAATTGTCATTCCTGCAAAGGCAGGAATCTCAATCAATTTTACCAATAGATTCCTGCCTTCGCAGGAATGACATCTTAAAGAATGAATCATAATTACAAAACAACAAATCAAACAAAAAACACTACTTTTGTCGCACTTTTTGTGGAAGTCACAAAAAATATCTGACAAGATGACATTTTAAAATATGGAACAAAAGAAATTTGACGTAAATAGTTTAATTGGATTTATACTATTAGGAGCAATCGGAATGTATTGGATTTATTCTAACCAACCAACTCCTGAAGAACTTGAAAAAGCAAAAATAGAAAGAATACAAGATTCGATACAAGCAATTCAAAAAGTTGCAACTCCTATTGTAACACAAGAAAAAACAATTGAAGTTTTATCTGACTCACTTAAGATTGCAAATGCACAAAATGATTTAGGCTCTTTTGCCAATTCATCAACTATTTCTTCTGAAGGAACTACAGTAATCGAAAATGATGTTTTAAGGTTAACAATCGCCAATAAAGGTGGACAAATTGTTGAAGCATTTTTAAAAGAATATACTACATTTCATGATGATCCTGTAAAATTAATTCAAGACAATAACGCTTTATTTAACATCAATTTTGGAACTACAGGAAATAGAATTCTAAACACCAAAGACCTTAACTTTGAGCCAACATTGACCAAAAATGGTGAAAGTCAAGTACTATCAATGAAACTAAAAGTTGATGCAAATCGCTTTTTAGAATATCGTTATGAAATAAAACCAAACGATTATATGCTTGATTTTGGGATCCGTTCTCAAGGTTTAGGAAGCGTCTTTAACACATCGCATCCTGTAAATTTAGAATGGGACTTAAC
>NVWM01000026.1 GCA_002733665.1 Lutibacter sp.
CAAAAAACCTGAACAATAGTACTATTGTTCAGGTTTAAATTATTATTTTTAATCCTTTAATAATCTGTATCGATTATTTAGGACGAGACATATTTTAAAACTATTGTTTTACTTCAGAGTTTTTATAATTAAATAAGTAATCAATATCCATTACATGAACCTCTCCTAATTTCTTAAGCGCTTCCATATCCATATCCTTTTTATTTCCTATTACTGAAACAGAAAAGTCTTCACCTTTTACATTATTATTAAAGAAATCACGAACATCCTCCAACGTCATATCTTGAATTTGTTTGTACATTTCTTCTCTATTATCATAGTCTAAACCTCTTTTTTGTAAACTCTCATAGTTCCAAAAAATGTTTGACTTCGTAATACGTTGTGAAGCAATTTGCTTTAAAGCAGATTCTTTTGCAGTAATAAATTGTTGTTCAGATTCTGGCATGTCATTCATTAAGACTAGCATAGCATCTACAGCCTCAGGAACTTTATTTGCTTGGGTTCCTATATATGCATAAACTATATCGCTATTTTCAGATTTAGATGAAGAAGAATATCCAGCAGAAACTGCATAAGCCAATCCTTTCGACTCTCTGATTTCTTGCATTACTACCGATGAAAATCCTTGACCGAAATAAGAATTAAAAACAGTTGATAGTGCCATTTTCTTAACATCAAATTTTTCACCTTTTGCAATAAAAAACAATTCTGCTTGAACCATATCAAAATCAGCAAAATAAACATCTTTTCCTGTTTCTGTTTGTTTGTACTCTTTTGCAACTGGATAGTCTTTTAATTCAGTTGGTACAGTATGATAAGAGTTTAAAGCAGTTTTAGCTGCGTTCACATCTTTACCATAATAGAAAATTCGGTGTTTGAAATTATTTAAGTCTTTAATAATATCTACCAATTCATTTGGATTCATATTCTTCAACTCATCTGCATTAAAAATATCTCTCAATCGAGAGTTCTCACCAAATTGAGCGAATGAATTTAAACCTCCACGAAGTATATTACCTTTATTTGTTTTACCATCAGTTCTAGATTTTAAAATACCTGCTACATACTTATCATACGCTTCTTGATCTACAACAGCATTGTCTAATAAATGCTCTAATAACTCTAACCCTTTATCCAAATTTTCTTGTAATCCAGAAATTGAAACGTTTGATCTATCGTTTCCAGTCCTCACACTATAGTTTACACCAATTTTGTAAAACTCTTTCTTTAATTCTTCTGCAGTATATTTATCCGTTCCAAGATATTCTAAGTAACCAACAGCTAACGCCATTTTCTTATCATTATCTTTACCCATATCAAGAATTATATTTAAGTCAAACAAATCATTATTCTTATTCTTTATATGAGCTAATTCAATACCACTATCTAGTGTCTCCTTTTGAATTTCCTTTTTATAATCAATAAATAAAGGCTTTAAATCTTCAGACTTCATTGCATTAAAATCTTTTAGAAATTGAGATTCAGCACCTCTGTTTATAGCATTTGGAGTAATTCCAGGATTTTTAACTTTTGAAATATTTTTATCTTCACCTCTACGTTTGTAGGTTACAACTTGGTTTCCTACAAAAAATTTATTTGCAAAAGCAACTAATTCTTCCTTAGATATTTTCTTTAAATCATCTAAAAACTTCACTTTATCATTCCAATTTTCATTATGAATAAACGCATTATAATACATAGAAGCCAATGCAGTAGAATTTTCATATTGACGCATATTTCTTAATTTCAAGTCATTGATAACAGCATCAATCATATATTCATCAAAGTCTCCTTTTTTAAATAATTCAATTTGTGCTAATAATAAATCCTTAACTTCATCCAATGATTGTCCTGCCTTTGGAGTACCATTTAAGGTTAAATATCCATAATCGTTTAAAAAAGTTGGATTCGAAGAGGCTCTTTGAACAGTTTGCTTTTGATTTAAATTTAAATCAAACAAACCTGCATTACCGTTTGTCAATAACATATCAATTAAAGTGATAATCTTTTCTTCATCACTTCCAATTCCTGGAGTTCTATACGCTACAGAAATACTCTCATTACTAGGTCCAAAAACTTCTTTGACAACCTCACCATTCATTTGTTCTTCTACTGGTAATGTTGGATGTGTAACTTCTTTATATTCCATTTGACCGAAAGTCGCATCAATTTTTTTAATTGTAGCATCAAATTCTAAATCACCTACCAAAACAATTGCCATATTATTTGGCACATAATACTTGTTAAAATAATCATTGATATGAACCATCGAAGGGTTTTTTAAATGATCTGAAGTACCTATAGTATTTTGTTGACCATAAGGATGTGTAGGGAATAAACCATCAAGCATCGCAGCATACGATTTTCTACCATCACTATCTTGTCCTCGATTAAATTCTTCATAAACTGCTTCTAATTCTGTATGAAATAAACGTAATACTAATTTGCTAAAACGTTCATTTTCTAAATGAAGCCATTTATCTAATCCATTAGCTGGAATTTTATTTTTATAAACAGTTTCTTCAAACCAAGTATGTGCATTTGTTCCAGAAGCACCTAATAAACTGACCATTTTATCATATTCATTTGCAATAGCCAATTTTGAAGCTTCGTGAGAAACCTTGTCAATTTCACGATAGATTTCTTCTTTTTTAGCAGGATCTGATTCTACTCTATGTTGTTCATATAGATCAGAAATTTGAGCAATCAATTTTTCTTCACTTTCCCAATCAGTAGTCGCGATATCATCTGTTCCTTTAAATACCATATGCTCTAAATAGTGAGCCAAACCAGTACTTTCTTTTGGATCATAATTAGAACCTGCTCTTACAGGAATATAAGTTTGAATTGTAGGTTCGTCTTGGTTTTGACTTAAGTATACTTTAAGTCCGTTTTCTAAAGTATATAAACGTAATCCTGTAGGGTCGTTTGATACCGTTTCATAATTATAACCATTCGTATCTGTATGCGAAGTTTCAGCATAATTTGCTGTTTTCTTACAACTTATAAGCAATACCATTGCAAATAAAACAATTAAATAATTTGATTTCATTTTCATTCTATTAATTTTAAAGTTTAGTTTTTTTATAAAAAAGTCTGTCAAATATAATTAACAACGGTGGTTTATAGAAATAATTAGTAATTATTTAACAGTTCTCTTGAAAGTTCTTAAAATCAATAACAAACCAAATGGCATTAATGCACTAACCAACAACAATAGCATGTTAATGTTAGCTATACCATTTCTAAATAAAAACAATGAGGCTCCTTGAAAAAATAAGACAAATTCACTTAAAATAATACCCAAAATTAGCATGTTTAAACCTAATCTATTAAATTTAACTTTTGATATAATACTGAGTAGTAAAAGTATTATTAAACTCATAAAACCTAAGGTGAATAGATGAATGTATCCTATAATAAAATAATGCTTTAACGCTACGACATTTTTAATTATTACAGGAAATGAAGAGATAAGTTGCAATATTATTTTAAGGAAATAAGAAACAAACACAATTATACCTATCAGTTTTAATTGTCTGGATGATATTATTTTGAAAAATATTCTTTTAATACTGAATAGATAATACAACGAAACCAATTGTATAATTGCTGCAAAGAAAGCTATGAAATATACATATTTAGGCACTTCAGACCATAATAATGACATTGCATATGCAGGGATACAAGACAAATTGGTTAACAAATAAAAATATTTTAACAGTTCTTCTCCTACTACTACCTGTTTGTTTTCAAGATATTTAATTAATAATCCGAATAAAGAAAAAACAAAAAAACCATTGTATAAAAAGTGCAAATAAAAATATATTGAATTATAATATAGCGTTGTCTTTCCAAACTTAACAGCAACAATTGCTATTGCCCAAATTGCCAAACTTGATAGTAAATAATATAAAATTGCAGTTTTGATAAACTTAGAACTATAACTTTTATGCTCTTTCAATTCCTTATAAATTCTGAATAAATAGAGGTAACTTACAATTAAAAAAATCGATAAAAAAAGGATGGAAAACAGTTTATAACCTTGTATTGGAAAACTAATCAGCATACCTAATAAAGTCACAACCATTATATAAAACAGACGTTTTAAATACATTGATTGATCTAATATTTTTGGATAAAATGCAAAACCTACCAAACTAATAACTGCTAAAAACCCCCAACCTAAAAAGGTAACGTGCGAATGAGATTGAAGTAAATTATTATATGCAATAGGAATAAAATCTACAACTTTTGTTAAACGCAAAATGAGTCCGTAAAAAGCTGAAAATACAAAGAAAAATAATGCAGTTTTAACTTGAGTAAAGAATGTTGAATTTTCTAATTTCATATATTGTGTCTCGTCCTAAATAATCGATACAGATTATTAAAGGATTAAAAATAATAATTTAAACCTGAACAATAGTACTATTGTTCAGGTTTTTTGATTTATAGGTTTTTCTTTTCAGTTTGTTTTGTTGGTGCATTTGATTTGGTGTTAGCATGTGATTAGACAAATGAGGTCTTTTTGTGTTGTAAATTTTAATTGCATTTTTAATAAGGTTCGTCTTTAGAACTAAATCAACATCATACTTTGCTATTGCAAATTCCTGTTTTAAAATACCGTTTATACGTTCTGCAATTGCATTTTCATATGGATCGTATTGTTCTGTCATACTTGGTTTTATAGAACTGTATTTTAATGTTTTTTGATACTCATCAGAACAATATTGTAAACCTCTGTCAGAATGATGTATCAAAGGCTGTGCTTTATATTTTCTATTCTTAATAGCCATTTCTAAAGCCAGTATTGATCCAGAAGCA
Source organism: Lutibacter sp. (assembly GCA_002733665.1). Classification (GTDB taxonomy): domain Bacteria; phylum Bacteroidota; class Bacteroidia; order Flavobacteriales; family Flavobacteriaceae; genus Urechidicola. The sequence continues at coordinate 4,825 of NVWM01000026.1, forward strand.
TTTAAACTATTAGATACATTATAACCAACAATTCTCTTTGAATAAGCATCAGTAATCAAGGCAAGATAAGATGGGTTTTTTCTGTTTCCTGTGTATGTAATGTCACTAACCCATACTTGTTCTGGTCTTTCAATTTCTAATATATTCACTAGGTTTTTATGTTTTCTAAAGCGATGATGTGAATCTGTTGTAATATGATAACTTCTTTTTGGTTTTATAAGCAAACGATTGGCTTTTAGTATTATAAAGAGTTTGTCTCTCCCAATATTTAATAGTCTTAATTGCGCTTTTAATATATGATACAGTTTTCGAGTACCAAGCCTAGGCATGGTTATACGAACCGATTGTACCAATGCTATTACTTTTTGGGCAACACATTGTTTTTGTTTTTTGGACTGTACCTGTCTATAGTAAACCTGTCTGCTAATCCCGAGTAAGTAACAGGTAGAAACTATTGTTTCTTTGTGTGCTTCTTTGAAGCGGTCAATAACTCGGGCTTGTAATTTTTTCTGACATCAATATTATATTCCTTTTCAGCCATATCGACCATCATATCAAAAAGAATCACTTTTTTATCTGCACGTTCGGCTAAATATTCTGCTCTTGCTTTT
>NVWM01000027.1 GCA_002733665.1 Lutibacter sp.
AGTTAAGATTGCGCCTAACTATGCTAATACTGTTGTTCATGTGAATGATGCTTCAAGAGCAGTTACTGTTGTTGGAAACTTACTAAAAAAAGACAATACTGTTTATAAAAATCAAATTAGAAAAGAGTATGATAAATTCCGTGAGAAATTTTTAAATCGCTCGAAAACAAAAGAATATATCTCTATTGATGAGGCTCGTAAACGTAAATTTAAAATTGACTGGCAAAAATCAAAAATTACAAAGCCAAATAGACTTGGAATTCAAGAGATTCAAGATTTTGACATAACTAAATTAGAAACGTTTATTGATTGGTCTCCTTTTTTTAGAAGTTGGGATTTGCATGGAAAATATCCAGATATTTTAACAGATAAAGTAGTTGGAGAACAAGCCACAGAATTATTTGCGGATGCTCAAGAATTATTAAAAAAGGTTTTTGATGGAAAATTATTAAAAGCCAAAGCAGTTTTTGGATTATTCCCAGCAAATACAATTAATGATGACGACATTGAGGTTTCTGTTGATAAATGTCCCCTCGAGCGCAGTCGAGAGGTTTTACAGCTAAAACAAGAAAAAGGTCTTGACGGAGTTAATATTGAGCGCAGTCGAAATGCTCGACATGACAAAATAAAATTCTTAACGCTACGTCAACAATTAAAAAAACGTGATGGAATTTCTTCGTTCTCACTAGCTGATTTTATTGCGCCAAAAGAGACTAATATTCAAGATTATGTTGGGGCGTTTTGTGTTTCAACAGGCTTTGGAACTAAAAAACTCGCTGAACAATTTGAAGCAGCCAATGATGATTACAACTCAATTATGATTAAAGCATTGGCAGATCGATTAGCAGAGGCTTTTGCGGAATATTTACATAAGGAAGTGAGGACAAAACATTGGGGATATTCTTCGGGAGAGATTTTGTCAAATGAAGATTTAATTAAAGAAAGTTATAAAGGAATTCGTCCTGCTCCAGGATATCCTGCTTGTCCAGATCACTTAGAAAAAAAGACAATTTGGAATTTGCTAGATGTTGAGAGTCGGATTGGAGTTGAGTTGACTGAAAGTCTAGCAATGTGGCCAGCAGCAAGTGTTTCAGGTTACTATTTCGGAAACGAAGAAGCGAAATATTTTGGGTTGGGGAAAATTACGGAAGATCAACTAGTAGACTATTCCAAACGGAGAGAAATTTCAATTGAAGAAGCAAAAAAATGGTTGAATTCAAATCTAGCAGAAACTTAACTGTCATTCCTGCGTAGGCAGGAATCTCTTGGTTAAAAATAATGTAAATAAAAGATTCCTGCCTTCGCAGGAATGACATCCTTTTCATTTGTCTCTTCGAGCGCAGTCGAGAAGTTGTCAAATAAAAAGGTATAACGAAAAGCGCGACCTTTTGGTAACGCAAAAAGAGAAATTAAGTTGAAATTTAAAAGATACCTGCCTATGCAGGCATATTATGAAAGTAACTGAACATATCACAAGAGCAAAAGGAAAAACCCAATTTTCCTTTGAAATTTTACCTCCATTAAAAGGTCAAAATGTACAATCAATTTTTGACAATATTGATCCTCTAATGGAGTTTAAACCACCATTTATTGATGTCACATACCATAGAGAAGAATATGTATATAAAGAATTAGAAAGTGGATTGATTGAGAAAAAAATAGTCCGAAAACGTCCTGGAACTGTGGGGATTTGTGCTGCAATTCAGAATAAGTATAGTGTTGATGCCATACCTCATATATTGTGTGGAGGTTTTACCAAAGAGGATACCGAGAATTTTTTAATTGATCTTGATTTTTTAGGAATTGATAATGTGATGGCACTTCGTGGTGATGCTGTTAAAAGCGAAACTTATTTTAAATCGGAAAAAGAAGGACATAAATTTGCTTCAGAGCTAACATCACAAATTCAAGATTTAAACAACGGAATTTACTTGGATGAAGAATTGCAGAACTCTTCTAAAACTGATTTTTGTATTGGTGTTGCTGGTTATCCTGAAAAACATATGGAAGCACCAAGTTTAGATTCTGACATACATTTTTTAAAGAAAAAAATTAAGAAAGGAGCGACTTATATTGTAACCCAAATGTTTTTTGACAATCAAAAATATTTTGAGTTTGTAAAAAAATGTAGAGCAGAAGGAATTACGGTACCAATTATTCCTGGATTGAAACCTATTTCTACTAAGAAGCAATTGAATTTACTTCCGCATCGTTTTCATGTGGATTTACCTCAAGATTTAATTATTGAAATTGTTAAGTGTAAAGATAATAAAGAAGCTCGCGAAGTGGGAATAGAATGGTGCATCAATCAAAGTAGAGAATTGATAAAGGCTGGTGTTCCATTATTGCATTATTATTCTATGGGGAAATCATCAAATATATATCAAATAGCGAAAAAAGTTTTTTAAAACATCGATAATTGTGCGTCATTATCTCCTTGCTTTTTACCAATATATTCTAGAAACATCTTTTCTGTGCTATGTGCAGTAATATTCATCAACATTGGTGTTGGATATTTTGGATTTCCATAAAAATTTGTAGCAAATGAGCGCCTGCAAATGTGTGAAGAAACTAATTTGTACTTTTCGAATTCTCCTTCTTCATTTCGCTTTGTCTCGCTATTATAAACACTTCCTTTTTCTATTGCATCAAGCTTAGCAACTTTACACAATTGTTTTAAATATCTATTAAACAATGACTTGTTACTTTCAAAATTCTCTGCAAATGCTGGCGGAAATTCTCCGTTCCTTTTTAATAAAAGACGTTTAATTTCTATATGCATTGGAATTTGAACCAATTTCCCTGTTTTAATTTGTTTTATTACTATGACTTCAGAGTTCTGTGTTTTTTGAATAGAAGCACTATCCATCTTTAATAAATCTGAAACGCGTTGCCCTGTATAACATCCAATTATCAACCAATCTCTAGCAATTTTATGATTGGTTTTAGAAAAATTTGTGCTTTTTATTTGATCAAGTTCAGCAAATGTAAGAATCGTTTTAACGGCTTTAACTGTGTATCCTTTAAAATAACTCAATTCTCTGTTTACGTATATCCCTTGACGTTGAGCGTCTAAACAAAGACTTTTAATAAATTTCAAATAGCGTCCAATCGTGTTATCGCCAAGTCTATGTACATCCGAAAAGTAATAAATTAACTCAGTTCTAAGTTTTAAATCAATCTCTTTAAATGTTATTTTTTTATTTCGATAAATTTCAAATTCTACTAATTTATTTACAATAGTACTGTATTTCTTTTGCGTTGCAATTGCAAGATCTGGTTGATTTTTTATAAATTTTTCTCCGTAAGCTGTTAAAGAATTTAAGTCAGTTGTCATTTTTGTGATTTAAACATTCAAATTTAAGAGATATTTTTTAATTCTTAAAAAAAGAATTATTTTTTTTAAACGAGTAAGTTTCAAAACAAAATTTCGACTCTTTATATGATAAGGGTTATTCCTTATCAACTTTTTCATAGCAATTTCCCACTTCAATTTATTGGAGTGGGTTTTTATTTTTATCTTGCACACTTATAAAAATTGAGTGAAGCGTATAATTATTTCTGTAACAAATGACTTGGTAACTGATCAACGGGTTTTTAAAGTATGTAATACTTTAAAAGAACTCGGTTATGATATTTTATTAATCGGACGGAAATTACCTAATAGTTTACCTTTAGAAAGACCTTATAAAACATATAGAATGAGGCTACTGTTCAACAAAGGGTTTCTTTTTTATGCGGAATATAATACAAGGCTTTTTTTTAAATTACTATTTATCAAAAAAGATGTTTTACTTGCAAACGACCTTGACACTTTAACTGCCAACTACCTCATTAGTCAATTTTTAAATAAAAAATTAATTTATGATAGTCATGAATTATTTACTGAAGTTCCTGAATTATTAAATAGACCAAGTGTTCAAAAGGTATGGCTAAAAATTGAAAAAAACATTTTACCAAAACTAAAAAACTGTTATACAGTTTGTCAATCTATTGCCGATTATTATAATGATAAGTACAATACTGATTTTAAAATTATTCGGAATCTTCCAGAAAAATCTACAATAAAAACCACAAAATTCCCTTTTGATTTAAAAGGCAAGAAAGTCATTCTGTATCAAGGCGCATTAAATATTGGAAGAGGGATAGAACTAATAATTGATACAATGCAATATCTTGAAGGTTGTATTTTTGTAATTATTGGTGATGGTGATATTTCAAATAAATTAAAGCAACAGGTGATTGACTTAGAACTTAAAGATACTGTAAAATTCTTAGGAAAGATAACTCCAAATGAATTAAGGTCTATTACTCCTTTGGCGGATTTAGGCATCAGTACAGAAGAAGATTTAGGGCTGAATTACCATTTTGCACTACCAAATAAAATATTCGATTATATACAAGCAGAAATTCCAATTTTAGTTTCCCATTTACCAGAAATGAAACAAATTATTAATAACTATAAAGTTGGTGAAGTTGTACTTGATAGAAATCCGAAAGAAATGGCAATTCAAATTAAAGGCATCCTTAAAAAAAGTTACTTAGTAGATATACAATCAGCAAAAAAGGTGTTAATTTGGTCTCAAGAAAAAGAAAAACTAAAATCTATTTTCAATCATCTCAACTAAAAAATTACATATTGTATCTTTTGATGTCCCTTTTCCTGCAAACTATGGAGGAGTAATTGATGTTTTTTATAAGTTAATAGAACTACATAAAATAGGCGTAGAAATACATTTTCATACTTTCGAATACGGAAGAGGAAAACAGAAAGAGTTAGAAAAATATTGTAAAAAGGTTTATTACTACCATAGAAATTCTTTTATCAAAAGTTTTTTTTCTAAAGACCCATTTATTGTTAAAAGCAGAGAAAACAGACACTTAATTAGCAATTTAACTGCTGATAATTCCCCTATCCTTTTTGAAGGATTGCACACCACTTCGCCTATATTCTTAAAAGCAATAAAAAATCAAAAAACATTTGTCAGAGCACATAATATTGAACATTTATTTTACAAAGGTTTATCAGAAAGTGAAAGTAGTGTCTTTAAAAAAACTTTCTTCAAGCAAGAATCTAAGAAATTAATTAAATACGAATCAATTTTAAAAAAAGTTGATGGAATTTTTACAATATCTCCATTCGAGCATGCTTATTTTTTAGAGAAGTATGGCGAAAAGGCAACTTACATCCCTGCATTTCATGAGGTTACAAAGAATTTTATTCATACAGATAATTCTAAAAAAACAGTCTTATTTCATGGCAATATTTTAGTCCCAGAAAACATTAGAGCTATTTTATTTTTGATTAGCATTTATAAGAATTCCATTTACAATCTAGTTATTGCTTCTAGTCATCAAAATAAGAATATAAATACTGAGATTGATAAGCATAAAAATATTCAGTTTGTTAATTTAAAATCGCAGGATGATTTAAAACAATTATTTAGAACAGCACATATAAATGTTTTGCCAACATTTCAAAAAACAGGAATTAAACTGAAACTTCTAAATGCTTTATACCAAGGAAAATTTATAATTGCAAATAATAATATGGTTGAAGATACTGGTTTAGAAGAACTAACTGAAATAGCAAATTCTAAGGAAGAATTCTTGCAAAAAACTGCTATCCTTTTTGACAAAAAATTTAATCAAGAAATAGTAAATAAAAGGCTTGAAAAATTAAAAAGTTTTGACCCTCAAAAAAGTGCTCAAAAAATTGTAGATATTATCTTTAATTAGTCTGTTGCACAACCTCAAAAATTTCTTCTCCTTCACATTTTAAAGTTCTATGAGGATATTTAAGTATCAAAGCATAATCATGTGTTGCCATTAAAATCGTCTTTCCGCTTTTATGAATTTCTTCGAGAACTCCCATAACTTCAATCGAAGTTCTTGGATCAAGATTTCCTGTAGGTTCATCAGCCAAAATAAGTTCAGGATCATTCAATAATGCTCTTGCAATCGCAATACGTTGTTGTTCTCCTCCAGATAGTTCAAAAGGCATTTTAAATCCTTTGGTGTGCATAGTTACTTTCTCTAAAACTTCATTAATTTTGGATTTCATTTTCTCTTTTTCTGTCCATCCTGTTGCTTTTAAAACAAATAAGAGATTCTCAGTTATATTCCTATCATTCAATAATTTAAAATCTTGAAAAACAATACCAATTTTACGTCTTAGAAACGGAATTTCTTTTTCTTTTAATTTTTCCAAATCAAAATCAACAATAGCACCTTCACCTTTTTGCAATTCTAAATCGCCATATAAAGTTTTCATCAAACTACTTTTTCCACTACCAGTTTTACCAATAATATAGATAAATTCACCTTTTTCAATTTCGATATTTACATCTGATAACACCAAATTATCTCGTTGAAAAATAGAAGCGTTTTTAAGAAAAAGTACAGGTTCTTGCATGAAATTTTTATATTTATCTACAAATTTAGGCTTTATCTGTAATCTTTCAAAATACTGACGACTTTATAATTATAAAATCAAAATGATTACATTTGAATTCTTATAAACACTGTCAAAATGAATAAATATCAATCTTACTTAATAGTAGTTTTCTCATTATTTTTTATACTATCATGTAATACAGAAAAGAAAAATACGGAACTCAAAACTGGTTTCTGGCGAGGAGAAATAACAATACAAAAGCAACAATTACCATTTGTCTTTGAAGTGACAAAAAATGAAGGCAACTATAAAATAAACCTTCACGACAGTGACAATCATATCGATATCAACGAAGTTAAAGTGGTAAACGATTCTATCTTTTTTACAATGCATATTTTTGATATTGATGTAAAAGCAAAGATTAATAACAACTCTTTAGTTGGTACATTTACCAAGAATTATGCAGATGATTATACTCTTCCTTTTAAGGCGACTTTTGGCAAAAAAGAGCGACTAGATAAGATGTCTTCAAATAATAAGTTTGACGGAAAGTGGACAGTAAATCTTCATAAAGAAGATGGAACTGATAATAAAACTATTGGAATTTTCAGAACAGAAGATAATAAGTTAAAAGGCACAATACTTACCAAGACTGGTGATTATCGTTTTCTAGAAGGAACAACTGACGATAATAAATTCACATTATATGCTTTTGACGGAAATCACTCATTCATTTTTAAAGCCGAACTAGAAAACGATACAATTTTTAAAGGAGATTTTTGGTCTGGTAAAACATTTCATCAGAAGTTTACTGGAATTAGAAACGAAAACGCTTCACTTCCTGATGCAAACAAATTGACGTATTTAAAAGATGGTTTTGATAAAATCGAATTCTCTTTTCCAAATCTTGAAGGAAATTTAGTAAGTCTTGATGCTCCAAAATACAAAGACAAAGTTGTGGTACTTCAAATTTTCGGAACTTGGTGTCCAAACTGTATGGATGAAACAAAATTTTACACAAAATGGTATGACAAAAACAAAGATCGAGGTGTTGAAATCATTGGTTTGGCATACGAAGTGAAAGATGATTTTGAATATGCAAAAGCACGTGTGCAAAAAATGAAAGACACTTATAATGTGAATTATGATTACCTAATCGCAGGAACATCTGACAAAGGAAATGCTTCAAAAACATTACCAATGCTCAATCATATTATGTCATTCCCAACATCAATAATTATTGACAAAAAAGGGAAAGTACGTTCTATACATACAGGTTTTTCTGGTCCTGCAACAGGGGATTATTACTTACATTATGTTGAAGAGTTTAATTCACTAATGGATACATTATTGAGCGAGTGAATAAAAAATAAACAACTTTTAATGCAATTTCAGCAATTTTAAACGTTATGCTATTGTATTTCTTTTGGTACACTATTTGATAAATAGTTCAGAAGGAAACTATATAAAATCTATATTTAGATATATAATTTATGTAGTTTTGATTACATCTATATCTGTATAAAATTATTGGGAATGAACTTTAGAAAATTTATTTTAGTTTGTTGTATATCAGCAATATCAACGCTTTCTTTTGCACAAAAAACTGCAATTTACACACACGAATTCAAAGAGTATAATCACGCTATAGAACTCTATAAAGACAAGTCATATCTTGCATCACAACAGTTGTTCAATCAAATTAGGGAAACGTTTGATGATACAACCGAAAAAAGAGCAAATTGTGAGTATTATATTGCAAATTGTGCTATTAGACTGAACCAAAGAGGTGCAGATGATATGATGCTGGATTTTGTAAAAAGATATCCTACTAGTACCAAACGAAACAATGCTTTTATAGAAACAGCTGATTATTATTTTAAGGCTCGTAAATATTCGTATGCATTAAAATGGTATGGCAAAGCAAACGTTAACAGCCTATCAATCAAACAACAAGATACTTATAATTTCAAATATGGTTACGCATTGTTTGCAACCAAAAACTACACAAAATCTAAAGAATACTTCAAAAAATTATTAGATTCTCAAGAGTACGGTTCGCAAGCAAAATACTATTATGGATATATCGCCTATTCTGATGAAGATTATGATACAGCAAATGAATATTTAGGTCAAGTTGTAACAGATGAGTCATATAAAAAAGATGTTTCATATTACTTGGCAGACATTAATTTTAAAGGCGGAAAATTCGAAAAGGCAATCGAACTTGGAGAGCCATTATTACCAAATGTTAAAAGAGAAGAACATTCACAAATTTCAAAAATTGTAGGTGAAAGTTATTTTAATCTAAAAAAATATGCTGAAGCTATTCCGCATTTAAAAAACTACAAAGGTACTCGTGGAAAATGGAACAATACCGATTATTACATGCTTGGATATGCATATTACAAACAAGATGATTATAGCAGTGCAATTTCACACTTCAATAAAATCATCAATGGTGATAATGCCGTAGCACAAAATGCATATTATCATTTGGCGGAATGTTATTTAAAACTAGATGAAAGGTCTAAAGCCTTAAATGCTTTTAGAAGTGCTTCGCATATGGAATTTAACTCTAAATTACAGGAAGACGCTTATCTAAATTATGTAAAACTGAGTTACGAAATTGGAAACCCATATAAGAATGTGCCTGAAGTATTACAAGATTACTTAAAAAAATATCCGAAGTCAAACCACAAAAAAGAAATTGAAGATTTGATTATCAGCGCATATTTAACTTCACAAGATTATGCAGGTGCAATCAAATATCTTGAAAATAAAAAAGACACTAACAATGTTTTGTACCAAAAAGCAACATTTTATAGAGGTGTTCAAGTGTTTAACGAAAATGATTTTGATAAAGCAATTGTTAATTTTGATAAATCATTATCGCAAAACAAAGACAAAACTATTGGGATACAATCACTTTACTGGAAAGGCGAATCGAATTTTAGATTGAATAACTTTAATGATGCCTTGGCAAATTTCAATGTCTTTTCTACCAATTCTGAAGCAATATATACATCAGAATATAAAAACATAAATTACAATCTTGCTTACACGTATTTTAACCAAAAAAAATATTTAAATGCAGGAACTGAATTTCAAAATTATATCAATACAAATCCAGAAGATGAAGTAAAACTAAACGATAGTTATGTACGTTTAGCTGACACATATTTCGTTACGAGCAGTTATCAAAACGCCATCAATACATACGATAAAATTGTACAACTTAACACTCCTGATGCAGACTACGCTCAATTTCAGAAGGCTGTTAGTTATGGGTTTATTCGTCAAGATCAACAGAAAATAGATGAATTAAATATGTTTTTAACCAACTATCCGAAGTCAAAATATCGCGATGAGGGTTACTATGTTTTGGCAAATGAATATGTAGATGCCAACGAAACTGACAAGGCTTTAGAAAAATACGATTATTTAATTGACCATTTCAAACGCAGTCCGTTGGTTTCAAAATCTATGCTAAAAAAAGGTGTTCTTTATTATAATACTGATAGAAACGAAGAAGCACTATCAATTTACAAACAAGTTGTTAGCCAATTTCCAAATACTGCAGAAGCAAAACAAGCCGTTGCAAGTGCACGACAGATTTATGTTGATTTAGGGCGTGTTGATGAATACGCAGATTGGGTAAAAGGGATTGATTTTATAAATGTTACAGATGCAGATTTAGACAACGATATGTACGAATCGGCAGAAAAACAATACTTGCAAAGCAATCATCAAAATGCAATTTCTGGATTTAATAAATATCTTAATAGATTTCCAAGAGGTTTACATACACTGCACTCTCATTTCTATTTAGCGCAATCATATTATTCCGAAAAACAAATTAACAAAACAATACCTCATTACAAGTATGTAGTTGAGCAAGAGCAAAATGAATATACAGAACAAGCTCTTTCTCGCTTAGCGCAAGCATATTTAGAAGCCAAAGATTGGTCAAATGCCATTCCGATATTGGAACGACTTGAAAACGAATCTAACGATACACAAAACAGCATTTTCGCACAGTCAAACTTGATGAAAGGTTATTACAAACAAGAAAATTATACAAATGCTGTTGAATATGCCGATAAAGTTTTAAGTCAATCAAAAGCCGACAATCAAATGAAATCGGATGCACAAATAATTATTGCGAGAAGTGCTATTAAAACTAATAATGAATCAAAAGCACGAAGTGCATATAAGAAAGTTGAAGCAATTGCTTCTGGCGAATTAAAAGCCGAAGCGTTGTATTACGACGCGTATTTTGAACACAATGATGGAAGCTATAGAGTTTCAAATAAAGTTGTGCAAAAAATTGCATCAGATTATTCTGCATATAAATATTGGGGAGGAAAAGGATTAATCATTATGGCTAAAAACCATTACGAATTAAAAGATTCTTTTCAAGCAACATATATTTTAGAAAGTGTGATTAAAAACTTTTCGCAGTTTGATGATGTTGTTGAAGAAGCACAAACTGAACTCAGTAGAATTAAAACCGAAGAAGCAAAAACGAATTTTTCTGTTACACCAGGAAATTAGCATTCACTTCACAATCACATTAATACAAGGGACTTAAGTCCCTTGCGAAAAAACAAAAAACAATGAATAAAAATCTGATACTACTATTCATCACATTAATCTCAACAACGCTCTTCGCACAAGAAGAAAGCGTTAGAGACACATTAAATACAGGCGAAATAAATGTTGTAAAACCATATACACCAACAATTTCTGACGCATTTAAAATAAAGGAGAATCCAACATTAGACTATACAGACATTCCTAAAGATAGCGTTTCATATACCATCAATTCTGTTCCTGTTGCCTCAACTTTTACACCTGTAAAAGGGAAAGCAAAGGGAGTTGCAAAAGAAAAATTAGATAAAATATATGCAAACTATGTATCTGTTGGATTTGGGAATAACACAACACCATTTTTAGAGGCTTACATTCACTCAAGTAGTACAAGAAATAATGATTATGGTGTGTTTATCAATCATCTTTCTTCAAAAGGAAATGTAAAAGATGTATTACTTGATAATAATTTTTCTGACACCAAAGTGAATTTATATTACAAGCAATTTGATCGTGATTATAATTGGGAAATAAATGCAGGGCTAAAACATCAAATCAATAATTGGTATGGATTGCCAAAAGATATAACTTATAGTGAACCGTACCTAAATAGCATTGACCCTAAACAAAAATACTTCAATGTTTTTGCTGGCGGTAAATTACATTTTGAAGATGGAATTTTTAAAGGCGGAAAAGTTGAACTCAACCAGTTTTCTGACAATTATAATAGTAATGAAATTCATTTATTGGTTCAACCAAAAGTAGAATTTCCGATTTCTTCTGAATTGATAAACACTACTGCTACGATTGAGTTTCTTAGCGGAAAATTCAATCAAAATTACACAACAATTAACAATATAAATCACAATTTTTTAAAACTAGGAATTGCTCCAAACTTCAAAGTTTTACGAGATGATTTAACTGTAAATTTAGGTGCAAGAATTTATTATAGTTTTGATTTAGAAAACAGCGTAAACAAGTTTTTTGCGTATCCAAATGTAACAGCATCTTACAAAATTTCTGAAGAAACATTAATTGCTTATGCAGGAATTACAGGAGATTTACATTTAAATAGTTTTAGAGAGTTTGCGCAAGACAATCCATTTGTTTCTCCAACATTAAACGTTTCTCAAACTGATAAACAATACAATGCATACATTGGTGCAAAAGGTCAATTAAACGCTGATGTAAGTTATAATTTCAAAGCATCATTTATAAACGAAAGAGGAAAACCTTTATACATTCAAAACCCTTCAAAAACTGATGGAGTTATAACAACAACTAATAGTTATGAATTAGGAAACTCATTTAAAGTTATTTATGATAATGTAAAAACATTGGCTGTTTCTGGGGAATTAAATATTGATTTTTCTAAAGATTTTAAATTTGGTGGTACTGTAGAATTTGACAATTACACAACCAAAACAGAAGACGAAGCATGGAATCTACCAACTATAAAAGCGGCTTTATTTGCTGACTATCACAACAACAAATGGTTTGCAGGAAGTAACCTTTATTTTGTAGGGAAACGTTATGATTTTGTTACACCATTTGTTGGCTTAGGAGAAAAAGTAGAATTAGATTCTTTTATAGATCTTAACCTAAAAGGAGGTTATGTATTTACTGATAGATTGACTGCTTTTGCTAAAGCAAACAATGTCTTAAGTACCAATAACCAACGTTACGCTAACTTTGATACGCAAGGAATTCAAGTATTGTTAGGAATTACGTATAAATTTGACTTTTAGGCGAAAAAAGAAAGCACAAACTAAGTGTTTATGCTTTTCATTCTCTTTAAAAAAAGTTTTACTGCTTAGTTAACACCAATAATTCTGGTATTATTTGTTCTAAAATACCATTTGGACAATCAATTTCTGGGTCAATCATACGACTTACTCGACTAGGTTTTAAATATGATTTCATTTGAGTATTACTGTTAAATAGAGCAATTGCAACATCTCCTATTCTTCCACAATAACCTTCAGTATCTCCATAATAAGAAAACGTATAGCTTAGATCTCCAACATTATTTGTTTCAAAAAGAAATCCTTCTAAATGCACATCATCATCTAAAACCAATAACGTATCCTCTATTACAACATTTGTAATTACATCAATTATTTTATGTCTCATTAATAATTTATCTTGTAGAATATTATATTCTTCATCAAAAATAACAGTCTTTTCTGTAATTACAAATGTATATTCTTTATTATCTAAAGTTCCTTTCCAAGTTCCTACATAATTATCTAATACATTGTTTACATCTTTGATATAGGTAGTTTCTCCCTCTTCTACATTGTCAAAATAATTAACTACTTCTTCTACAGGAACAATTTGTGCTTTACAACTTTTACATAATAGGACAATTAATCCCAAACATATTAACTTTTTCATATTGTTTTTTTGATAGCATTTCAATTGATAAATTTAGTGAAAATTTGATTGATGTTAAATAATTTCTTGATGCATATTTTTTCCGTAGTTTTATGCTCTTAAAAACTTTAACTAAATGAAACACTACTTTTTAGCAGTTTTTGCTGCACTATTATTAATTTCTTGTAACGAAAAAGCAACAACATCAATAGTGAAAAATGAAACTGTAAACAAAACAGACTCAATCGCTATCAAGCAATTTTTCAACACTGCACTTTCAGATGGTGCTGCTTATGAATGGTTAAGAGACTTGACTCAAAATATTGGTGGTCGTTTGTCTGGTTCTCCAGAAGCACAAATGGCTGTAGAATGGGGAGAAAAGTTGATGAAAGATGAAGGTTTTGACAAAGTTTGGCTTCAACCAGTTATGGTCCCTCATTGGGTTAGAGGAGAAAAAGAAGTAGCAAATTACTCAGTAAATGGTGCTAAAGTGAATGTTCCAGTATGCGCACTTGGTGGTTCTATTGCAACACCAAATAATGGAGTTACTGCAGAAGTTATAGAAGTACAAAGTGTTGAAGAAGCAGAAGCATTAGGAGAAAAAATGCGTGGAAAAATAATTTTTTACAATCGCCCTTTTGATGCAACTTTGATTAATACTGGTGAAGCTTATGGTGGATGTGTTGGGCAACGCTATTCTGGAGCAAAGATTCCTGGAAAATTTGGCGCTTTAGGAACTATCGTTCGCTCAATGTCTTCAAGACAAGATGACTACCCTCATACTGGAGTTATGAGTTATGGAGATATTCCGTCTGAAGAATATATTCCTACTGCTGCAATCAGTACAAATGCTGCTGTTTTACTGAGTAAGCATTTAAAAGAAAACCCGAATTTAAAATTTTATTTCAAGCAAAGTTGCGAAACATTACCTGACGCTCCTTCGTTCAATGTAATTGGTGAGATTACAGGAAGTGAATTCCCTAATAAATACATTACTGTTGGTGGTCATTTAGATTCTTGGGATTTAGGTGAAGGCGCACATGATGATGGAACAGGTATAGTTCATTCTATTGAAGTTTTAAGTCTTTTAAAAAGAACTGGAATCAAACCAAAACATACAATTAGAGCCGTTTTATTTATGAATGAAGAAAATGGAACTCGTGGTGCAAAGAAATATGCTGCAGAAGCAAAATTAAAAAATGAAATTCACGTTGCTGCTTTAGAATCTGATTTTGGAGGGCATACTCCTAGAGGTTTTTCTTATGATGGAAATGATCAAAACGAAGAATTATTTATGAGTTGGAAAGCATTATTGGAGCCATACGGATTAACTGATTGGTCAAAAGGTGGTGCTGGAGCAGATATTACTCCGCTTAAAAACGAAACCATAACTTTATCTGGTTACAGACCAGATTCTCAACGCTATTTTGATTACCATCATACCGAGATTGATACTTTTGATAAAGTAAACCTTAGAGAACTTGAATTAGGGAGTGCTGCAATGACTTCTTTAATCTATCTTATGGATAAATATTTGGATGTTGAGCCTGTGAAGAAATAAGAATTTTATGGACAATAAACTAATACATTTAGAAGATTCATTTTCTACAGTTAGTGCTTTTTTCTCACCAAAAATAATTGGTGAAGTAAACAATGAATTTGTTAAGATTGCAAAAATAAAAGGTGAAGACATTCCGTGGCATAATCATAAAAATGAAGATGGACTATTTTTAATTCTTGAAGGCTTACTCCTAATGGAAATTGAAAATGAATCAAGTTTTACAATGAATACAGGAGATATGTATATTGTCAAAAAAGGTGTTAACCATCGAGTATCATCTACTGAAGAATGTAAGATACTATTGATTGAAAGTAAAACGACTAAACATACTGGTGAAATAGTTTCTAAAGTTACTAAGAGTTTAGAAGACCAATCTTATTAACTTTGTTTTTCCACAAGCATCCATATGAGCCATTTATCAAAAACGATACAGAGAAACTAATCGTTGGCACTTTACCTCCTCCTCGATTTACCACAGGAGAATTGATAAAACAAGATGTTGATTTTTGCTATGGTAGTTATTACAATTCACTTTGGCTGTATATTAATAAAATTCATGATTTAGATTTAGATTTTGAAAATACAAATAGAGCCATTGAACAACGAAAAAACTTTTTAATAAAACATAAAATTGGTGTTTGTGACATTGTGGATTCTTGTAAAAGAGATAAAATTGATGCTTCAGATCTTGGGATGCAAAATATTCAATTACGCAACTTAATTGGTTATCTAAACAAGTTCCCAACCATCAACACATTACTTTTTACTGGCGGGAATTCTAAAAATGGTCCTGAATATTTTTTCAGAAAACACTTAAAAGAGCACAATTTGAAATTGGAAGTAGTTTCAAATACAGTTCCAAGAATACATCAGTTTAAAATACCACGTCACCCTGAACTTGTTTCAGGGTCGCATAAAAAGGGTGAGATTCCGAAACAAGTTTGGAATGACGATTTCCGAATCATAAAAACTGTTTCTTTAACTTCACCTTCTGGTTCGGCAAATAGAGCCATTGGATCTATGGAATTATATAAAAATATGAAGAATGAAAACTCGAAGTTTACAACTTTTGATTTCAGAGTGTTACAATACAGAAATTGGTTTTAAAAATATTACCAACTGTCATTCCTAGAAAGGCAGGGACTATTTATTTGTTTATTTAATTTTTTAAGCCACAATATTCAACAAAACATAAAAATATTTTTTTATATACCCCTTAAACAACAATGTATCTTAATTAATACTCAAAATTTCTAGTTTAGATTCTAGTTTATCTAATCTATTAGATAGTTCATTCATATCATTAAGTTTTAATTCTATTTCTGTAATTCTTTCTTTCTGTTCTTTTAATATTTCTACCCATTCATTTGTTTTTAAGCCTACCGAAACATTTATTAAACTAGCTTTATTTCCATTAGATCCTGACCATGCTTTCCCAATTATTGACTTTAAATCTTTCAACTTTATATCTTTTGCAGAAACTGCTTTTGCATACCCATCATTATAACCTGATGCAACTATATAATCTCCAATTACTACATTACCCAATGTTAAAACAGGAACTTGCCCCATAAATCCAACCTTTTCAAAATCTTCTTTTCTATCTTCGTTAGGCATATTTCCTAATACAATGGGTGCTAGCGAAATTGACATTACTTGATCTGCATTTGAAGTATTTCTTGATATTTTCCCTCCTTTTACACCTACAACTTCTCCAAACATATATTTTTCTTCTGGATTTTCTTTTTCTAACCACTCAGCATAATCTGCCCCTTTTGACCCATAGATTACTCCTTGGTTCATAGCTACTTGTTTTGCTGAAAGAATTAATGGAACTAAGGCTATTTTCCAAGGGGTAGTTGGTAAAAATCCTGGGGTCCCGTTACGCATTCCCCAACCTATCATTGCGCCTATATCATCTCCTGCATCAGATGCCGCTGTAGGGTTCCAAAAACCATCAAAATCGAATGTAGGAAATGAACCTACGTTTAGATTAGGAAATGAGCCTGAATAAAAACTTAAAGATGGAGTAGATCCATCGTCCCAATCGTAATCTAAATCTGTCCAATCTATACTCAAAGATGGTGTAGATCCGTCATTCCAATTGACCGAAGGAGTTACTCCACCTGTTAACGAAGGTAATGCTCCCCCTGATATTACATTATCAAAATCAAAAACATCTATCAAATTTGCGAAATCTGGCACAGGAAATGACTCCCATAAGTCTCCTGCAAGCAAATCGTAACTTTCTACTCTTCCTGCAACATAATCTCCATTTCCATAAAACGTTATAAACCTATTTTTATAACCTAGCTTATTACTTGTATTGCCATGAATTCTAATCGCAATACCATCTGCTTTATTTCCATTTAATGTATTTGTATTTTCAAAAAGTGCTATGTGGTTTGCTCCTGAACCTCCGCCAATATCATCCCCGCCTTTTACCACTAAATTTGCTAAAGTTGTATTGCCCTCTATACTCAAATCTCCTTTTAAAGTAGTATTACCTTCAACATCTAAATTTCCATCTAATAAAGAATTCCCTTCTACTGATAAGCCACTATTCATTAATGTTTCTCCTTCAATAACTAGATCATTTACAAAAGTTACAAGCCCGCCTACATTTAATGTTCCTGATAAATTTGATGGCTTTTGATTACTTACATTAAAATCACCATTAAGAGTTGTTAACCCATCTACAGTTAAATTTCCTGTTGCCAAGATATTTCTATGAAAAGCAAATGGAGTAAACGTGAGTTTTTGTTCTCCCAAAGCAGTAAAAACACCACCTCCACTAAGGTCAATTTCAACTTTTAAATTTTTAGGAGTTCCATCCCATTCTATTTCGTTAAAACTATTCCCTGTAGGATTACCTTCCCCTATAAAAAGGTTAATCATTCCAAAAGAATCGGTTGTAGTTGCTTGTGTTTCTTGATAGTCATTCGAACCATTATCGTTTATAATTGTAAAACGAATAACAATGGCTTTATTTGGATAAATATTACCCGAAATATCAACTCCAGGCAATTCTATTGTTTCTGGATTTAAAATTACGGCTTGATAACTTAATCCATCAGTTTGAGAATATACTGTTGTGGATAAAAAAAATACGATTAAAAAATAAATTTTTTTCATGATTGATTTATTTGCTGATTAATTTTCTTTGATTCTCTTTTTTAGATTTCTTAAGGTTTATAATTAATCCAAATCCAATATCATGAGATTTGAATTTAATTCTTGCCTGATTACTGTGTGACGAATCATTTTTAAGTTGTTTACTCTTTCCGTATTTATATTGCAAAGAAATGTTTACAATATCTGATAATGGATACTCTAAAACGGCTCCTCCACGAAAAAAAATATTTGATTTATCAAAATCTTCTTCACCAACCAAATCATAAACATTATTATTTACTATTTGTGTTCCTTGCAACAAAAATTCAACTGAAGTTGTTCCTCTTAAGTAAAATGTCATTTTCTTTATTTTTAACAGCTTAATATCTACGCCTGCTAAAAAACCTAAATATGTTGTCTCCCATTCATAATAATTATTTACAGCATTATCGCTTCCTATAGTGCCATAGCTATTCATGCTTGTCCCCACTAAAACGTGTAAAAAATCTTTTATGGCATTTTTTCTAAACCCTAAAAATATATAATTTTGTGTTGTTCCTTGTAGGTTTTCTAACTTAGTTCCTTGTGAGTCTTTAAACTCAAAAGACGTCATTGATTTACCTGATTCAAGTATAATTTGTTGTGCATTCACTTGAATATTCAGAAAAGAAAATAAGACTAATAAACTGTAAAAATATTTCATAATTATTTATTCTTTAATTAATCGAACTGAGAATTTTTTATTTTCTGAAGTGACATTTAAAAAGTAAATTCCTGTTGATAAGGATGACATATTAACTTGTTTACTCCTAGAAGGTCCATAATTTTTATTTGAAATCAATTTACCCGTAATATCAAAAAGTGTAACTTCAAATGATGTTTTTAAAACATCATTAAATAAGATAGTTATATGATTTCTTACTGGATTTGGATATGCGACAACGTTTAAATCATTAATTACATCAGTAATTACCTCTATTTTAATTGGCGGTTGCTGAAATCCCTGTCTAATACCATACGAATCTTTAACAAAAGTCCCTATAACACTATTTTGCCCTACACTTTGACTGATATAAAAATTATTATCATTAACAGTTAATTCAATGGAACTCCCTGAAACTCCAACTGTAGATCTCTTTAAGTTCTGTGCTATTATATTAATACTAACTAAACACAAAATAGCGCATACAAAACTAAACTTATTAACTTTCATAATTAATGGGCTTTAAAATAATACCATAAAATATATTACACCAAAAATATTAAATAATAATAGATAAAACAATAGGTAAGAGTACTTAACTTACTAAGGTTCACACCTTAATAAGCATTTTTATTTTGATAAACCCATTTAATTAAACTATTATTTTCGGGTTTTAATTGGAGTTTTTTACAGATGTTATATCGATGAGAATGAATTGTTTTAACCGAAACAAATAACATTTCAGCAATTTTTTTCGATGTTTTCCCAGTAGCAATTAACTTGAGAATATTTACTTCGGATTTTGTGAATTCTGGATGTTTTTTTTGATTATTAGCACGGTATTTATCTATCGAATTACTATAAAATTTTTCGTTATTTAAGACAGCGATTATACATTTGGTAATTTCATCAACAGAAAATTCTTTTAGTAAGTAGCCATAAATATCTAAATCTTGAATTTCATTAAAAAATATTTTTTCTTTATGAAGTGTCAAAATTATTATTTTTGTTTTATTGGTAGTCAATCGCAATTTTCGTACAACTTCAATCCCATCTAAAAAAGGCATTTCAATGTCTAAAATAGCAATATCCGGACTTTTGTGTGCTATTTTCTGGAGTGCGTCTGCACCGTTATTAACTGTGGTAATTTCGGCTCTAGGAAACTCATTTTTAATAACAGCAACAATACCTTCCAACAAAATCGGATGATCATCTGCCACAACAATTGTAAATTCTTTTTGCATTTACTTATATAAAGTGATTTTAATTTTCGTCCCTTTTAGAAGTCCAGTATCAAACTCTATTTTACCTTTTAAATAATCAACTCTTTCAATTAATGATTGCAAACCTAAAGTTTTAAATTTAGTTTTTGCTTTTTCTAATCTAAATCCTTTACCATTATCTTGAACAGTTAAAACTATAACATCTTCATTATTCACTACTGAAATTTTGGATGCACTAGCCTCACTATGCTTAATAATATTATTTATACATTCTTGAATAATTCTATACAAATAAATTTCTTCTTCTTTTTTCAAAGACTTGTCAATATTTTGAACATCTTCAGAAAAGAAAATACCAGTAACATCATTAACTTCATTTACCATATTAATTATGGCTTTGGTAATTCCAACTTTTTCTAATTCTACAGGGTGAAGATTTCGAGATAACGCACGTATATTCTCTATTGTTTTATCGATCAATTTAGGTGCTTTTTCAACATCTATTTTTACTGAATGCTTTATTAATAATAAATCTTGACCAATACCATCATGCAATTCTTTTGCGATGCTTTTTCGTTCATTTTCTTGTGCAACTATTAACTGATGTGCAAATTTTTGCTGCATTACCAACTTTTTTTGGGCAAATGATTTTGAACGAAAAGCAACAAACAAGCCAAAAACAAATAGTAAACCAAGCCCTCCAAATAATAGCCATTGTGTCTTTATCTTGCTTACGGCATCTAATAGTTTTATCTCGTTTTGCTGTTCTATAATTTGAGTATCTCTTTTTTCGGTTTCGTAAAGTGTTTGATAATAACTCAAACCTCGTGCTTTTTTAAGTCCAGTAATAGAATCTTTTATTGTAGTATAATTTTTATAATATTGATATGCTTTTTCATCATTACCTAAAGTTTCGTACACTTTAGCCAAAAACTGAGATGCTTGTTGTAAACCATCAAATTGTTTAGTTTCTGATTTATATTTAAAAAAATCTATCCCCCTTTTTAAAGCTAGATTGTATTCTTTTTTCGCAAATGAAAATCGCATATATGCTTCTTTATAAAAAGAAATAGAATTTCCTGGCGATTTTTTTCGTGGTTCTTTTTCAAGTAATTCAATATATGTTTTAGCATTTTCTATGTCGTTAATTTCAGAATATGCAATTACCATAGCAGACAAATACACTGGTTTATAATAGGCTTTATATTTAGATTTTTCAATATTTTCAAGGGCTAATTTAATGAAAGGCACACGTTCACTTAATCTATCTCTATTTCTTAACTCTAAGGAATAATTAAAATAAATTTGAGATAAAAACAAATAATGTTCTTCTTTTTTTGCAAGTTCAATTGCTTCCTTTCGTTCTCTTTCAGCTTCTTCATAAAATCCGTTTTCCGAATACAAACTAATCATAACGTTCTTTACATTAATAATAGAATTATTACTTTTAGATTCTTTGAAAAATGGAATTGACTTTTGTAAATTTTCAGAAGATTTACTTAATTTTCCTTGAGAGTAAAACACCATACCTAAGCCCATGTAAATTTCTCCAATTGCTTCTATATCGGTAGTCTTTACAGCATGCTTCAATGCTTCCTCATAAAATAACAAGGATTCATCATATTTAGCCATATGAAAATGAATCAAGCCTCCTGCTTTGTAAAAGTTTGATAACCTTCTAGGTTTTTTGACCTTTAGGATGTGATGCTTTTTAAAATCATCAAAAATGCTTTTTGAAGTATCTAAATCGCCTTTAACTCCCGAATAATAATACATTCTATTAACCACATGGTGCTGCAACATCAACGGTATCTTGCGCTATAGCATAAGCAATAGTAACTTTTGTAATTGAATCAAAATTATATCCTTGCTGTCTCCAAGTAATAGTAGCTAAACTATCTAACAACTTAATACGTTCCTTACTTTTTGAATTTGATATCTTTTGCTCTAATTCCTTTATTATGTCCTTATCAATTTGTGCATTCAATGAAATGTTAAAGACAATAAAAATAAATAGTAGTGTTTTTTTCATAAAAAATTAAATCACATTGAGCAAAAAATCACCCCAATTAATTCTTAAATATATAAAATAAATTTTACCTAAAATAGAATGATTGGGTTTATTACTTTTGCAAAATGACTTTAAAGTTTTTCTCACATTACGGCTTACACTTTATTTTTCCAGCAATCATTGCTTTTATTTTCTTTAGGAAACAATGGTTAAAAGTGTATGTTATTTTTATTGTTACAATGCTTGTAGATTTAGATCACTTATTAGCAAACCCAATTTTTGACCCAAATAGATGTAGTATCAATTTTCACCCTCTTCACTCCTATTTTGCTATTGGAGTATACGCTTTAGGAACTTTTTTTAAACCAACTCGAATTGTTGCAATTGGTTTGTTACTGCATATACTTGCTGATGCTGTGGATTGTTTATTTTAAAATTCCATCAGTAAACTCATCAATTTTCTCAACACCATTTGACTCTAAAAACTTAATAAAAGCAGAACCAATAATAGCACCATTCACATACTTGCATACAGTATCGAAAGTTGTTTTATTTGAGATTCCAAAACCTACAATTAACGCACTTTTTAAATTCATCGCTTTGATACGTTCAAAATAGGTGATTTGATCTTGAGAAATCTCTCCTTTTGCTCCAGTTATTGAAGCAGAAGCAACTACATAAATAAACGTTTCTGTCAATGCATCAATCTTTCTAATACGCTCTTCTGAAGTTTGAGGAGTGATTAAAAACACATTCGAAATACCATATTTTGCAAACAACTTTTTATAATGATTCTCATACTCAAGCATTGGTAAGTCTGGTAAAATCACAGTTTCAATTCCGCAAGCAACACATTGCTCACAAAAACGCTCTTCACCATATTTCAACACTTGATTTAGATAACCCATCAATACTAAAGGAGTTTTAACTTCGTCTTTAACAGCTATTAATTGGTCAAAAATAATATCGAGATTAATACCATTATTCAAAGCAACCTCACTACTATGTTGGATTGTTGGGCCATCAGCCAAAGGATCAGAATAAGGCAGTCCTACTTCAATAAAATCAATACCGTTTACTTCTAAACTTTTGATTATAGAAACAGTATCATTCAATTGTGGAAATCCAGCAGTAAAAAATACTGAACACAGATTTTTATCTTTATTTTTAAATAATTCTTTTAATGAGTTCATGCCAATTTTATTTATTAGTCATTCCGAACTTGTTTCGGAATCCCATCCTTATGAGACCCTGAAACAAGTTCAGGGTGACGTAAATTTTATTTCAAATTCTTAATATAAGTTTCTAAATCTTTATCTCCTCTTCCTGACAAATTAACCACAACAACCTGATTTTTCTTAAAATCAAGCTTTGGTAGAACAGCCAAAGCATGAGCTGATTCCAATGCAGGAATAATTCCTTCTATTCTTGTCAATTCATAAGCCGCATCCAAGGCTTCTTGATCTGTTGCATTCATAAATACTGCTCGTTTACTTTCGTTTAAAAACGCATGTAAAGGCCCTATTCCAGGATAATCAAGTCCAGCAGATAATGAGTAAGGTTCTATTACTTGGCCATATTCATCTTGCATTAATATTGTTTTACTTCCGTGTAAGACACCTACTTCTCCCAAAACAGAAGTCGCGGCACTTTCTCCACTATAAACTCCTAATCCTGCTGCTTCTACAGCAATTAATTCGACATCTTCATCATCTAAAAAATGATAAAATGCTCCAGCTGCATTTGAACCTCCACCAACACAAGCAATGACAGAATCTGGTTTTTCTTGTCCTGTTTGTTCTAATAATTGCGCTCTAATTTCTTTACTAATCACAGATTGCAATCTCGCTACCATATCAGGATATGGATGAGGACCAACTACAGAACCTATCAAATAATAAGTATCTTCTGGATTCCCAATCCAATCACGAATTGCTTCATTAGTTGCATCTTTCAACGTTTTACTTCCACTTATTGCTGGAACCACTTTTGCTCCAAGCATTTTCATTCTCGCAACATTTGGCGCTTGTCTTTTTATATCAACTTCACCCATAAAAACAACACACTCTAGATTCATTAGCGCACAAACTGTTGCTGTAGCAACGCCATGTTGTCCAGCGCCAGTTTCGGCAATGATGCGTTTTTTTCCTAAATGTTTGGCGATTAATATTTGTCCAATTGTATTGTTAACTTTATGCGCTCCTGTATGATTTAAATCTTCTCTTTTAAGATAGATATGTGCTCCATATTTCTCTGACAATCTTTTTGCCAAATACAATGGTGTAGGGCGACCAACATAATCTTTTAATAAGTATTTGAACTCTTTTTGGAACTCTTCAGATTCCATAATTTTCAAATAATTATCTTCCAATTCTTTTACATTTGGATATAACAATTCTGGAATAAAAGCACCTCCAAACTGCCCGTAGTATCCATTTTTATCTACTTGAAATTTTGATTTCATTTCTTTACATTGATTTTTGTCCGTTCGAGCGGAGTCGAGAACTTAATAACCTCTCGACTCCGCTCGAGGAGACACTCATTTATTTAATTCTTTTAAAAAAAACTTAAGCCTTTCTATATTTTTAACTGATGGCGCATCTTCAAATCCACTATTCAAATCTATACCTATACATTGTTTAGATTCCTGCCTTCTCAGGAATGACAAAACGGCTTCAACATCATCTTTATTTATTCCTCCACTTAATAAAAAAGGAGTTTGACCTTTATATTCTTTTAAAATAGACCAATCGTATTTCAACCCATTTCCACCGTAATCTTTTCCTTTGGTATCAAATAGGAATAAATCACAAGTCGATTCATAATCTTGAGTTTGCTTAAAATCAAAACTTTCATCAACTGCAAAAACTTTGATAATTTCTAATTCGTCATTCCGAACTTGTTTCGGAATCTCATCACTCATATGAGATGCTGAAATAAATTCCGCATGACGTAGTCTCAAATCCTCACAAAACTCTGAAGTTTCATTCCCATGCAATTGAACCACGTCCAATTTATATTTTGAAATTTTACGAACTATTTCTTCTTCTGTTTCATTTACAAATACACCTACTTTTTTAATTGACGAAGGAATTTCTACTTGTGGAAAATCAGCAACAAATCGTTTTGATTTGTCATAGAAAATAAAGCCAATATAATCTGGAGTTAGACCAACTAACTCAGTTATATTTTCGCTATCGCGCATTCCACACACTTTGATTTTCATTATAATCTCTTTATAAACTCTTTACACGCTTCTCCAGGATTTTCTGTCCTCATAAAATTTTCACCGATTAAAAAACCTTGAAAATCATACTCTCTTAATCCGATTATTAATTCTGGACTATCAATTCCGCTTTCAGAAATTTTAACACATGTATCTGGAATTTGACTTGCCAATTCAATGGAATGCTCAATATCAACCTGAAAAGTTTTTAAATTCCGATTGTTGATTCCTATAATTTGCTTGTCCACATCTATTTTATCTAAATCTTCTTGATTATGAACTTCATACAAGACTTCCATACCCAAATCATTGGCTAAATTGCCAAAATTTTTAAGTTCTTTTTTAGTCAAGCATGTAGCTATTAGCAAGATTGCATCAGCACCAATTGCTTTTGATTCAATGATTTGAAATGGATCTACAATAAAATCTTTTCGCAAAATGGGTTTCATTGTATTGAGAGTTCTTGCTTGCATCAAATCAACAATAGTACCTCCAAAAAAATGAAGATCGGTCAAAATAGATTGTGCAGCAACTTTGGCTTCTAAATATCCTATGGTTACATCTTCTACGGTTGCTGTACTATTAATAATTCCTTTTGAAGGTGATTGACGTTTGTATTCGGCAATAATTCCATTAGAATTTTTATGCAACAATGCTGCGCGTAATGAAATTGGTTCTCTTTTAAAAGCAGGGCTTTCAATTAAACTCTTTAAAGAAATTTCTGTTTTTAATTGCGCTACTTCTTTTCTTTTTTGTTCTATTATTTTATCTAAAATATTCATTTTTTCTTCTTTGTCATTCCTGTGAAAGCAGGAACCTATTTTTTATTTTCTGGATTCCGTATCAAGTACGGAATGACAGTTTTTACTTCACTAATTTCATTAAACACTCTTTCGCTTTTAATCCAAATAATGAATCCTTTGCTTCTTCAAATGCTTGTTCAAATGTTTTATTTTCATCAACAATTTTCAATGCAAAGGCTGCATTGGTCAACACAACATTATTTTGTGCATCTATACCATTCCCTTCTAGTATAGTTTCAAATATTTTGGCAGCATCTAAAACAGAATTTCCACCAAAAATATCTGATTGCTGAATAATTTTTTGATTAATATCTTCAGGATGGATCAATTGTTCACCCTCTTTCGTGAAAAACTTAAATCCACTTGTTAAAGAAATTTCATCGTATCCATCCAATGAATGGACAATTCCATAATTTGTATTTTCATCTTGCAAAAGATAATTATATAATCTTGCAATTTCGAGATTAAAAGTTCCTAACAATTGGTTTTGAGGCGAACTTGGATTTACCAATGGCCCCAACATATTGAAAAATGTTTTCAATGCCAATGCTTTTCTTGTTGGACCAACTGCTTTCATTGCTGGATGAAACTTTGGCGCATGCAAAAAACAAATATTTGCTTTGTCTAAATGCTGCTTTAAAGTATCCTCATCATTAGTGAATTGGTATCCAAAACTTTCCAACATATCAGAAGAACCAGATTTTGAAGAAACAGAATAGTTTCCGTGTTTTGCTACCTTTTGCCCAGTTCCTGCAACAATAAACGATGTTAAGGTAGAGATATTAAAAGTATCTTTACCATCTCCTCCTGTACCCACGATATCTATCGTATTATAATCTGAAAAATCTACTTTTATTGCCAATTCCATTAACGCTTCACGAAATCCTGAAAGTTCGTCAACCGTAATTGGACGCATCATAAATACAGTCATAAAAGATGCTAAATGAGCGTCATTATAGTGTTCATTGGTAATATTAACAAGCACCTCTTTTGCCTGAGACTTGGATAATTTTTTATGCTGATATAAATCGTTTAAAATTGATTTCATTTGTTATTCAGATTTGTCATTGCGAAGTAAATAATCATTTACTGTGGCAATCTTATAGTTAATAAAGAGATTACTTCTTTTCACTCGTAATGACGTTATTTATTTGCTTCAATAAAATTTCTAACTATTTGTTCACCTACTTCCGTTAATATGCTTTCTGGATGAAACTGAACTGCTGAAAGATTAAATCGCTTATGTTCAATCGCCTGTATTCCTCCTTCGTTATCTCTAGCCGTAACAACCAATTCAGCAGGAAAATCTATATCTGTTGCTATCCAAGAATGATAACGTGCTGCTAAAAATGTTTCAGGAACACCTTGAAAAATAGTCGCCATATCGTTAGTTACTGTCATTTCTGTTGCAACACCATGAAAAACTTCATCCATATTCTCTATTTTCCCTCCAAAAACTTCGGTAATCGCTTGCAATCCAAGACAGACACCAAAGATTGGTTTTTTGCCTGCGTATTCTTTAATTACTTCTTTTAAAATTCCTGCTTCATCTGGAATTCCTGGTCCTGGAGAAAGCATAATTAAATCATATTTTTCAATTTCTTCAAGTGTGATTTCATCATTGCGAAAAACATCAGGAAATTTACCTGTAATTTTCTCCACCATATGAACCAAGTTATAGGTGAACGAATCGTAATTATCTAATATTAATATATTCATCTTATATGTTTTCTGCTAATAACAACGCTTTTTTTAAGGCTGCCAATTTATTATTCACTTCTTGTAATTCTTTTTCTTCATCGCTATGAATTACAATTCCTGCTCCTGCTTGATAGTATAATGTATTCTTTTTACTTACAAAAGACCGTATTGCAATCGCCAAATTCACAGAACCATCCAACCCAATAATTCCAACTGCTCCTCCATAAAATCCTCTTGATTGATTTTCATATCTATCAATCAATTGCATCGCATTATATTTTGGCGCTCCACTTAACGTTCCTGCTGGAAAAGTATCTCCAACAATCTTAATAGGATCTCCTTTTATTTCCCCTTGAACAGTCGATACCAAATGTATTACATGACTAAAATATTGTACTTCTTTAAAAACCTCAACCGTTACATTACTTGCATGTTTGCTTAAATCATTTCGAGCAAGATCTACCAACATAACATGCTCTGCTGTCTCTTTTTTATCTTCCGATAATTTCTTCCCTAACTTTATATCTTCTGCCATATCTCCTGTACGGCGAAAAGTTCCAGCAATAGGATTGATAATTGCTTTTCCTTTTGAAATTTTAATTTGCGCTTCTGGAGAAGAACCCATCAATTTAAAATTCCCATAGTCAAAATAAAACAAATACGGTGATGGATTGATAGATCTCAATGCTCTATAAACATTAAATTCATCTCCCTTAAAAGACTGTTGAAACTGTCTTGATAACACTAATTGAAACACATCACCTCTTTTACAATGTGCTTTTGCTTTAGAAACATATTCTTTAAAATCGTTATTTGTACAATTAGAAGTTTCTTCTCCTGTGATTTCAAAATTCTGTGTGTTAAACACTTGAGAATTAATAATAGTTTGAATTTCATTCAACCTAGAATCAGAATTTTCTTCAATATTTTCTATCAAAGTCATTTCGTCATTAAAATGGTTAATGGCAATGATAAAACGATAAAAACTGTATTGCATTAAAGGAATTGATGATGGTGCATCTTCCACTTTTATTTCAATATTTTCAAAATACTGCACACTGTCATAGGTTGTATATCCATACAATCCGTTAGAGGCTTTTAACTTTTCATCACATTCTAAATCTATTGACTTACTATAAGAATCAAACAATTCATAAAAATTTTTATCTATTTTATTACTTTCAATAGTATTTCCTTTATGGTTTAAAATCAATGCATGGTTATCTGTCTTTATCGTTATCACAGGCTCAACACATATGAACGAATAACTTTCTTCCTTACTATGATAATCGGAACTTTCAAGCAACAATGTATTGGCATACTTATCTCGAAAACGCAAGTACAATCCTACAGGAGTAACAGTATCTGAAATCCTTGTGGTACTTATTGTTTTAAATTTTATTTTCTTCATTTTATCAAATAAAAAAGGCTTATCGTGAGATAAGCCTTTTTGTTTATATTTTAATAATATATAGGATTCTTCTCACTTATCGATTAAGAGAGTTCCACCACCATATGTTATTATTAATTTTCATATTTGTTTTCTACTCTACAAATGTAAAATAGTTTTTAAATTAACCAACCTTTTTTTTAAATAAAATACATTTCAATTGAAAATTGATAAAATATATATTTAAAAACGATCTTTTAATTACATTTAATTATTAATGACAAAATAAAAGTTACAAATTATAATCATAAATACACTTTTTGTTTTCATAAAAGAATAATAAAACGTTATTTGCATTATAATTAATACAAAAATAAAGATTATGTGTGGAATTGTATGTGCGTTTGATTTAAAAGAAAAATCAGAAAGTTTACGCCCTCAAATATTAGAAATGGCAAAGAAAATTCGCCATAGAGGTCCAGATTGGAGTGGAATATATAGTGATGATAAATCAATAATGGCTCATGAAAGATTGGCAATTGTTGATCCAGCATCAGGAAAACAACCTTTATTCAGTGAAGATAAGAAACTAATCTTGGCAGCGAATGGTGAAATTTATAATCACAGAGAATTAAGAAAACAGTTTGAAGGAACATATAATTTTAAAACAGAATCTGATTGTGAAGTGATATTGGCTTTATACCAAAAAAAAGGTGTTGACTTTATTGATGAAATGAATGGAATGTTTGGGTTTGCAATTTACGATGTTGAAAAAGACGAGTACTTTATTGCACGTGATCACATGGGAATTATTCCTTTATATATTGGTTGGGATGTAAACGGAACTTTTTATGTAGCTTCAGAATTGAAAGCACTTGAAGGTGTATGTACTAAAATTGAGTTATTTCCTCCAGGTCATTATATGTCTAGTAAAGATGGTGAGTTTGTAAAATGGTACAACAGAGATTGGTCAGATTATGATGCCGTAAAAGAAAATGAAACTAGTATTGCGGAAGTAAGAGAATCATTAGAAGCAGCAGTTCATAGACAATTAATGTCTGATGTGCCTTATGGTGTTTTATTATCTGGTGGATTAGATTCGTCAGTTATATCTGCTATAGCAAAAAAGTATTCACAAAAAAGAATTGAATCTGATGATAAAAGTGATGCTTGGTATCCACAATTACATTCATTCGCTGTTGGACTAGAAGGTTCGCCTGATCTAGCAGCAGCAAGAAAGGTTGCTGATCATATTAAAACTATTCATCACGAAATAAAATTCACTATTCAAGAAGGTTTAGATGCGATCAAAGATGTTATTTATAACATTGAAACGTATGATATTACAACCATTCGATCTTCTACACCAATGTATTTAATGGCTAGAGTTATTAAATCTATGGGAGTTAAAATGGTATTGTCTGGTGAAGGTGCTGATGAGATATTTGGTGGATATTTATACTTTCATAAGGCTCCAAATGCTCAAGAGTTTCATGAAGAAACGGTGCGTAAATTAGACAAACTTCACATGTATGATTGTTTAAGAGCAAACAAAAGTTTAATGGCTTGGGGAATAGAAGGTCGTGTTCCATTTTTAGACAAAGAATTTATAGATGTTGCTATGCGCATCAATCCAAAAGACAAAATGATTAATGGAGAACGCATGGAAAAATGGGTGATCAGAAAAGCATTTGAAGATATGTTACCTGAAAGCGTTGCTTGGAGACAAAAAGAGCAATTCTCAGACGGAGTTGGTTACGATTGGATAGACACATTAAAAGAGGTTGTTGATAAAGAAGTTTCTGACGAACAATTGGCAAATGCTAAATTCAGGTTTCCAATACAAACACCCCAAAACAAAGAAGAGTTTTATTACAGAACGATTTTTGAAGATCATTTTCCAAGTGATACTGCCGCATTAAGTGTCCCACAAGAACCTAGTGTTGCTTGTAGTACAAAAATTGCCTTAGAATGGGATGAAGCCTTCAAAAACATGAACGAACCATCTGGTAGAGCAATATTGAATGTTCATGATGATGCTTATTAAATAGTTTATTTTACTAAAACCTAAAAAACCTTCAGATTCGTCTTGAAGGTTTTTTAGTATATTTACGGCACCAAAAATTAATTAATTTTAAAAATGAAAAAAATAATTTTATCAGCACTAATAATCACAGTATTATTTAGTTGCAAAACAGATGCTAAAGTTGAGAATCAAACAAAAAAAGATGCTCAAGCATTTTTAGATGTTTATTCAGATACTTATAAAAACTTATATTATACATCTGCAGAGGCAGAATGGGCAGCAAACACTCATATTGTAGAGGGAGACACGCTAAATGCTTACAATGTTCAAAAAGCAAATGAAGCATACGCAACATTTACTGGGAGTAAAGAAGTAATTGAAAAAACGCGAGATTTTCTTAAGGAAAAAGATCAATTAGATTTAGTTCAAGTTCGTCAATTAGAGAATATTTTATATAGTGCAGCTAATAATCCTGAAACAGTATCGGAAATTGTAAAAAAACGTATTGCAGCAGAAACAGCACAAAACGAAACATTATTTGGATTCGATTTTAAGGTTGATGGAAAATCGGTTTCAACAGGAGATATTGATGGCATTTTAAGAGAATCAAACAATGAAAAAGAACGTTTAAAAAACTGGGAAGCATCAAAAGAAGTTGGTACAACTTTAAAAGGTGGACTTGAAAATTTAGTCAGTCTCCGTAATAAAACAGTACAAGCTTTAGGGTATGATGATTACTTCTCTTACCAAGTTTCTGATTATGGGATGAATCGTGGTGAGATGATGACTGAAATGAAAAAAACGGTTCAAGAAGTGTGGCCTTTATATCGTGAGTTACATACTTGGGCACGTTATAATTTGTCTAAAAAATATAATGCTGAAGTTCCAGAATACCTTCCAGCACATTGGTTACCAAATCGTTGGGGACAAGATTGGAGTGCTCTTGTAAATGTTGAAGGACTTGACTTAGACGCAGCACTAAAAGATAAAGATCCAGAATGGATTGTAAAAGAAGGTGAGGATTTCTTTGTAAGTATTGGTTTCGATCCGTTACCAAAGAGTTTTTACGAAAAATCTAGTATGTATCCACTTCCAGAAGGTGCAGATTATAAAAAAAACAATCATGCTTCTGCTTGGCACATGAATTTAGAGAACGACTTACGCTGCTTGATGAGTATTGAACCGACAGCAGATTATTACGAAACTATTCACCACGAATTAGGGCATATTTATTACTATCAAGCTTATACAAACCCTGACGTTCCACCATTATTAAGAGGCGGAGCAAATAGAGGTTATCATGAAGCTATTGGTAGTTTATTAGGATTTGCAGCAATGCAAAAACCGTTTTTAGCAGCAAAAGGACTTGTTGATGAAAATGCTAAAGTTGACGAAACTCAAAAATTACTAAAAGAGGCTTTAAGTAATATCGTTTTCTTACCGTTTGCAGCAGGAGTTATGAGTGAATTTGAAAATTCTTTATATGCTGAAAACTTACCTAAAGATGAGTACAATAAAAAATGGTGGGAATTAGCAAAAAAATATCAAGGGATGGTTCCACCTACCGAAAGAGGTGAAGAGTTTTGCGATGCCGCTTCTAAAACACATATTAATAATGATGCTGCACAATATTATGATTATGCCATTTCGTATATTCTATTATTTCAATTTCACGATCATATTGCAAAAAACATCTTAAAACAAGATCCTCACGCTACTAATTATTTTGGAAGCAAAGAAGTTGGAAGTTTCTTACACGGAATCTTAAAGCAAGGTGCAAATTGTGATTGGAATGAAGTCTTAAAAGAAAACCTTGGCAGCGGAATGAGCGCTAAACCAATGCTTGATTATTTTGAGCCATTAATGGTATATCTAAAAGAACAAAACAAAGGAAGAACACATACATTGCCAGAGAAAATGTAATACCTTTTATAAACTAAAAAATCCCGCAATTGCGGGATTTTTTATGGATTCCCATTTTCATGGGAATGACATTTATTCTAAGGCTCCAAGATAACGTTCAGAATCTAAAGCAGCCATACAACCAGTTCCAGCAGCAGTTACTGCTTGCCTATACTCTTTATCTTGCACATCACCTGCAGCAAAAACTCCAGGTAAATTTGTCTTAGTTGACTTTCCTTTAGTTATCAAGTAACCAACTTCATCCATATCTAAAACTCCTTTAAATATTTCTGTATTTGGTTTATGACCAATAGCGATAAAAACTCCCATTACTGGAATTTCAGTTTTCTCTTTTGTTTGATTATTAACAATCCTAACACCATCAACAACATTATCTCCAATCACCTCATCCAATTCAGTATTATATAAAACAGTGATATTTTTAGTCTTCTCAACTCTATGTTGCATTGCTTTTGATGCACGCATAAAATCTTTACGTACAAGCATTGTTACATTTTTACAAATATTTGCTAAATATGTAGCCTCTTCTGCTGCCGTGTCTCCTGCTCCTACAACTACTACATCATGTCCTTTATAGAAAAACCCATCACAAGTAGCACATGCTGATACTCCTCCTCCAATTAGGCGTTGCTCACTTTCAAGACCTAAATATTTTGCAGTTGCTCCTGTAGAAATGATTACTGTTTCTGCTTCAACATCTTTTGAACCATCAACAATCACTTTATGGATTCCTCCAACTTTATCACTAAAGTTAACTTTAGTAACCATTCCAAATCTAACTTCAGTTCCAAAACGTTCTGCTTGATTTTTAAAATCCTCCATCATCATTGTACCATCCGTTCCTTTTGGATATCCAGGATAATTATCAACTTCTGTAGTTGTTGTAAGTTGACCTCCCATTTGCATTCCTGTATACATAATTGGCTTTAAATCCGCACGAGCTGCATAAATTGCAGCTGCATATCCTGCTGGTCCTGAACCAATAATTAAACATTTTATTCTTTCAATAGTATCTGCCATAATTTTCTTTTTATTACACCACAAAAATATAATATTTTAATTTCTGTAATTATAAATGTTCATAAATTTTAATAATACAAACATCATTGTTTATAATTTGCCATTTAGTCGAAATAAAACCTTATGATTACAAACCCAAAAACAGTATATTTGTCAGATATAATTATAAATAACAACACATGAAGAAACAACTACTCTCATTACTTCTTATTTTACTTTCTATTTTTTCTTTCTCTCAACACTCCGTAGCAAGACAATGGAATGAAATTTTATTAGAATCTATCAGAAAAGATTTTGCAAGACCTACTGTACATGCACGTAATTTATTTCACATATCACTAGCAATGTATGACGTTTGGGCTGTTTACGACTATGAAGCAAAGCCTATCTTTTTAGGAAACACTTTAGGCGATTACACTTGCAACTTTGATGGAATCTCAACACCTATAAATATTCAAGAAGCACAAGAAGAAGCAATGAGTTATGCTGCTTATCGACTACTAAGCCACCGTTTTCAATACTCACCAAATGTATTAGAACTACAAACAATGTATGATGAGTTCTTTTTAGAAATCAGTTGTGACAAAAATTTTACTTCAACAGATTATTCAAATGGCTCTGCTGCTGCACTTGGTAATTATATTGCCGAACAGTTGATTTTGTTTGGGCTTCAAGATGGCGCTAATGAGCAAAATTTATACGAAAACACATCTTATCAACCAATAAATCCATCACTGGTTATAGACCTTCCTGGAAACCCAAATATTGTAGATCCAAATCGATGGCAACCTTTAACTTTAGATATATATATTGACCAAAGTGGAAATGTAATCCCATTAAATACTCCAGAATTTTTAAGTCCAGAATGGGGAGAAGTTGTGCCGTTTTCTTTAAATCCTGATGAAGCCACTATTACAAATGTAAATGGTTATGATTATTGGGTATATGAAGATCCTGGAACTCCTCCTTATATTCAAAATGACACTTCTACTTCTGGAATTGACGATCCATATAAATGGGGATTTGCATTAGTTTCTGCATGGTCTTCTCATCTTGACCCTCAAGACGAAACAATGGTTGACATTTCTCCTGCTACAATTGGAAATATTCAAGAATTTCCAGAAACTTTTGAAGAGTACAAAGCGTTTTATGATATAGAAAATGGTGGTGATGCAAGTAGTGGATATGAAATAAATCCTTCAACAGGAAATCCATATTCACCACAAATAGTTAAACGAGCAGATTACGCTCGTGTTTTGGCAGAATTTTGGGCAGATGGCCCAGATTCTGAAACACCTCCAGGACATTGGTTTACAATATTAAACTATGTGAATGACAATCCATTACTTATCAAAAAGTTTAATGGAAAAGGCGATGAATTATCCGATTTAGAATGGGACGTAAAATCATACATTACATTAGCAGGAACTTTACATGATGTCGCTATTTCTTCTTGGGGAATAAAAGGATATTACGATTATATACGACCTGTTTCTGCAATTAGATATATGGCAGATAAAGGTCAAAGTACCGATTCAAGTTTATCAAATTATAATCCTGAAGGAATTCCCTTAATTCCAAACTTTATTGAAGTTGTAGAAAATGGAGATGTATTGGCAGGAACTAATAATGAACATGTTGGAAAAATAAAATTATATGCTTGGAAAGGTCCAACATTTATTATGAATCCTGATACAGATATTGCAGGTGTTGATTGGATATTAGCCGAAAACTGGATGCCATATCAACGTGCATCTTTTGTTACTCCTCCTTTTGCAGGTTATGTTTCAGGACATTCGACTTTTTCGAGAGCAGCAGCTGAAGTATTAACATTATTAACTGGTGACTCTTATTTTCCTGGAGGAATGGGAACTTTTGATGCCAATCAAAATGAATTTTTAGTTTTTGAAGAAGGACCTACTGAAAATTTAGTTTTGCAATGGGCAAGATATCAAGATGCATCTGACCAATGTAGTCTGTCAAGAATTTGGGGAGGAATTCACCCTCCTGCTGATGATATTCCAGGAAGAATAATTGGAAAAAAAATAGGCGTTGATGCGTTTCATTTTGCGAAAAATTATTTTTATGCTGATAATGATAATGATGGCTATTATTCTTTTGAAGATTGCGATGATAACAACAGTTTAATTCATCCAAATGGAATAGAAATATCAAGCAACTCAATTGATGAAGACTGTAACGGTGAGGATTTAGATTTCGCAGTTACAATATATCCAAATCCAATAAACGACATCTTAAGATTTTATATTACAGATGAAAGTAGTGTAACCCTTACTATTTATAATATTACAGGAGCAACCATTCTTCAGAAAAGAATTGACATTCAAGACTATTATGGTGAAGTTCAATTATCAGAACTTTCATCAGGTATTTATATCTTTGAAATCATGAATGAACTTAATGAAAAAATATTACTTCAAAAAATTATAAAAAACTAAAGTTTTATTTGTTTAATAATGACTTGGCAAATAGATATTAAATTATATATTTGCAGTCCGAAAAACTTCGGGGTGTAGCGTAGCCCGGTCATCGCGCCTCGTTTGGGACGAGGAGGTCGCAGGTTCGAATCCTGCCACCCCGACCAATTAAAACTTTTCACAATTGTGGAAAGTTTTTTTTGTTTTTAATATCTAAAACATGGTTTAAGTTCGCTTGTTATACATCAAAAATAAAAGTAACTTTGTGAAAAATCAAATTTAGATGTTTAAATACGGAATTGATAAACTTACAATTAATAAAGTTATTGCCATTTCAAAAGGGAAACTTAAAGCAGTTTTAACCGAAGAATCCATTTCAAAAGTAAATAGTTGTAGGAAAAAAGTTGAGAAAATTGCAAGTTCTGACAAAGCAGTTTATGGTATTAATACTGGTTTTGGTCCATTATGTGATGTTCAAATATCTCCTGAAGAAACTAGTAAACTTCAAGAGAATTTACTAATAACACATGCTGTTGGAGTTGGGAATTCTATTGATAAAGAGTTGTCTAGGATTATGATGATTTGTAAAGTACATGCTTTATGTCAAGGGTTTTCTGGTATTCGATTAAAGGTGATTGAACGGATTATTCATTTTATTGAAAACGATTTGATTCCTGTTGTTCCTGAACAAGGATCTGTCGGTGCTTCCGGAGATTTAGCACCTTTATCACATCTTTTTTTACCATTATTAGGCGAAGGGGAATTTTGGAGAGGAAAGGAAATTATTTCTGCAAAAAAAGTATTAGAAAAACACAACTTACAACCAATCCAACTACAAGCAAAAGAAGGCTTGGCACTTATTAATGGAACACAATTTATTTTAGCACATGCAATAATTGGTCTTCATAAGATGAAATATTTATTGGATTTAGCAGATGTTGCTGGAGCAATGAGTATTGAAGGATATCAAGGAAGTGAATCGCCATTTAAAAAAGAACTACATACTATTCGTCCGTTTAAAGGGACACAAAAAGTTGCAAAACGAATGCGTATGTTATTCAGCAATTCAAAAAACATCAAATCGCATATTGATTGCGTGCGCGTTCAAGATCCATATTCAATGCGATGTATACCACAAGTGCACGGAGCATCTAGAAACGCTTATTATCACTTAAAAAAATTGGCGACTATAGAAATGAACTCCGTAACCGACAATCCAATTGTGCTAAGTGATACAGAAGCAATTTCTGGAGGGAATTTTCACGGACAACCATTGGCAATGGCACTTGATTATGGTTCAATTGCAGCATCAGAATTAGGAAATATTTCTGACCGAAGATGTTATTTATTATTAGAAGGAAAATTTGGATTACCTCGTTTATTAACTGAAAGTGGTGGATTAAATTCAGGATTTATGATTCCGCAATATACAACCGCAGCATTAGTAACAGAGAACAAATCACTTTGCTTCCCTCCTTCTGCAGATAGTATTCCTACCTCTCTTGGACAAGAAGACCATGTCTCTATGGGAAGTATTTCTGGTCGACAATTCAATCAAATATTAGGAAATATTGAAAAAATCTTGGCAATAGAATTAATGTATGCAGCACAAGCAATAGAATTTAGAAGGCCAAATAGTTTTTCTAAAATTATTGTAGAAAATTTTAAAATTATCCGAAGTAAAGTTGACAAATTAGAAGACGATAGAATTTTAAAAGACGACATAAACAATATGATTCAACTTGTTAAAAACCAATCTTTTATTGTGAAATAATATGACATTCAAAGAACAAATATTACAAGGAATACCTTCTGAGTTGCCTTCAAAAAAGAAGTATCCTACAGATGCGAATAGAGCGCCAAAACGAAAAGATATTTTATCAATTGAAGAAAAAAGATTGGCTATTCGTAATGCTCTGCGTTATTTTCCAAAACAATGGCATCAAGAATTGGCTATAGAATTTGCACAAGAATTACAAGACTTTGGACGTATTTACATGTACCGTTTCAAACCAAGTTATGAGTTTTATGCACGTCCGATTTCTGAATATCCAGCAAAATCGACTCAAGCCGCAGCAATTATGCTGATGATTCAAAACAACTTAGATCCAGCAGTTGCACAGCATCCAGAAGAATTGATAACTTATGGTGGAAACGGAGCAGTCTTTCAAAATTGGGCACAGTATGTACTCACTATGCAATATTTAGCAAACATTACAGATGAGCAAACATTGCATATGTATTCAGGTCATCCTATGGGATTATTTCCTTCTTCAAAAGATGCGCCGAGAGTTGTAGTTACAAACGGAATGGTGATTCCAAATTATTCGCAACCAGATGATTGGGAAAAATTTAATGCCCTTGGAGTATCGCAATATGGTCAAATGACAGCAGGATCATTCATGTATATTGGTCCACAAGGAATTGTACATGGAACAACCATAACATTGATGAATGCATTCCGCAAAATTTTAAATTCTGATGAAACTCCAGCAGGAAAGATATTTTTAACTTCTGGATTAGGAGGCATGAGTGGCGCACAACCAAAAGCAGGAAATATTGCAGGATGTATTAGTATTTGTGCTGAAGTAAATCCAAAAGCAGCAACAAAAAGACACGAACAAGGTTGGGTTGATGTATTGATTGATTCAATCGATGAATTAGTACACCGCACAAAACAAGCACAAGAAAATAACGAAGTAGTTTCTATAGCATTTATTGGAAATATTGTTGATGTTTGGGAACGATTTGATACAGAAAATATCTTTATTCACGTTGGTTCTGACCAGACTTCTCTTCATATTCCTTGGACTGGAGGCTATTATCCTACAGATGTTACCTATGATGAATCTAATCAATTGATCCGTGAAGAACCAGCAGTATTTAAAGAGAAAGTACAAACTACATTACGAAGACATGCTACTTCAATCAATAAGCATACAGACAAAGGAACTTATTTCTTTGACTATGGGAATGCCTTTCTACTCGAAGCATCTCGCGCTGGAGCAGATGTAATGGCAGAGAACAACATCGATTTTAAATACCCTTCCTATGTACAAGATATTTTAGGACCTATGTGCTTTGATTACGGTTTTGGTCCTTTTCGTTGGGTTTGCGCTTCAGGAAAATCAGAAGACTTAGATAAAACAGATGAAATTGCAATGGAAGTTCTTCAAAAAATAATGAAAAACTCTCCAAAGGAAATTCAGTTGCAAATGCAAGATAATATTACTTGGATAAAAGATGCAAAGAAAAATAAATTGGTTGTTGGCTCACAAGCACGAATTTTATATGCTGATGCTGAAGGACGTTCAAAAATTGCTGAAGCCTTTAATAATGCTGTAAAAAATGGAGAAATTGGCGCAGTGGTTTTAGGTCGTGATCATCATGATGTAAGTGGAACAGACTCACCATACAGAGAAACATCAAACATTTATGACGGAAGTAAATTTACCGCAGATATGGCAATTCACAACGTGATTGGAGATAGTTTTAGAGGTGCAACTTGGGTATCTATTCACAATGGCGGAGGCGTTGGTTGGGGAGAAGTAATTAATGGAGGTTTTGGAATGTTGTTAGATGGAACTGAGGAAGCAGAAATTCGATTAAAAAGTATGCTGTTTTATGATGTTAATAACGGAATCGCAAGAAGAAGTTGGGCAAGAAATGAAGGCTCTATATTTGCTATCAAACGAGAAATGGAAAGAACTCCAAATTTAAAAGTTACATTGCCAAATATTGTTAATGACGCTATTCTAAAAGATCTTTTTTAATGACAATACTCTTTAAAAATATAAAAGAATTAATCCAAGTTCGCACTGAACAAATTTCATTTGTTTCAGGAAAAGAAATGAATGTATTGCCTACAATTAAGAATGCTTATCTAATAATAGAAAATGGTTTTATCGCAGATTTTGGCGCTATGGATAATTGTCCAAATTCAAAAGTTGACGAAGCTATTGACGCAACTGGAAAAATGATATTGCCTTCTTGGTGCGATTCTCACACTCATATTGTATATGCTGGAAACAGAGAAGGAGAATTTGTAGATAGAATAAATGGCATGTCTTACGAAGAAATTGCAAATCGTGGAGGCGGAATATTAAATTCGGCGAAAAAACTACAAGATATATCAGAAGATGAATTGTATGCGCAAAGTAAAATCCGTTTAGAAGAAGTGATGCTTTTAGGAACTGGTGCTGTAGAAATAAAATCTGGATACGGTCTTACAGTTGATGCTGAATTAAAAATGCTACGTGTCATCAAGAGATTGAAAGAGAATTATCCGATAGAGATAAAGGCAACCTTTTTAGGTGCTCATGCACTTCCGAAGGAATACAAAAATAACAAGCAAGCCTATTTAGAATTACTTGTCGATAAAATAATGCCAAAAATAGCAGAAGAAAAGTTGGCAGAGTATGTTGATGTTTTCTGTGAAACTGGATATTTTTCGGTTGATGAAACTGAATTTATTTTAAAAGCAGGAAAAAAATACGGATTGATTCCAAAAATTCATGTAAATCAATTTACAGCAATTGGTGGCGTCCAAATTGGTGTGAAACACAACGCTTTATCGGTCGATCATTTAGAGGAAATGCGAGATGAAGACATCGAAATATTAAAAAACACTACAACAATGCCTGTAGCATTGCCAAGTTGTTCTTACTTTTTGAGCATACCATACACTCCAGCAAGAAAGATGATTGATGCAGGACTTCCGTTGGCTTTAGCAACTGATTATAATCCTGGATCAACGCCTTCTGGAAATATGAATTTTGTTGTCTCTACTGCTTGTATTAAAATGAAAATGACCCCTGAAGAAGCAATCAATGCCGCTACTATTAATGGTGCTTATGCGATGGGATTAGAGAATAAAACCGGCTCGATTACTGTTGGGAAACAGGCAAATTTATTACTTAGTAAACCTATAAATTCGTATGGATTCTTACCTTATTCTTTTGGAACAAATCAAATAGAAAAAGTATATTTGAAAGGAAAAGAGGTAAATTTCAATAGAGAATTGTAAATTTGTTATCAAAACTATTTTAGTATGCTAATTATTGGTATTGCAGGAGGAACAGGAAGCGGTAAAACAACCGTTGTAAATCAAATCTTAAATCAACTTCCAAATGATGAAGTTTGCGTGATATCTCAAGATTCGTATTACAAAGTTACCGACGATTTGTCTTATGAAGAGCGTACAAAAATTAATTTTGACCACCCAAAATCAATTGACTTTGATTTATTGGTTGATGATTTGAAAAATTTAAAAAAAGGAGAAATCATTGAGCAACCTGTGTATTCGTTTGTTACTCATAATCGAAGCGAAAACACTATAAAAACACATCCAAAAAAAGTGATAATAGTTGAAGGTATTTTGATTTTCAACAATCCTGATTTACGTGATTTATGTGATATAAAAATATTTGTACATGCTGATGCTGACGAACGTTTAATACGTCGTTTAAAACGTGATATTCAAGAACGAGGCAGAGATCTAAACGAAGTGCTTGACCGTTATCAAAACACACTCAAGCCAATGCACAATCAATTTATTGAGCCAACTAAAAACTTTGCTGATATGATTATCCCAAACGACCGCTACAATACTGTTGCTATTGACATTGTTAAAACTGTAATTGCTGAAAAACTTGCAAAAAATGTCTCTTAAAAAGTTAAAAGAAAATAAATTTATTAAGATTATTAGCAATCCTTTTATCATCATCTTATTGGTGTTTCTTGTTTGGATATTATTTATTGATGAAAATTCGTATTTGTTTCATCATAAGGCTTTGAATCCTGAAATTGAAAAATTAGAAGACGATAAAAAATATTATCAAACTGAAATTAAAAACGACAGAAAAAAAATAAAACAATTAGAAGATCCTGATAGTTTAGATAGATTTGCTAGAGAAAAATACAAGATGAAAAAAGAAAACGAAGATATTTATATCATCGAGTTTGACACAATTCAGTGAGCAGTGAGCAGTAAGCAGTAAGCAGTAAGCAGTAAGCAGTAAGCAGTAAGCAGTAAGCAGTAAGCAAAAATAAAAAATAGTGAAAACACAAAATTTATTTAATGATTTCTCTTCGGTGAGTTCAAAACAGTGGAAACAAAAAATCCAGTTTGATCTAAAAGGTGCGGATTACAACTCCACATTACTAACACACACAAACGAAGGTGTCACTATAAAGCCGTTTTACCATTCTGACGACTTTGAAAAAATTAATGTTCCAAAAAATTCAGAAGAATTTAACATTTGTCAACGTATTTTTATTTCTGATGAAAAAACTGCAAATTTTCTCGCAATTGACGCTTTAAAAAGAGGTGCAAATAGTATTTTATTTATTGCAGATGAACTTTTTGATATTACTATTGTTTTACAAAACATTGATGTAGAAATCCATTTTCAACTTAATTTCTTATCAGAAAGTTTTAGTCTTGACTTGTTAAATCACGCTAAAAACAATCCTTTTTTTTTAAATATTGATATTATAGGAAATCTTGTAAAAACAGGAAATTGGCATCATACTTTGAATAAAGATTTTGATATCCTAAGCAACATCAGTAAAAAAACAACTGACAATTGTACCGCCTTACAAGTAAACAGTTCGCATTATCAAAATGCTGGAGCAACAACCGTACAACAAGTTGCCTACGCTTTGGCACATGGAAATGAATATTTAAACGTCATTTCAAGAGGTTCAA
This sequence comes from Lutibacter sp., assembly GCA_002733665.1. Classification (GTDB taxonomy): domain Bacteria; phylum Bacteroidota; class Bacteroidia; order Flavobacteriales; family Flavobacteriaceae; genus Urechidicola. The sequence continues at coordinate 43,215 of NVWM01000027.1, forward strand.
TTGCAGAGCAATCTGCAATTAATTTTAATTTTTCGGTCGGCAGTAATTACTTTTTTGAAATTGCCAAAATTAGAGCATTTCGTTATTTATGGAAAACTTTATGTGATGACTATTCTTTAAAAATTGATGCTCATATTTTTGTTCAACCATCAATCAGAAACAAAACATTATATGATTACAACACCAACATGCTCAGAACTACAACAGAATGTATGAGTGCCATTTTAGGTGGAGCAAACACAATAAGTAATGTTTCTTATGACGAAGTATATCATAAAAAAAATGAATTTGGAGAACGAATTTCTCGCAATCAATTACTGATATTGAAAGAAGAAAGTTACTTTAAAAATGCTCAAAATTTTACTGACGGAACCTATTATATAGAATCTTTAACTAAAGAAATTGCTGAAAAAGCTTTGGAAATTTTTAAGGACATTGAAAAAAGTGGAGGATTCTTAAAACAACTAAAAGAGGGAACAATCCAACGAAAAATAAAAGAATCCGCAGAGAAAGAACAAGCACAATTTGATGCAGGAGAACTGGTTTTATTAGGCTCAAATAAACATCCAAACATGGATGATAAAATGAATGATACTATAGAATTATATCCATTTGCAAAAACGAAACCAAGAAAAACACTAATTGCTCCAATTGTTGCAAAACGATTGGCAGAAAAATTGGAACAAGAACGATTGAAAGATGAAGCGTAAAGACATTCAACATATTGAAGTTAAAGGGCAAAGGTCAATGGCAAAAGGCTTTGAGCACGAAAATTTTGTTGCAGGAATTTCCCCAAATCTTCGTGGACCATACTCAACAATGTATGTTCGCAGACCTTGGACAATTCGTCAATATGCAGGTTTTTCAACTGCTGAAGAAAGTAATGCTTTTTATTTACGAAACTTAAAAGCAGGCCAAAAAGGATTATCTGTCGCCTTTGATTTGGCAACACATAGAGGTTATGATTCTGATCATGAACGTGTGCAAGGTGATGTTGGTAAAGCAGGAGTTGCCATAGATTCGGTTGAAGATATGAAGATTTTGTTTGACCAAATTCCGTTAGATAAAATGTCGGTTTCGATGACTATGAATGGCGCAGTATTGCCAATTTTAGCATTTTATATTGTTGCAGCCGAAGAACAAGGAGTTGATCCAAATCAGTTGATTGGCACCATTCAAAATGATGTTTTAAAAGAATTTATGGTGCGGAATACGTACATATATCCGCCAGCGCCTTCCATGAAAATTATTGCTGATATATTTAAATATACGACTGAGTTTATGCCAAAATTCAATAGTATTTCTATTTCAGGTTATCACATGCAAGAAGCAGGAGCAACATCAGAAATTGAATTGGCATACACACTTTCTGACGGATTAGAATATATACGTACTGGATTAAATTCTGGAATGAAAATAGATGATTTCGCTCCAAGACTTTCCTTCTTTTGGGCAATTGGTATGGATCATTTTAGAGAAATTGCCAAACTAAGAGCAGGAAGAATGCTTTGGGCAAAAATCGTACAAGAATTCAGTCCTCAAAACCAAAAATCACTGGCTTTGAGAACACATTGCCAAACAAGCGGATGGAGTTTAACAGCACAAGATCCTTTTAACAATGTAGCGAGAACAACTATTGAAGCGATGGCTGCAGCATTTGGAGGAACTCAATCTTTACACACCAACGCATTGGATGAAGCGATTGCTTTACCTACCGATTTCTCAGCAAGAATTGCAAGAAATACGCAGATATACATTCAAGAAGAAACAAAGATTACCAAAACTGTTGATCCTTGGGCTGGAAGTTATGAGTTAGAGAAAATGACCAAAGACATTGCAGATGATGCTTGGAAATTGATGCAAGAGATTGAAGAACTTGGCGGAATGACCAAGGCTATTGAAAAAGGGATTCCGAAAATGAGAATTGAGGAAGCATCAGCAAGAAAGCAAGCACGAATTGATAGTGGACAAGATATTATTGTTGGTGTAAATGCATATCAACTCAAAGAAGAAGAGGAAATGCAGATTCTTGAGGTTGATAATAATGCGGTAAGAGATTCTCAAATCAAGCGATTAAATAAACTAAAAACTGACAGAAATGATGCTGAAGTACAACAATCTTTAGCAGATTTGACTACATGTGCGCAATCAAGTACAGGAAATTTATTAGATTTGGCAGTAAAAGCAGCACGAAACAGAGCCACTTTAGGTGAAATATCAACTGCTTTAGAAACTGTTTTTGGCAGATACAAAGCCACAATTAATTCAATTTCTGGCGTGTATAGCAAAGAAATAAAAAACGATAAGTACTTCAAGTTAGCAACCGAACTTGCCGATAGATTTGCCGATTTAGATGGTCGAAGACCACGAATAATGGTTGCAAAAATGGGACAAGACGGTCATGATAGAGGTGCAAAAGTCGTCGCTACAAGTTTTGCTGATTTAGGCTTTGATGTTGATATAAGTCCGTTGTTTCAAACTCCTAAAGAAGTTGCCAAACAAGCTGTAGAAAACGATGTGCATATTTTAGGCGTTTCTTCACTCGCTGCTGGACACAAAACATTGATTCCTCAGGTAATTGACGAACTCAAAAACTATGGAAGAGAAGATATCAAAGTGATTGCTGGAGGCGTTATTCCTCCTCAAGATTACGATTTCTTATTTGGTGTTGGTGTTATTGGTGTTTTTGGTCCTGGAACTAAAATTGCAAAAGCTGCAATTGATATTTTAGAGCATTTGATTGAGAATGTGGAGTGAGAAATCTTAATAAAATACAACTAACACGTATTGTATAATTTCATGTATCATGTTTGTGTATGTTTAGTTGCGTGTTTAAGCGATTAATTTAGTAAATAAAAACCAAACTCTGGATTGTGAGCAATTAATTTTGTTACAAAACATTTTTAATTGCACTCCTTTTCGTAATATTCAAATGCTTTAATTTTATCCTTATTCTTAATTTTCTTTAATTTAATAAGTTCACTTAATTTTGGACAGTCAGAAAAGAATTGAGCACCTTTTTTTTTGAATTTATTACCATAAATAGCGTTAGTTCCTTGAAGAGAAATTTTTACGGCATATTTACTGTTATATTTTTTTCCATAATGACCAAATTCTTCGGTAATGGTATTATGTAAATTAGTGTTGTAGATATATGCTTTTCTAGAATATAAAGTAGTCTTAGATCCTTTGTATATAATTTCCATTAAAATGGGTTTCTTCTTTTTTTCCAGGTATACATACTCATATTCTATTTTTCGACTTCCCTCTACAACTTCAAATTCTACTCTCTCTATATCATTATAATCAAGATTTCTTCCATATACAATAACATTATTTATGCCAATTGAAGCCTTTTTCTTCAATATTTTTCCATTCAAAAAATAAATTGTACTCATTCCAGTTTGAGAATAACCAGCATAAGAAAAAATAAAAAGAATTAGAAGAACATAAGGTTTCATTATTTTCATTTAAAATTATTTTTTGTAACGGTTAAGATAATGTTTCGTTTCAATACTGAAACAAGCTCAGCACAAGTTATTAATATCGTACGATACGTGAAGTTAGTTAAAATAATTGATAAAAATCCTATTTTCAAAAAATACGGTAATTTCCTCACAAAAATACAATTTTCATTTCTCCCAAACTATCCAAAATTTAACACTTCCAACCTAAAAAAAATCCGTAAATTTGCATCGTTTTATACCGTTTTCAAATGAAGAAATTACTAGATATCTTATACTCTACTCGCTTAACAGCCATATTGTTTGTCGTTTTTGCCGCTGCAATGGGAATTGCAACTTTTATAGAAAATGATCATGGCACACAGACTGCTCAAAAACTAGTTTACAACGCTTGGTGGTTTGAGGGTATTATGGTGTTTTTTGTGATTAATTTCTTTGGAAATATTTTCAGATACAGGCTTTATAAAAAAGAAAAATGGTCTGTGTTACTTTTTCATGTTTCCTTTCTATTTATTCTTATTGGTGCAGGAATTACACGCTATGTAAGTTACGAAGGTATTATGCCAATAATTGAAGGAGAATCTAGCAATATTATGTTCTCGCAAACCAATTATTTTGATGTCATTGCTGATGATGGGAAAGATCAAAAAGTATATGAATCTGATAAGATTTTACTTTCTGCAATAGGTAAACCTAATTATTCTTTTAAAAATGATTTTAGAGGTAAAGATTTTAAATTCAACCTTGTAGAGTACACACCAAATGCAAAAGAAGTTTTTGAAGAAACTGAAACTGGTGATAAATATCTACACTTTGTAGAATCAACTTCAGGTTCTCGTCACGATCACTATATCAAAAAAGGAACTAGTCAATTGATTCACAATGTATTGGTTGGTTTTGATAATGTAAACAACAATTCAATTGATATTATTACTGTTGATGATAGTCTTAAAATAATTACCAATTCTGATGGTACATTCTTTAGAATGAGTGATAGTTTTAACGGAACCATCGTCAAAGACTCTATTCAAGATTTTCAATTTTTAGCATTACATAAATTAGTGGGACTTAGTTTTGTTGTACCAACTCCTGCAGTAAGAGGAACGTACAAAACGATAAAAACTGATGAAGAAGGACTTTTAGACAGACTTACTTTTGATGTTACTGTTGGTGATGAAACCAAACAAATCGTTGTTAATGGTGGTCAATATAATATTGAGGAAGCTCAAAAAGTAAGTATTGACGGACTTAACTTTAGAGTAAATTATGGTTCAAAACAAATAGAACTACCTTTTCATATCAAGTTGCGAGATTTTCAATTACAAAATTATCCAGGATCTCAAAGTCCAATGTCTTACGCAAGTGAAGTAACTGTTATTGATCCTAAAGAAACATTTGATTTTAGAATTTTTATGAATAATATCTTGAATTATAAAGGTTATAAATTCTTTCAATCAAGTTATGAAATCACTGATGAATATGAAGAAACAAGACTTTCTGTAAATCACGATTTTTGGGGAACAATCATCACATATATTGGTTACACACTATTATTTCTTGGTCTTATTTTAATATTATTTGTGAAAAATACACGTTTTTCGTCTTTGCGAAATAGTCTTAGAAAAATAGAAGGTAAAAAAACAGCACTAACTTTAGCGTTGTTACTTACGTTTGCTACAAGTTTCTCTCAACACAACACACATCAAATTACAGAACAGCAAACCGACTCTATTTTACAAGCCAATAGTGTTGACAAAATACATGCTGAAGAATATAGCAAATTGATAATTCAAGATGCTGGAGGACGTATGAAACCTATACATACTTTTGCTTCAGAATTGTTACGAAAAGTACATCATAACGATACCTTTAAAGGAATGGATGCTAATCAAGTAGTTATTTCTATTCAACAGAATCCTCGCTTTTGGTTTAACACATCAATTATATATATCAAAAAAGAAAACACCAAATTAAGAGACTTTATTGGAATTTCTCAAGATCAAGAGTATGCTCGAGTTTCAGATTTCTTCACTCAAAAAGGTGTTTATAAAATTGCTGATGAACAAGAAAAAGCATTTAAACAAAGAATAAAAAGTAAGTATCAACAAAGTATTATCGATGTTGATAGACGTGTAAATTTATTATACTCAGCGCTTTTTGGAGATTTGTTTACCATTTTCCCTGTTCCAAATGATGCAACCAATAAATGGGTTTCTCAAAATCAAATAGATAGTAAGAATTTCTCTGGAACTGATTCTGTGTTTGTAAAACAGATTTTACCAGTTTATTTACAAACGCTATCTGATGCAAAAAAGACAAATGACTACTCACAATCTGAAGATATTTTAACAGGAATTAAAAAATTCCAACAAAAATATGGCTCAGCAGTATATCCATCAGAAAATAAAATTGAGTTAGAACTTTTTTACAACAAATATGACATCTTCAAGAGCCTTTTTAAATACTATCTCTACGCAGGAACACTGTTGTTTATCCTTGTTATCATCAGAATTTTTAAAACTTCGAAAACGATAAATTCACTTATAAAAATAGGCGTTTTTATCATTATTGGTTTGTTTATCTACCAGATGATTGGCTTGGGTATTCGTTGGTATATTTCAGGGCATGCTCCTTGGAGTAATGGGTATGAATCTATGATTTATATTTCTTGGGCAACGATGCTTTTTGGACTTATTTTAGGGCGAAAATCTGCATTAACAATTGCTGCAACAACCTTTGTAGTTTCTGTAATTTTAATGGTTGCGCACTGGAACTGGATGGACCCATCAATCGGAAATTTAGTTCCTGTACTTGATTCTTATTGGCTGATGATACATGTTGCAATTATTGTGGCGAGTTACGGACCATTCGTATTAAGTATGATTTTAGGAACACTTGCATTATTTCTGATGCTTGCAACTACCGAAAACAATAAGAAAAAACTCGGTTTGATCATCAAAGAAATTACAATTATCAACGAAATGTCTATGACTATCGGATTGATATTATTGGTTATCGGTAACTTTCTTGGAGGTATTTGGGCAAACGAAAGTTGGGGTCGATATTGGGGATGGGATCCAAAAGAAACTTGGGCTTTGATAAGCATTATGATATATGCATTTGTAATACACACACGCTTGGTTCCAGGACTTAGAGGTCGATTTACTTTTAATGCGATGTCTATTATTTCATTTGCAACTATATTAATGACCTATCTTGGTGTAAATCATTTATTATCAGGATTACATTCGTATGCTGCTGGAGAATCAGTTCCAGTTCCAATGCAAATATGGGCTTGGCTTGGAGGCTCTCTTGTCCTATGCTTTTTTGCTTATTTTAAGCATAGAAAGTATTACAAAAAATAAATTGTTGTTAATACCGATATAAATAAAGACTCATATTCGACGCTTTAAAGAAGAAAAACTACTCTCATCTAAGAAGAGATTAAAATAATTTTCGGCTATTTTACCTTTAACAACCTCTAATTCAGTCATTTTTGAAACCATATATTTTATTCTTTTTTTCTTGTCTACAAATAAATATCATGATAATTTTGCCCTCTTAAAATTTAAACATAAAAAGATGAAAAAATTATTATTTATTGCTGCAGTTGCAGTATTAGGATTTACAAATGTAAACGCACAAGATGACAAAACAGGAAACGCTTTATCAGAAGGATCTTGGGTTATTGAAGCAAACACTGGTTCTTGGGCAACTGGAAGCACTGCTTTTTCTTTAATATCAGTTGATGGAAATACTGCTTGGTCAGTAGGTGCTGAAGGTGGTTATTTTATTAAAGAAAACTTAGCGATTAAAGTTGGTTTTGGTTATGCTGACTCAGAAGGAGTAGATGGTACTTTCACTTACAAAGTAGGTGCGAAATATTATATCGCTAGTCAATTTCCAGTAGGTGTTGATTACACAGGAGTTTCTTTTGATGGTGGTGACGCAAGTTGGGTTGGTCTTCAAGGAGGTTATGCTTGGTTTGTTGCTGACAACGTAAGTATTGAGCCAACAGTAAGATACAACATGTCTTTAGATAACGATAAAGCAGATGATGCTTTTCAAGGTCTTATTGGATTTGCATTTCATTTCTAAAAACAGACTTTATATAGTTTAATACTTAAACTATTTAATCTATTTTAAATCCTTTTCAATTCATTTTGAAAAGGATTTATTTTTCCATTTCAGTTGACAAAACTATTCATATAAAAATGTACCTTTGCAATTCAAATATCAATATAAGCCATGTTTAATAAATATATAAAATTAGTTATCGCTGCTGCAATCACAGTTTGGGCAGTTTTTCAATTTGTAGATGGAAATATCATGAACGGAATTTCATTGCTTTTTTTAGCAGGAATCTTTGTGTTCTTTTATTTTAAAAACGAATTTATCTTATTAGCATTTTTACAATTGCGCAAGCAAAACTTTGAAGGTTGTCAAAAATGGTTGAGCAAAATTAAGAATCCAAGTAGTGCATTAGTACAAAAACAAGAAGGTTATTATAACTTCTTACAAGGTATTATGGTTTCACAAACCAATTTAACGCAAGCTGAAAAATTCTTTAAAAAAGCATTGTCTTTAGGTTTGTCAATGGGACACGACACAGCAATGGCAAAACTACAGTTAGCAGGAATTGCAATGTCTAAAAATCGTAAAAATGAAGCTACAAAATTAATCAATGAAGCAAAAAAATTAGATACTCAAGGAATGCTTAAAGAGCAAATAAAATCTATGAAAGACCAAATGAAACGTGTTGGTGGTGCTGGAATGGCACAAAGACAACAAATGAAAGGTCGAAAAGGGTTTCGTTAGAATTGACTTAAAATAGTGTCATTCTGAATGAAATGAAGAATCTTTATTTGAGATTTTTCGACTACGCTCAAAATGACAATAAATCTTAACTTAGTCTATTGCTTTCAAATTCAAATCTTCTTGATATTGAATCAAGAAAACCCCTTTGTTTTCTGTACTGCCAAATAGTTTTTTAGTATAATCAAATTTTGTTCCAACGCGTTGTGAAATTCCTGCTTTTGCACCTTCATTAAACGAATCAAAACTTGATAATCGTAATAATGCATCGTAGGTAACATCAAACCCTTTAATGGCAAATTTTGTTGGGTAACTATGATATTTTTGCTTGTATTTTTTTCTGAAATACTTAACAGTATCACTCGTAATATCAACAAACTCTTCCTTAGGATATGTAAACTGTAATCTCGCTAATTGATTGTTACTTACATTTTTGAAATGCGAACCTTTATCAAAACTAAATAACTGAATCTTTGCTTTCTCTTTAGACATTACACCAAGATTATTTACAACGTCATTTGCTGTAATATTATGTTTCCCAATAAATAATACCCAATTTTTTCGTTGGACAGTATCAATAACCTTAACAAATCGTTCTTTCTTTATATATCCTTTTTCTGGTTTTAAAATCGTAACCTTAGAAATAGAATCATGTGATTTTAATCTCGCAGCAATTCTTGTGATTTTCGCAATCGATTTTACTCCTGCATCACCTGCAATTACAATGTTTTCTCCAGAGTAATTCTCGAGCATATAATTGATCAATTTATCTTCTATCAACTTTTTATTTGGTGCAACTTTTATCAAACTACCTTCAGAAATAGTTTTTTGACTTTTAGAATATATTGGTGCAATCACTGGAGTATTTCCAGCTTTCTTAGCAACTAACTTTGCATTCTTCAAAAATAATGGACCAATAACCACATCAACATTATCAAAATCAGTTGAATTAACAATTGATGTTATTTTACTACTACTATTCTCGGTATCCACAACTTTTAAGTTGATGCGCATTCCTTGTTTCTTTAGCGAATCTACTGCAACTAAAACTCCAGAATGAAAATCAGTGACAATATTTAAAAGCGATGATTTCTTTTTAAACTGTGTATTATAATCACTCGTGCTATTAAGTTTATACGGTAACATCAGCACAATATTTAATGGCTTACTTGTAATATCATCAATAAATATATTTTCTGTAACCTCATCAACATAAACACCTACATCTAACAACATTCCTAATTTCAACCCGTTTTTCAATGCTGGATTTAATGCTAATAATTCCTCTTCAGAAATAGTAAACCTTTTAGTAATGTTATAAATCGTATCGTCTTTTACAACTTCATATTTTGAATTTGACACACCTTTAACCTCACCAACTTCATCATCATTTGATGTTTCAACAACTACAACTTTCTTTTTTGGTGGAATCTTTAATTCTCTACCTATACTTACATTATCTCCTATAAGATTGTTTGTTTTTTTCAAATCATCAATACTCACTTCATATTTTTGAGCAATGCTAAACAAGGTTTCTTTTCGTTTTACTGTATGAATTTTACCGTTATAAGTAGTAGTTGAAGTAGTTAATACCTTTTTCTTTGTATTCGGAATGATGATAACTGTATTTGCATCAGGTTTTCTTGATACATCAGGATTTAAACGCAATAAATCACGTACTTTCATATCATTATCCTTAGCAATACTCTTAATTGTTTCTCCTTTTTTTACAGTATACGAAACATACTTTTTTTGCTGACCACACGCTGTAAGTGATGTCATAAAAATCAGTAAAAACAATAATTTTATATTCTTCATTCTTTTATTTTTCATTTCTAATTTCCAGATTCCAAATTAGTCTTATTCCCACTCTATCGTTGCAGGCGGCTTTGAACTAATGTCATACACTACTCTATTAACGCCTTTTACGTTATTTATTATTTTGTTTGATGTTTCTTGCAAAAATTTATATGGTAAATCTACCCAATCTGCAGTCATTCCATCTACCGATTCCACGGCTCTTAACGCAACACACTTTTCATAAGTTCTTTCATCACCCATTACTCCTACTGAATTTACAGGAAGTAACATCGCTCCTGCTTGCCATACATCATCATATAAATTCCATTTTCTCAATCCGTTGATAAAAATAGCATCTACTTCTTGTAAGATACGTACTTTTTCTTCAGTAATATCACCTAATATTCTTATCGCCAATCCTGGACCAGGAAAAGGATGTCTTCCTAACAGTTCTGCATCAATTCCCATTGATTTTCCAACTCTTCTTACCTCGTCTTTAAAAATCATTCGCAAAGGCTCTACGATTTTCAATTTCATGAAATCTGGCAATCCACCTACATTATGATGACTTTTAATTGTTGCACTTGGTCCTCCCGTTACAGAAACTGATTCTATTACATCAGGATAAATAGTTCCTTGCGCTAAAAATTTCACGTTTTTAATTAGTTTTGACTCATCGTCAAATACTTCAATAAAAACACGTCCTATAATCTTACGTTTTTTCTCAGGATCACTCTCTCCCTTCAGTTCAGACAAAAAGCGTGCCGAAGCATCTACACCTTTTACATTCAATCCCATTCCTTCGTATTGCTTGAGCACACTACTAAACTCATTTTTACGAAGCAACCCATTGTTTACAAAAATACAATGTAGGTTTTTACCAATTGCCTTGTCTAATAATATTGCAGCAACAGTTGAATCTACGCCTCCAGAAAGGCCTAAAACAACCTTGTCGTTCCCTATTTTTTCTTTTAATGAATTTACAGTAGTATCAACAAAACAATCTGGAGTCCATTCTTGTTTTAATTTTGCGATTTTCACTAAGAAGTTCTCTAATAATTGTGCGCCATCTGTAGAATGATATACTTCTGGATGAAATTGTATTGCATAGGTTTCTTCACCTTCTATCCTAAATGCAGCATTTTCAACATCGTGTGTGCTTGCAATTTTTTTATAGTTTGATGGCAATGACAAAATAGTATCACTATGACTCATCCAAACTTGGCTTCCTTCGGATATTCCTTCAAAAAGCGTTTCAGAAGGAGCGACAAAAGAAAGATTTGCACGGCCGTACTCACGTGTGTTTGAAGAGCCAACTTCGCCTCCAAAAAAGTGTGCTAAATATTGTGCTCCATAACAAACGCCCAACAAAGGCAATTTTCCTTTAATTTCTGATAAGTCTGGTTGCGGAGCAGATTCACTTCTAACAGAGTGTGGACTTCCTGAAAGAATGACTGCTTTAAAGTCAGCAACGTTGAATTTTTTACTATTATATGGATGAATTTCACTATAAATGTTGAGTTCTCGAACTCTTCGTGCAATTAACTGTGTAAACTGCGAACCGAAATCTAAAATAAGTACTTTGTCTTGCATGTGCAAAAATAAGGTTAAAAAATAATTTGCATGTTGTTTTTTGAAAGAAAACTTTACAATATTATTAGAATAATAAAACTGTCGCTAAAATTAATTAGCGACAGTAAATTCTAATGAAAAATTCAGAAAGTTTAATCGTGCATTAGAACCACTTAAAACTTTATAAACACTTACTTTATAGATTCGTTTTATTAATTATTTCTAACGTTTGTTCAATCCAATCTTTATCAAATGACAGCGCAATATCTGGAGTAATTCCCTTTCCTTCGTATTTAATAAACTTATGAAAATCCATGTCTGTTGGCAATATTCTAAAAGAACCAGAAGGTGTTAGATAATCATACCCATAATTCATTCCGTAAGAAATTGCTCCCATTGTAACTTGTCCTAAATGCAGTGCGTTTTTTATTTTTTTTAGTTTCACAGTAAATTGTTCGGCATTGCTTACCGTAAAGGAATTTGTAATAATAAATACATTTTTCCCTTTAAGTAACTTTAAAAATGGATCTGATAATTTTTTATTTCCACCTCCATTATTTCTTAAATCTACAATAATATTTTTAGCAGTTATCTTACTTTTCACTTCTTTATAAAAAGGCTTAAATGCTTTCCTTTTTTTATTACTAAAACTTTTAAAATATAAATACTGCACATTATCTGTCAACTGTTTAAATTCTAAATCTTTATTTTCTTTTGGAGCAAATTCATGATTTAGCGCATTATCTACTTTTTTATATCCCCAAAGCCTTCCGTTTTCAAATGATATACTTTTTTTTATTGATGGACTTCTACTTGTTATATTATAATCAAATACATTGTATTTATTTCCTGTAGTATGTGTTGCATAAAATCTAATTTCACCTGCTTCCCAATTATTAACATTACTTTCTAATACAACACCAATTAAGTCTTTTTTGTTTTCAGATAAATAAATTCCAATTTTTTGAATATCTCTATAATTATAAATACCTTCCAAACTACTATTTGGTTTTTGCTTTAATTTTGTTTCTAATTCTACAAGATTAAATGTTGTTTTTGGATGGTTTTTAAAAATATCAGAGTTTTTAAATTCTACTAATTTTGAGTCATCTTCAATAACTTCTTTTGTTAAAAATTTCTTTTCGAAATAAATATTTGCATGAATATCATTCACAATCATAAGTTGCTTTTGCAATAATTGAAAACAATCAATAAGAGAGATTGGTTGTTTCATTTTTAAAACTGATTCATTGTATGTAGAATTAAATTCTACTAATTTATCATTCCTAATTTGTTTTTTATAAGATGGCATCTCTTTTATTTTTTCGACTACAAAGTCTAAATCCTTTTTACAATCACAAGTTTCTGATTGTGCATTAATATTAAAAGAGACTAATAAGAAAACGATTAAAAGTGTTGCTAAATTTTTCATAATTAAGTGGTTTTGTTTGATTAAACTTTCAGATACAAATCTAAATCAGAAAGCACAATAAACTCAATTATATAAGTGTTTTGGGGCGAAACCATTTTATTTTGTGGTGGAATTTAATTCAGATTTTACAACATCTTGATATGTCTTTGAAATTGGCACTTCAATATCATAAGAAAGTACTACAGAAATTTTTCCTTTTTCGGTTTTCCAACTCTGAAAGTGAAAAGGATTTATGATAAAACTACGATGTGTTCGTAACAATTCTGGAAACTCATCAGCAATAACAGATAATTTATTTCGGATTAAGCTTTTCTTTAAAGCAGTTCCAGAAATGTAAAATACTTCTATGTAGTTATCCGAAGATTGAATACAAATGAGCTCATCTAACAATAATTTCAAACAATCATAATTTCCTTCTCCTTTAATTTCAATCTTTTGTGCTTCCAGTTTTTTCTGCTTATACTTCCCAAAACCAAAACGACCAATAACCACAATTGGTAAAATAGTAATTAACGCAGGAAATATGATTGATTTTAAATGATAACTAAAAGTGTATGGATTTCTTTCATTTGGAACGACTACATAAAGATAAAATAATCGAAGTCCAATAATTGAAATAATAATAAATAGTATTAAAAAAACCACTTCTGATAAGATTGACCATTTTTTTTGAAACCTATTATATAACAAATATTGAACTGGAAGTGAAATGATGTACAATAAAGAGCCCAAAACACCATACGCAGGCAAATAGATGGATTTTTCAGAATCACTAAATTCATTAATATCTAAAGGTTCTGTAAAATATAAAAATACAAATATCCAAATTGCTAAACTTAATGCAATTAGCAAGTGATGTTTAAATATTGGGTCAAATGGATAGTTTATTTTCAAGAGATTCATTTCTGGCATAAAAATAACACTTATAAAACTAAAAAAGAATTTAATTGATTTATTACACTGTTGAGGTAGAACCGAATAGTATTATTTTTTAATTTTAACTTTTTTTTACAAAAAAAAACACTTGTTATTATTTTATTAAAAAGTATTTTAGCGGATATATATTATTAATATTAAATTTTTATAACATGAAAAAAATAATTTTAACGTTAACTTTTGGTTTATTCTTTGTTGCTATTACAAATGCACAAGGAGCAACAGAAACAAAAAATGAAGTTACAGAAATATCAAAAATTGAAAGTGCTGAATCTTCTGTAACTAAAGCAACTTGTTGCAAAGGAGAATCTAAAGCAGAATGCAAAGGCAAGGCTAAGGCAGAATGTAAAGGTAAAGCCAAAGCGGAATGCAAAGGAAAATCTAAGGCAGAATGCAAAGGCAAGAACAAAGAGATCAAAAAGGTAAATAGACCTTTCTAAGTTTTTCTTCTTTAAAAAAAAATTTTAGCGTTTCAATAGACTTTTGTTTATTGAAACGCTTTTTTATTGCAAATAAACGACTCATTTTAAATAGATTTTAGAACGAATCTATATTTCTTATCCTTTAAAAACTCGAAAAAACAAAACGTCAACTTTAAAGTGGTTTTCAAGCGATTTAACGAACTATTATTAAATTTTCGATTGTTAATAACTTCAAATAACACATCTTAAATCACTTCAAAGAGACACTCTCATTCCGTATCTTTGTTTCTATATCATTCGGTATTTAATTTTGTCCGTTCGAGCGCAGTCGAGAACTACTTCAACAGTTAGCAATTTTAAATATTAAAAAAGGTCTCGACTGCGCTCGACCAGATAGTATAACTTATAAATAATATATGAGCGAAGAAGCAAAAAAACACGATTATTCAGCCGATAGTATTCAGGCGTTGGAAGGAATGGAGCATGTACGTATGCGTCCATCCATGTATATTGGAGATGTTGGCGTAAGAGGATTACATCACTTGGTGTATGAAGTCGTTGACAACTCGATTGATGAAGCAATGGCAGGTCATTGTGATAAAATTGATGTTTGGATAAATGAGAACAACTCCGTTTCAGTATTAGATAATGGTCGTGGTATTCCTGTTGGAATCCATAAAAAAGAAGGAGTATCGGCACTTGAAGTTGTAATGACAAAGATTGGTGCTGGAGGAAAATTCGACAAAGATTCTTATAAAGTTTCAGGAGGATTGCACGGTGTAGGTGTGTCTGTTGTAAATGCGCTATCTAATCATTTAAAAGCAACTGTTTATAAAGACGGAAAAGAATGGGTACAGGAATATGAAAAAGGAAAAACATCATATCCTGCAAAACCAATTGGAGAAAGTGATAAAAAAGGGACAATGGTTACTTTTTTACCTGACGATACAATTTTTAAAATCACAACAGAATTTAACTACGACACCTTAGCAACAAGATTACGTGAACTTTCATTCTTGAATAAAGGGTTGACTATCACATTAACCGATAGACGCACCAAAGATGATGAGGGAAATGAAATCACTGAAACTTTCTACAGCGATAGAGGTTTACCAGAATTTATTGAATATCTAGATGCAACACGTGAGCAATTAACGAGTACAGTTATATCAATGGAAGGCGAGAAAAACGGCGTTCCAGTTGAAGTTGCAATGGTTTATAACACTTCGTATACAGAAAACTTGCATTCTTATGTAAACAATATTAATACACATGAAGGTGGAACTCACCTTGCAGGTTTTAGACGCGGATTGACAGCAACATTGAAAAAATATGCCGAAAATTCTGGGTTACTTAAAAACTTAAAATTTGAAATTGCTGGTGATGATTTTCGTGAAGGATTAACAGCAATTATATCTGTAAAAGTTGCCGAACCACAATTTGAAGGGCAAACAAAAACAAAATTAGGAAATAGAGATGTTACTTCTGCAGTTAGCCAAGCGGTATCAGAAATGCTAACTGATTATTTAGAAGAAAATCCTAACGATGCTAAAATTATTGTTCAAAAAGTAATATTAGCAGCACAAGCAAGACATGCAGCACGTAAAGCACGAGAAATGGTGCAACGTAAAACCGTAATGTCTATTGGTGGATTGCCTGGAAAATTAAGTGACTGTTCAGAAACTGATCCAGATAAATGTGAAATTTTCCTTGTTGAGGGAGATTCGGCAGGTGGAACTGCAAAACAAGGACGTGATAGAATGTTCCAAGCAATATTACCGTTGAGAGGTAAAATATTGAATGTAGAAAAAGCAATGCAACACAAAGTTTTTGAAAATGAAGAAATCAAAAATATGTTTACAGCATTAGGAGTTTCTATCGGAACAGAAGAAGATCCAAGAGCATTGAACTTGTCAAAATTAAGATATAAAAAAGTAGTCATAATGTGTGATGCCGATGTTGATGGTAGTCATATTTCTACACTAATTCTAACATTCTTCTTCCGTTATATGAAAGAACTAATTGAAGAAGGTTGTGTTTATATTGCTGCTCCACCTTTATACTTAGTTAAAAAAGGGAAGAAAAGACAATATGCTTGGAATGATGACCAACGTGATTTGATAACTCAACAAATGGGCGGAGGAACTTCTATTCAACGATACAAAGGTCTTGGAGAGATGAATGCTGAACAATTATGGGACACAACTATGAACCCTGAATTTAGAACAATGAGGCAAGTAATTATTGAAAATCCTACAGAAGCAGATAGAGTGTTTTCTATGTTGATGGGTGATGAAGTTCCGCCAAGAAGAGAGTTTATTGAGAATAATGCAAAGTATGCAAATATTGATGTTTAAAAATAAATAAGTCTGAAAAGTGTCATTCTGAATGAAATGAAGAATCTCTAATAATCAAATTATTAGTTTACCCTAAAAAAGATTTTTCGACTCCGCTCAAAATGACATTTGAAATACTTTTCAGATATCTATAAAACAATAAATAAAAAACAAAAATGAAAGTAACAGTAGTAGGCGCTGGAGCAGTAGGCGCAAGTTGTGCAGAGTATATTGCCATTAGAAATTTCGCATCTGAAGTAGTACTCCTTGATATTAAAGAAGGTTTTGCTGAAGGTAAAGCAATGGATTTAATGCAAACTGCATCTTTATTAAAATTTGACACCAAAATTACTGGTGTAACAAATGATTATTCACAAACAGCAAATAGTGATGTGTGTGTAATTACTTCAGGAATCCCAAGAAAACCTGGAATGACACGTGAAGAATTGATTGGCATCAATGCAGGAATCGTAAAAATGGTTTCTTCAAGTTTGTTAGAACACTCTCCAAATACAATTATTATTGTAGTGAGTAATCCAATGGATACTATGGCATATTTAGTTCATAAAACTACAGGAATTGCTAAAAACAGAATTATTGGAATGGGTGGAGCATTAGATTCTGCACGTTTCAAATACCGTTTGGCTGAAGCATTAGACGCTCCAATTTCTGACATTGATGGAATGGTAATTGGCGGTCATTCTGATAAAGGAATGATTCCGTTGACAAGATTGGCAACAAGAAATTCAGTTCCAGTATCAGAATTTTTATCTGAAGATAGATTAGAAAAAGTTGCTGCAGATACCAAAGTTGGTGGCGCAACATTAACAAGTTTATTAGGTACAAGTGCTTGGTATGCTCCAGGAGCAGCAGTTTCTGGAATGGTACATGCCATTGCAACTGACGCTCAAAAAATGTTTCCAGCTTCTACTTTATTAGAAGGCGAATATAACTTAAATGATATTTCAATTGGAGTTCCTGTGATTTTAGGTAAAAACGGTATTGAACGTATTGTTGAAATTGATTTAACAGATGCAGAAAAAGCAAAAATGCAAGAAAGTGCAGCAGCTGTTAAGAAAACAAATGAATTGCTAGAAATTTAAATTTTCCTATTTTAATCTAAAAATCCTCATAGAAATATTTTTATGAGGATTTTTTTTATGTGTATATTTACAGATATAAGTTAACATGAATCGAAAAATCGCTTTTATTTTAATAATATCACTCACTATTATTATTTTTACTTTAGGATTTGTATCTATAATGATTGCTAAGGAACCAATAGACAAAAATTTCAATGGTATTGTTCGTGATTATAAGAGGATATATCCTGGATTAGTTGTGTTTCATCTAAATGATCAAAAAGACCAGTTTATTATGGCTAATAGCCTTAATGAGTTTAAAAAATCCCTTTCAGTAGGTGATTCAATATCAAAACCTAAAGGTGAATTAAATATCTACATTTTCAAAAAACAAGAAGGGAAATTCGTCTTGCATAAAAAGTTTGTTTACGATTAAATTTTTATCTGTATATTTACTGGATAACAATTTTTACTATGAAAAAATTAAAATACTTAGGTATTCTCATATTACCAATAACAGCATATATTTCTTTTACATCTACAGGGCTTCTTACTTTTTTACCCTTATTAATTACATTTGTTGCTGTTCCCATTTTAGAATTATTTTTTAAACCAAACAAGCAAAACTTATCAGAAATGGAAGTCGAATCTGCAACAAAAGACTCGTATTACAGTGTGCTTTTATTTCTGATGGTTCCAATTCAAATTGCTGCTTTACTCCTGTTTTTTCAAGTTGTTCAAGAAGATATTTCTACAGTAGATTTAGTTGGTAGAATTACATCAATGGGGATATTATGTGGAGTTCTTGGAATAAATGTTGGTCATGAATTAGGACATAGAACCAATCGTTTTGAGCAATTTTTAGGGGAAGTATTACTGCTCACTTCTCTCGAATCTCACTTTTTACCATACCATAACACAGGACACCATTTTGACGTTGCCACTCCTGAAGATGCAGCAACTGCTCGCAAAAATGAATGGCTGTTTACCTTTTGGTTTCGCTCTCAAATAGGAAGTTATTTTAAAGCATGGCAATTAGAAAAGAAAAGGCTGACAATTCTAAAAAAATCAGTTATATCCATCAATAACAAAATGATAATTTATACGATTGCTCAAATTACTTTGGTTGTAAGCATCTATTTTTTCTTTGGAAAAGTAATATTACTTTATTTTTTGTCGGCTGCAATTTTGGGAATTTTATTGCTCGAAACCGTAAATTATATTGAGCACTACGGCTTACTCCGCAAAAAGAAAAAAAGCGGACGCTATGAAGTTGTAACTTTAAAACATTCTTGGAATTCTGATCATACTTTAGGTCGCATTTTATTATTCGAACTCTCTAGACATTCAGACCACCATCATAGAGCAAGCAAACCTTATCAATTATTAGACTCTCATGAAGAATCACCTCAAATGTTTACAGGTTATCCTGGAATGATGCTTTTGGCACTCGTTCCTCCTCTTTGGTTTGCGGTTATGAATAAAAGATTACCTGAATAACTTTACTTAACCGCAAAGTACACAAAGTCTTGTCGCAAAGTTCGCAAAGAAAAACCGTGAGAATAAAAACCTACAAGGCTTTAGAAACTCTGCGAAATAATTAGTATCTAAGACAATCCAGAAATAACACCATTATTATCAATGGTCATCCCTTCACTTGCAGGTGTTGCTGGTAATCCAGGCATACGCATCATTTTACCTAAAATTGGAATTACAAATCGTGCTCCTGCAGCAATTTCTATTTCCCTAACTGTTACTTTAAATCCTGTTGGACGACCAATTTTTGTATCGTCATCTGAAAAAGATTTTTGTGTTTTTGCCATGCAGACTGCGAAGTCATTAAAGCCTAGTCTTTCTATTCTACGCAAATTCAATAATGCTTTCTTATCAAACACAACAGCATCTGCTCCATAAATTTCTGTTGCAATGGTTTCTATTTTTTCTTTCATTGGAGATTTCCAATCGTATAATGGTTTGAATTGTGTTGCCTTGTTTTCTACAACATCTACAACGGCTCTTGCCAAATCTTGTGTTCCGTTTCCTCCTTTTGCCCAACCTTCTGAAACTACTGCTTGAACACCTAATTTCTTACAAGCATCAATAATAAAATCTACTTCTTCTTGACTATCAGAAATAAAAGAATTTATCGCAACTACTGGCTCTATATTAAATTTTCTAATGTTTTCAATATGCTTCTCAAGGTTTGGAAATCCGTTTTGAACACGCTCAACACTTGGCGTATTATACTCTTCTTTTTTTGCGCCTCCATGATGACGTAGCGCTCTAATTGTTGCTACCAAAACCACACATTTTGGATTTAATCCTGCACTTTGACATTTTATATTTAAGAATTTCTCTGCTCCTAAATCTGCTCCAAAACCTGCTTCTGTAACTACATAGTTAGATAATGACAATCCCATTTTAGTTGCAATAATTGTGTTTGTTCCTTGTGCTATATTAGCAAAAGGTCCTCCATGAATAATTGCCGGATTTTTCTCTAAAGTTTGTACTAAGTTTGGTTTGATAGCATCCTTCAGTAAAATTGCCATCGCATTTTCTGCTTTTAAATCACGAGCAAAAATAGTTTTCTTATCAAATGTAAAACCAATAAAAATATCTCCAAGACGTTGTTTTAAATCTTCGAAATCTGAAGCCATACATAAAATCGCCATCACTTCTGATGCAGGCGTAATATTAAAACCGTCTTGACGTGGAATCCCGTTTCCAGTTCCTCCAAGACCAATCGTAATATCTCTTAAGGCTCTATCATTCATATCAATCACACGTTTCCAAAAAATAGTTCTTGGATCTAAATTCAAGTTACCAACTTTACTTTGCAAATTATTATCTATCAATGCCGACAATAAATTATTTGCTTTTTCTACTGCATTAAAATCACCTGTGAAATGTAAGTTTATATCTTCCATAGGTACAACTTGAGAATATCCTCCTCCTGCTGCTCCTCCTTTGATTCCAAAAACTGGACCTAAAGACGGCTCCCTTAAAACGACTGTTGCTTGTTTTCCAATCTTGTTTAGTCCTTCTGTCAAACCTATAGAAACTGTGGTTTTACCTTCTCCTGCAGGTGTTGGCGTTAATGCCGTAACTAAAACCAAATTATTCTTTGCTATTACTTTCTCATCAATAAATTTTAATGGAAGTTTTGCTTTGTATTTTCCGTACATTTCAATATCATCTTCATCTATCTGTAACTTCTCTGCTATATTTTTAATGTGAGTTAGCGTTGTGTTTTGTGCAATTTCTATATCTGATAAGTATTTCATGTGTTCTTTATTTATTGTTCTTTAACTGACTCATGTGTTCACTAATAATCATCCTCTTAGATGAGAATACTTTTAACATGCTCGTTTCATTTAATAAAATTTTAAGATGCTAATATAAATCATTCTTCTATAAAAAGAAGCTTCAAAAAGAATTAAAGTTGCATATTATATATATTAGAAAAAAATGTGAATTCGAGTGATTTTTAGAAGTAAAGCGAATAAAAATAATATCGAGAATAGTATTTTTATTAAAAAAAAGTTCTCGATACAAAATTTTTATCAAAATTTCACTCGAACAGACGCAAATCGAAACTCTTTCAGTACTAAATGCACTACGAGTAAAAGTTAGCCCTTAACAATATAGTTGTAAATACAAAAGCAACTTTCAACCAATCTTTTAGCGAAAAAGTAGTGAGTTTTAGTGTTGAAAATTATATATTTGCGCGTTTATTAAGAATTTAAAGAATTAAATTAAATTAGAATGCAGAATAAAGGACTTATTAAGTTATTTGCTATCCTTTTCGGAATAGTGAGTTTGTACCAATTATCGTTTACTTGGTTCGCAAACAATGTAGAGAAAGACGCAAAAGAATTTTCAATATTAAAAGCAGATGGAGATGCTACTAAAATAGCAAAATTTGAAAGATCATATTTAGATTCAGTTGCTAATGATTCTATTCTTTTAGGAAAATTTACTTACAACGACATTAAAGACAAGGCTATGAATTTAGGTTTGGATTTAAAAGGAGGAATCAACGCGATACTACAAGTATCTGTAAAAGATATTTTGATAGGATTGTCTAACAATTCGAAAAACGAAGTGTTTAATAATGCCTTAAACGCTGCATCAATAGCACAAAAAAATAGTGACAGAACGTATGTAGATTTGTTTTTTGAAGAATTCAAAAAAGCAAGCAACGGAACTATAAATCTTAGTGATCCAAGCATATTTGGAAACAAATCATTAAGTGGAAAAATCACTTTTAAAAACACAGATGCTGAAGTAGAGCCAATCATTAAAGGTGAAATTGACGCTTCTATTTCTACTGCTTTTCAAGTATTGAGAAGTCGTATTGATAAATTTGGTGTTACACAACCAAACATTCAACGTATTGGAAACTCTGGTAGAATATTAATTGAATTACCTGGAGCAAAAGATATTACTCGTGTTGAAAAATTATTACAAAGTACTGCTGAATTACAATTCTGGGAAGCATATGCTAACAGTGAAGTTCAAAACTACTTATTTGAAGCAGATGCAAAAACTGCAGAGTTATTTAAAGATGAAACTACTACTGAAGAAGCAAAAGATTCAACTATTACTGAAAGTATTGATGATTTATTAGGTGAGGCATCAACAGATACACTTGTTGCTCCAAAAAAACAAAACAGATTATTTTCATATTTGCAACCAAATTTTGCACAATCTGAGCAACAAAAAAGTTCTGTTATTGGTTTTGCTGCAATTATTGACACTGCAAAAGTAAATAAGTTTCTTGCAATGAAAGAAGTGCAAACTGCATTGCCAACTGAATTGCGCTATGTAAAATTTTTATGGGATGCCAAGCCAAGTGGCGAAGTATTATCATTATATGCTATCAAAGGAAATAGAGCCGATATTGCACCAATAGAAGGTGATGTAATAGATGATGCAAGACAAAGTTTTGATCAATTAAGATCTAATCCAGAAGTGAGTATGTCTATGAATAGTTCTGGGACAAAAAAATGGGCTAAACTAACAACAGATAACGCAAATGGAGGATTTGTTGCCGTAGTTCTTGATAACGAAGTGCATTCTGCACCAAGAGTCGGTGACCCAATTTTAGCAGGAAATACTTCTATTTCTGGTGGTAATATGACCATAGAAGAAGCAGAAGATTTAGCAAACGTATTAAAAGCAGGTAAACTTCCTGCTGCTGCACATATTATTCAATCTGAAGTTGTAGGAGCATCATTAGGACAAAAAGCAATTAATAGTAGTTTTATTTCTTTCGGAATAGCGTTGTTATTAATCTTAATATGGATGGTATTCTATTATGGTAAAGCAGGTTTGTTTGCAAACATCGCTTTAGCAGTAAATATCTTATTCCTTTTCGGATGGTTAGCATCCTTTGGAGCAGTATTAACATTACCAGGAATTGCAGGTATTATCTTAACCATTGGTATGTCAGTTGATGCGAACGTAATCATCTTTGAACGTATCAAAGAAGAATTGGCAAACGGAAAAGGATTAAAAGAAGCAATTGCTGGAGGTTTTAGTTTTAAAGGAGCCGTATCTGCAATTTTTGATGCCAATGTTACAACACTATTAACAGGTATAATCTTATTCATATTTGGTACAGGCCCAATTAAAGGTTTCGCATATACATTGATGCTTGGTATTGCTACATCATTCTTTACAGCAGTATTTATCTCTCGTTTATTATTAGATTGGTATACAAGCAAAGGAAACAACCTAACGTTCAACACCAATATTACTAAAGGTTGGTTCCAAAACATAAATATTGATTTCTTAAAGAAACGTAAGATTGCATATATTATTTCTGGTACTGTTGTTCTTTTAGGTGTTGGTTCTTTATTAACTAATGGCTTAAATTACGGAGTAGATTTCATTGGAGGTCGTTCATATATTGTGAAGTTTGATCAACCAACTAACGCAACAGAAGTAAGAGGTACATTGCAAGGTGTTTTTGGAGATGCTCCTGAAGTAAAAACGTATGGAGGAAGTGATCAATTAAAAATTACAACAAAGTATAAAATTGAGGAAGAAGGAAATGAAATAGATGGTGAAGTAAGAGACTTATTATTTAATGGTTTACGATCTTATTTACCTGACGGAACAACTTTAGAGCAATTTAAAGTAGATTATGAAGGAGAAAGATCTGCAGGAATAGAAAGTAAAATGAAAGTTGAACCAACGATTGCTGATGATATCAAAACAGCTGCAGGTTGGGCAATAATTGGGTCTTTACTCGTAGTATTCTTATATATCTTATTCCGATTTAGAAAATGGCAATATAGTTTAGGTGCAGTTGTGGCAGTTTTCCATGATGTATTAATTGTATTGGCAATCTTCTCAATTTTCTACAAAATAATGCCATTTGATATGGAAATAGGGCAATCATTTATTGCGGCAATACTTACGGTAGTAGGTTACTCACTAAATGATACTGTAGTTATTTTTGATAGAATTAGAGAATTTACTAAAACGCACGGCTCTTGGAAATATTCTAGAGTAGTAAACAGCGCATTAAGTACAACATTAGGAAGAACGATTAACACATCAATCACAACATTGGTAGTGCTATCAGCAATATTCTTTTTCGGAGGAGATTCTATCAAAGGGTTTATGTTTGCATTGATAGTTGGTGTTCTTGTAGGAACATATTCATCATTATTTATTGCATCGCCAATAATGTATGACACCTCAAAAAAATTAGACGAAGGTAAAAAATAAGATGCCTTATTAAATAACATATAAAACCGTTCCGATGAAAATTCAGAACGGTTTTATTATTTTTGTATTCTATTAACAACCATTATGAGTATCATAAAATTACACGACAGCCATTTCAAACCATATATTTCTAAACAGAAAATAGAAGAAATCGTACAAAAAATGGTCAAGGAAATTGCAATTGACTGTGAAGGTGAAACACCTATTTTTATTGGAATATTAAATGGCTCATTCATGTTTGTTGCCGATTTTATTCGACATTATACAGATGATTGCGAAGTCTCTTTTGTAAAACTCGCATCATATGAAGGCACAAAATCTACAGGGACAGTGAATGAATTGGTTGGTATTAATGAGGACTTAACAGGACGTACTGTAGTTATTCTTGAAGATATTATTGACACAGGAAATACATTACAGAAAATTTATGACATCTTTAAAGACCGAAACGTAAAAACGCTTAAAATTGCAACATTATTCTTTAAACCTGATGTTTTTACCAAAGCATTACCAATAGATTATATTGGACTTTCAATTCCAGATGAATTTATTATTGGTTACGGTTTAGATTATAATAATTTAGGCAGAAATTTAGCAAGTATCTATAAAATAACAACACACAAGATGACAAATATTGTATTATTTGGTCCTCCAGGAGCTGGAAAAGGAACACAAGCAACGAGGTTAAAAGAAAAATATGGTTTGATCCATATTTCTACTGGAGATGTGTTTAGATATAATATCAAAAATAAAACTGAACTTGGAATATTAGCCAAATCATATATGGATGATGGTAATTTAGTTCCTGACGAAGTTACTATAAATATGTTGGAGGCTGAAGTAGATAAAACTCCAAATGCAAAAGGTTTTATTTTTGATGGATTTCCAAGAACGACTTCTCAAGCAAAAGCTCTGGATGCCTTTTTAGCAAAAAAAGGAGAAATTATTGATGGGATGGTTGCGCTAGAAGTTTCTGAAGATTTATTGGTTGAAAGATTATTGGAAAGAGGAAAAACAAGTGGAAGACCTGACGATCAAGATGAAGAAAAAATCAGAAATAGATTTAATGAATACAATACCAAGACTGCTATTTTAAAAGACTATTACGCAAAACAAAACAAGTATTTTGGTGCTGATGGTGTTGGGACTATAAAAGAAATTACAGTACGATTGAGTGAAATTATAGATACACTTTAATTATTGTCATTCCTGCGAAGGCAGGAATCTCATAATTATCATCGCTAATATTTTAATAAGATTCCTGCCTTCGCAGGAATGACAACAATAAAAAAAATGACTGAAGGAAATTTTGTCGATTACGTAAAAATTCACGCTGCTTCTGGTAAAGGAGGTAAAGGTTCGGTGCATTTACATCGTGAAAAATTTATCACCAAAGGAGGTCCTGACGGTGGAGATGGTGGTCGTGGAGGTCATATAATTATTCGTGCTGATAAAGGTTTGTGGACATTGTTTCATTTAAAACATAGAAAACACTTCAAAGCCGAACATGGAGGTCATGGAAGTAAAAGTAGAAGTACTGGAGCGGATGGTGATGATGTGTATATTGATGTGCCTTTAGGAACTATTGTTAGAAATGCAGAAACTGACGAAGTTATCTTCGAAATTACGCATGATGGTGAAGAAGTTATTCTTTCTGAAGGTGGAATGGGTGGACGCGGAAACTGGCACTTCAAATCTTCTACAAATCAAACTCCAAGATATGCACAACCTGGAATTGATGGTATAGAAGATTGGTATCAACTAGAATTAAAAGTATTAGCAGATGTTGGTTTGGTTGGATTTCCAAATGCAGGGAAATCAACATTATTATCAGTAGTAACGGCTGCAAAACCAAAAATTGCAGACTATGCTTTTACAACTTTAAAGCCAAATCTAGGTATCGTAAAATATAGAGGTTACAAGACTTTTGTAATGGCAGATATTCCTGGAATTATAGAAGGTGCAGCTGAAGGAAAAGGTCTTGGACATCGATTTTTAAGACATATTGAACGTAATTCTACGTTGCTATTTTTAATTCCAGCAGATAGTGACGACATCAATAAAGAATATGCAGTTTTATTAAACGAACTCAAAAAACACAATCCAGAATTACTCGATAAAGAACGCTTATTAGTTATTTCAAAATCCGATATGCTTGACGATGAGTTACAAGCAGAAATAGAACAAGACTTACCTGAAAACATTCCACATTTGTTTATCTCTTCTATTGCTCAAAAAGGCTTGGTAGAATTGAAAGATATGCTTTGGAAAATGTTGAATGATTAATGAAACTGTCATTCCTGCGAGGGCAGGAATCTCTATATTGTATTTATGGATTCCGCATCAAGTGCGGAATGACAAATCAATGATTAGGTTTATTAGTGTCATTCTGAGTGCAACGAAGAATCTACTTGGTAAAATATACTACAGATTCTTCACTTTGTTCAGAATGACAAAAAGCATTAATTCTTCACAACAATCGGTAAAGTAAACTCTGTAGTAACAGGCATTCCCCTCTTAATTGCTGGTTTTAGCAAAGGTAAATTGCTAATTCCACTTGCAATTAAACTATCTAATTTTGGAATTTGATCTTTGATGAATCTAGAAGATTGTAAATCCGACAAGCTTGTTTTTCCAGTTTTATCAATATTAATTTTGACTAAAATTGTGTCGTTAATTATATCAGAAGTTACAATTTCGTAATCTGACAAGGATGCATAAATATGTTCAGAGAGTTTTATTTGCGAACAAATTTTCTGCTTTTCTTGTGAAGGAATGCTATCACAACTAGGAAACAACGGGAAAACATCTACAGAATTGTAATCAACAATTGTATCTATAACAACTGTTGGTGTAAATTCTTTCTTTTTAAAAAACTCACAAGAAGTCAATAAAAAAACACAAAAAAGAACAATAATAGTACGCTGTAACATCTGTTTTAATTGATGACTGAAAAGTACAACATTTTCTTTTATACCAATTATAATTTTAAATATTGTATTAAAAAAATGAATTGTTTTAGAATTAGTTAAGGCGAAAAATATAAGCATAGCCTCAGTTACGGTTCTATTTTTAAACGACAAGTAATCTCTAAAAGAAACAATTTTTATGCGATATTTGAAAGTGTGATTGGTATTAATCTACAATCTCGCCTTCTAAAAAGTATTCTCTTTTAATTTCATTGATGCGCTGCTTTACAAAAGTGGTAGTTTTTTAATTATTCTACCCTAAAACCTATTGGTAACATATATGTTACATTGACATTTCTACCATCTTGAACTCCGGGAATCATTTTAGGCAGCTTATTCACGACCCTTCTCGCTTCCTTCTCTAACTTTTTATGAGGTGCGCTAACGCGCATAATTTTGACTTTCCCAGTTTTCATGATTTTAAACTGTACATATATCTTTTGCTTTCCTATTAAGCCAATATTACGTGCTTTTTTGGTGTTAAATGTTGATGCAACATGCTTCTTTATTTTAAGATTCATACAATCCCTTAAGAGACGATTATCCTCACCTTTACATCCAGGATAAACAGGAACTTTTTCTATTATTGCAAATGCAATATCATCACTATTTTCATCTACTACTTCTACTTCTTGTCCAAAACTGGACATAGAAAAAAAGAAAAAACCAACACATAAGGTTAAAATCAATTTATATTTTTTAGTCATCTAATATTTATTTTAATGAACATTAAAAATACATTTTCCACATAAATAAATCGCACTTAAGAAGTT
Source organism: Lutibacter sp. (assembly GCA_002733665.1). Classification (GTDB taxonomy): domain Bacteria; phylum Bacteroidota; class Bacteroidia; order Flavobacteriales; family Flavobacteriaceae; genus Urechidicola. The sequence goes on from NVWM01000027.1 coordinate 71,557, forward strand.
GTTATTTTTTAGCACAGTTATTGTTATATTGCAAACATTGCATCATTCTAAATTTATTTCAGAATCTCATTGCTCTTAAAAAGCAAATTAATGTGATGCTGAAACAAGTTCAGCTTGACGAAAACAAAAACAGATATAACACATGGATATTTTCTTACTTTTTTTAGGCTTCTTTTTCATATTACTCGGAATTATAGGCTCCTTTTTACCCGTTCTTCCAGGACCTTTAACAGGATGGATTGGACTACTCCTATTACATTTTACCAAAGTAATACCTATGGATTGGACATTTCTCGGAATAACTTTAGGAGTTGCAATTCTTATTTGGGGACTCGATTACGTCATTCCTGCTTGGGGAACTAAAAAATTTGGAGGAAGCAAATACGGAATTTGGGGAACTGTCTTTGGATTGATTATCGGAATTTTATTTTTAGGACCTCTCGGAATTATTGTTGGCCCTTTTGCAGGAGCATTTATTGGAGAAATGATTCACGATAGTACAGACAGCTCAAGAGCCGTAAAAGCAGCATTTGGTTCATTTATAGGATTTATGCTTTCAACGGGATTAAAATTCTTGATTAGTATCATTTTTTTAAGGTTGTACTTCTCTAAATTCTTGGAATATAAGCACCTTTTCTTTTAATCTTAATCATTTCGAAATGAGCATAGCGATTGAGAAATCGCATCATATTGCTCAAAGAATCTACATCGTAGTAGTACGTGATTCTCAGGATGAGATTTCTCACATTCGTTCGAAATGACAAAACAAAATAATCTATACTTACTTTAAAGAAACTGTCTTAAAACAAAAAAAGCGTCCCGAAGTTCGGGAAGCTTTCCATTGGTTAATTAAAACCTTTTGACGTCTCAACAACGTCAAAACAACACAACTCTACATTTTCATGCAGACTACAAAAATACATTTTTTTTCTATCACTTCTCTTTTTTTGAATTCTTTTTTATAGCGTCTAATTATTTCCTAATTGATTGTATCTTTGCTTTTTGATTTAAATCAAATCCATTTATAAAAATTTTAGAATGCAATTATCAGAATTAGAAATCGTTAGAAGGCAATCATTAGAAAAACTTCGTGAATTAGGTATCAACCCTTATCCTGCTGCACAGTTTGAAACAACTGCAACAGTTAAAGAAATTACCGAAAAATTCGATACTTATAATGGAAAAGAAGTAGTTCTTGCTGGACGAATTATGAGTCGAAGAATTATGGGAAAAGCTTCGTTTGCAGAGTTAAAAGATAGTTCTGGACGTATGCAAATCTATATCAATCGTGATGAAATTTGCCCTACAGAAGATAAAGTCTTGTACAATACTGTATTCAAAAAATTGATGGATATGGGAGATATAATTGGTATAAAAGGAACGGTTTTTAAAACACAAGTTGGAGAAACATCGGTAAAAGTAAAAGAATTGACATTACTTTCAAAATCTCTAAAACCTTTACCTGTTGTAAAGACGGATGCTGACGGAAATGTACACGATGGTTTTACAGATGCTGAAACTCGTTACCGTCAACGTTATGTTGATTTGATTGTAAACGATCATGTAAAAGAAACTTTTATAAAACGAACAAAAATAACCAATACAATTCGCCAATTTTTTAACGAAAGAGAATATCTTGAAGTAGAAACTCCAATTTTACAACCTATTCCTGGAGGTGCTGCAGCGAGTCCGTTTATAACTCATCACAATGCTCTTAATATTCCATTGTACTTAAGAATTGCCAATGAATTGTACTTAAAAAGATTAATTGTTGGAGGTTTTGATGCTGTATATGAATTTTCTAAAGATTTTAGAAATGAAGGAATGGACAGAACACACAATCCAGAATTTACAGTAATGGAACTGTATGTTGCTTATAAAGATTACAACTGGATGATGGACATGACTGAGCAATTATTAGAGCGAATTGCATTAGAATCTAACAACAAGACAACGGTAACTTTTGGAGAGCATCAAATCAGTTTTAAAGCACCGTATGCTCGTGTCCCAATTTTAGAAGCAATTAAAAAACATACTGGTTTTGATCTTAACGGAATGAATCAAAAAGAGTTAATTGAAGTTTGTCATAAATTAGATATCAATGCTGATGAAAGTATGGGTGTTGGAAAATTGATTGATGAAATTTTTGGTGAAAAATGTGAGCACAACTACATTCAACCAACTTTTATTACTGATTATCCAAAAGAAATGAGTCCGTTATGTAAAGAACATCGTGATGACCCAAGATTAACAGAACGTTTTGAATTAATGGTTGCTGGTAAAGAATTGGCAAACGCATATTCTGAATTAAATGATCCGATCGACCAACGTGAACGTTTTGAAGAGCAAATGAAATTATCTGAAAAAGGTGATGATGAAGCCATGTTTATCGATCAAGATTTCTTACGAGCTTTAGAATACGGAATGCCTCCAACTTCTGGAATTGGCATTGGAATTGACCGTTTGGTGATGTTTATGACCAATAATGCTTCTATTCAAGAAGTATTATTCTTTCCTCAAATGAAACCTGAGCGTAAGGCAGTAGCTATGAGTGATGAAGAAAAAGTAGTTTTTAATATTTTGAAATCAAATTCACCTATCGAATTAAACGAATTAAAATCACAAAGTGGTTTATCAAATAAAAAATGGGATAAGACCATTAAAGGTTTGACTAAAAACAAACTTGCAAAAGTTGATAAAACAGATAATGGTTTGTTTGTTTCTATTGTAGAATAAAGTTTTTATACTTTATTAATCAGAGTAAAAAAAATGAGAAAAGAATATTTTTATATTAAAATTATAGTATTTATTAGTTGTTTTTCAATAACTGTAAATGCACAAACCTATGATACTTTTTATGGGAGTATCGTTGACAATGTTTCTTCTACAAATATTCTAAATGACTTAACAACTTTTGAAGGTTTAGGAATAAAAGAAGTCGGAACAACTGCATTAACCAATACTGAAAATTGGATTACTGCTCGTTATCAAAGTCTAGGATATAGTGATGTAGTGTTACAAGAGTTTACATATTCTGCCGGAACAAGTAATAATATTATAGTTACAAAAATTGGTACTACATATCCTAATACGTTTCTTATTATAGATGCACATTATGATACCATTAACGGAACAGGAACTAATGATAATGGTAGTGGTACTGTATTAATTTTAGAAATGGCTAGACTTCTAAAAGATGTTGATACAGAATATTCAATAAAATTTATACATTTTAGCGGTGAAGAAGATGGTCTTATTGGTAGTAATTATTATGTTGATAATACAGTTATTCCAAATGATTTAGACATACTATTAGTTTTTAATATTGATGAAGTTGGTGGTGTAAGTGGCATGACAAATGACACCATTGTTTGTGAGCAAGATGAAAGTAATCCTACAAGTAATAATGCTGCTTCTTCAACAGCAACAAATACTTTGGCTACGTGTATAGGCTTGTACTCAAACTTGAATACTGAAATTTCTAACGCCTACGCCTCAGATTATATACCTTTTGAAAATAATGGTGAGATTATTACTGGTATATATGAAAAAAATGAAACTCCACACGCACATACAGCAACTGATTTACTTGTAAACATGGATCCGAATTATGTATATGAAGTTACAAAAGGATCATTAGGCGCAGCATTACATTTTGCTGTAAGCTCTAGTTCGCTAAATGTTGCTCAAAACAATTTTGCGACGTTTAAATTATTTCCGAATCCAACTAACGGAATCTTAAACTTATCTTTTGATACTACAAAGCTTAGTGATACATCAATACGTTTTTATGATCTATTAGGAAAACTGGTTTATGAAAAATCTAATCTGAATAATCACGAATCTATTAATTTACAAACCTTAGAAAAAGGTGTTTATTTCGCTGTAATAACAAATGGAAATTCTAGAGTTACCAAAAAGGTTATTTTAAATTAAAAAAAAATGTCAATTTTATAGAACAGCTGACAGCTTGTTTGTTTATATAATTTAAATATCAATCGATTGTGATTGGCTAAAACCGTGTAAGAATCAGCTGGACAACAACAATAAACAACTTAATGTATTACAGGTAATTAAAGTCTTTAAAATGTTAATAACCTCCCAAACTATTTTTTTTATAAGTATGTTTTTAATTAAAATAATCCTAATTTTGAAAAAAATTGTTATCTAAAAGTCAAATTTAAATTTTAAACCTATTTCTATTATTATTTTTGCTTTTATAAACGATTTATGACACACAAAAAATCCTTTAAGAGTCCCCTTATTATCTTAACATTTACATTGCTTTACTTAAATAGTTATTCTCAAAATATTCCAAATATTAAATATTTAGATAAAGAAACTATTGACCAAGTTGAAGTTGACTACGACAATGATGGTGATATAGATATTATCGTTGCTGGAGTTCATGTTAAGAAAAACCAAGGAAGAGTATTTTTAGTTAAAAACAACGGAGTTGAATATGAAAAGCCAGAATATATTTTCTCTTATCCAAGCATTGGCTTTAAACAAGAAATTAAACTTATTCAAGATGACAATACAACAAAGGTAATTATGACTGGCACTTCTCCTACTGGAAAGAAGGATGAATTTACCGCTACATTATATAAGGGAGAATTTCAAGGGCTATTAATTCCACCAATATCTTCAGAACCAAAGAATTAACAATATATATTAACAAAAAAATGCTCCGAAATTCGGAGCATTTTTTGTTTACTGGTCATGACAATAGGAAATCTCACTTACCTACAATCCTAATGCTTTTACTCCTTGTTCAAAAACAACATCTACAGGAATATTTGCAGCACCTAGCCTATCTAAATCTGCTTGTAATTCTTTAGAAATCACTCCTTTCTCGGCAACCAACTTTGCTACTCCATCATAATCACCATCTCCTTGTAATTTTAAAATCAAACTTGACAAATCTTTCATTGCAGTTTCCATTTTATCAAAATTAACTTTAAAAGTTCCATCTTCACTTCTTGTAAATGCTCCTTTTTCTTTAAAGAAATTGAAACGAATCATATTCGCTTTTCCGTGCGCAGAAGATGCTCCAAAACGAACAGAACGGAAAATACCAGCCATAAACGTTACCATATTATCTTTAAAGTCGTCCGTTAATTCACCTTTGTTTGTTAACTGTTGTATCATATACAATCCTAAAATATCTGCTTTTCCTTCTTCCAAAGCACTTGAGTGCTCTTTTAATGCACTCCTAACAGTTCCTTTACCATCAAGCGTGTTTTTTATTCCAAGTCCGTGTGCAACTTCATGGAACATTGTATTGGCAAAAAATGCATCAAACGTAATATGTTTGCGTTGACTTTTATCAATTAACACATCAGAAATAGGAACTAAAATTTTGTCAAACTTTGCTCTCATCGCGTTTTTTAATTGTAATCTTCTTGTTCCTTTTTGTAATTGCACTTCTTCATCATTTGGTAAATTAATTGCAATTGTTTTACTTCCTGAGTTACAATCTCCTGCATAAAAGACTACATCATAAGCATTTAAATCAGAATCTGTTCCAGGAACTTCTTGCTTGTATTTTTCGTCAACTGGCAATCCTTTTTGCAATTCAGGTAAGTACGCACTAAATTTTGCCAACTTTGCACTCCATGCTTGATCTTTAATCAATACATACCCTTCATGCGATGCTTTATTACCATATATATGGTCTTCGTATGTTTCAATTGGACCAATAACGATGTCTAATGTATTCGTTTTCATGTCCATCCAAGCCAAATCACTTGGTTGATAATTATCATCCAACAATGCTTTTGAACGTAACTCTAAATACTTTTTAAGTCCAGCATTGTCAGCTAATTTTGAAGCTTCTAATAACAAATTAGAAACTTCTATCATCTCTTCTCCAAATTGTTTGTGATACGGAATTGCATATAATTTTCCGTTTTCATCTCTTCTTACAAAAGTGTAGATACTTCCTTTGTTTTCAAAATCAGATTTCTCAAACTCCTCCTTTGTCATATCTTTCGGATAGTAGTTTGCACCTAAAGGCTTATCAGAAAAACCTTCCATAAAAGATTTATTTCCGTTTAATCTATCCCAAGGACCATAATTTATCTCTACAAATCTCTTTGTATCAGCATCAGAAATAGAATTTAATAATGCGTCTTTATCTCCGTAAGATTCGTACCAAAAAAAGTCATTCATCTTGTCTGCTGCTTTTATTAAAATCGGCAACATTTTACGCTCGTTCTCTGTAAGTTTACCAACATCCGCAGTTAATTTTACAGTTACGTACTTGTTCAAATTTTTTGTCATTTCTGATGGGTTTTTCTCAACAGTTATTTGCTGTATAGGCTCTCTTGTTTCATCTTTTGGTTTACACGAAAATATGATTGTTGATAGCATTAAAAAAACGATTACTTTCTTCATTGTATTAATATTTTGTTAAAATGAATTTCAAAGTTAAACCTTTTACATCTTTTTTGGTCATAGATGTGTAATAAATTTTAAAACCAATTAAAAATGAGAAAATTAGCATTTGTTTTGATTGCATTAATGACAATCAGCACACAAGCACAAGAAAAGGAAAGAAAGCATCATGATGGTGAAAGGCAACAATTCATGAAAGATTTAACTCCAGAAGAGGCTGCAACATTGAGAACTAAAAAAATGACCTTGCATTTAGACTTAACTGAATCTCAACAAGTCGAAATCAAGAAAGTAAATCTTGAAATGGCAAAAGAGCGAAGTCTTAAAAGAGAGGAGCGTAAGAAAAAAATGGGACAAGAAAAAACGAAACCTTCAAAAGAAGAACGTTTAAAAATGATGAATAGCCATTTGGACAAGCAAATCGAAACGAAAAAGAAGATGAAAGAGATTTTAAACGAACAACAATACGAAAAGTGGGAAAAAAGTCGTGTGCATAAAGGTCGTAATTCGAAAAAACAAGGTAAACGAGAAGGTATGAATCGTAAAGTAAGGCGCCAATAATACTCATTGTCATTCTGAGTGAAACGAAGAATCTTTATTTATTAAATACAGATTCTCGACTTTAGTCAGAATGACATTTCTTAACTTAATCTTTATCCAACCTTGTTAAATATAATTTTTGACCAACAGAAATATTAGTTGTTTCAAGACCGTTTATTTTCTTTAAATCAACAACTGATACTTTATATTTTCGAGAAATAGAATACAATGTATCTCCTTTTCTTACCGTATGAGAATCAGTAGCTTTCGTTTTAATTTCATCAACCGATTTTCCTAAAGCCTTCGCGTCATATTCATATAACTTATAGTCTTCAATAATTTTTATTAATTTGTTTGGATATTTCTTATCAGTTGCATATCCCGCCTTTTGAAGTCCTCTTGCCCAACCTTTATAGTTTGTTATCTTTAAACGAAATAAATCCATATAACGTTTACGACCATATAAAAAAAGCGAGTGATCTCTAAACGAATAAACAGGATGTTTATAAACTCTAAAACATTCTCCTTTTTCATCATCGTCATGATAGGTTTTCCCGCCTTTCCAATTTTTATGGCATTTTATCCCAAAATGATTGTTTGATTTTAATGTCAATTCACTATTTCCACTACTTGATTCTAAAATTCCTTGAGCCAGTGTAATACTTGCTGGAATTTGATACTTCTTCATCTCCTCTATTGCAATATCACTATACTGCTCAATATAGGCTAACTTTACATCACCGTTTGATGATTTTTTAATTTTAGCCGGAATTTCTATTGGAGTTTCTTCAACAATAACTATTTCCTTTTTAGGAGTTTTTTTAGTAGTTACAACTTTCTTTTTTGAGCCACAACTCATCATAAAAATGGAAACTAATAAAATTGTACTAATTTTCTTCATCAATGTATTCTTATTCTATTAACAAACTGTTTTTCTTCTTTAAAATTGTATTCATTCCTTCGATTCCTTGAATTCCTCCTGTATGAATCACTAAAATTTTAGCATCTTTTTCAAATACTTTTTTATTGATTGCATCAACAACACCAAATAGCAATTTACCTGTATAAATAGGATCTAAAGGAATGTTTGTTTCCTTTTTAAATCGATTTATAAAACCAATTAACTCATCAGACGTTTTTGCATATCCACCAAAATGGTAATCAGTATTCAAACTCCAATTAGTTGTTTTCTCAGTATAATTTTTAATTTCTGATGCCAAAAAATCTCCTTTTAGCACTGGAAATCCTATAACTTTCTGATGCTTTTTTGCAGAGTTTATCAATCCTGCTATAGTTCCGCCAGTTCCAACTGCAACACAAATATAATCGAATTTATCTGTTTCTGAATTTAAAATTTCTTCACATCCATTTACTGCTAATTCATTGGTTCCGCCTTCAGGAATTAAATAAAAATTATCAAATTCATTTTGCAACTTTTCAATAAATACTTTAGATGTTTTTTCTCGATAATCTGATCGTGTAACAAATTTGAATTGCATTCCGCAATCATAAGCAAACTTCAACGTCTTATTATTTGCCAATGTTTTTTCTAAATCTACTCCTAATTCATCGCCTCTAATTACACCAATTGTTTTGAGATTGTGTTGTTTACCAATTGCTGCAACTGCAGAAATATGATTGGAATATGCGCCACCAAAAGTTAATAGTGTTCCTCTATTTTCTAACTTTGCTTGAACAACATTGTATTTTAGTTTACGATATTTATTTCCTGAAATTTCTGGATGAATTAAGTCCTCTCGTTTTATATATAGCGAAATGTCATCCTGAACTATTTCAGAAAAAGTAATTTTTTGCAGTGTGCTGTTCTCAATATTAGGCATTTATTTTATCATCAAGTTCTGACCAAGACATCATAACTTCATCCAACAATTCTTTTTTTGCTTCATAATTCTTAAAGAACTCTGGTTCTGCACTTACTTTTTCAAAATCTTCAGAAATTAAAGCGTCAAGATTGATGATTTCTTTTTCTAAATCAGAAATTTGAGTTTCTAAATTTGATAATTTATTTTGCAATCTCTTTTGCTCTTTTTCTTGTGCTCTACTTTGCTTAGAGTTAGTATTTGTAGGTTTTTTTTCTACAACTACTTTAGTGCGCTTTTCTGCTTCACGAAGGTTTTCCATTTTATGCTGATTTAAGAAATAATCAATATCTCCTAAATACTCTTTGATTACTTTGTCTTTAAAGCCATATACCGTATCTGTTAATCCTTGTAGGAAATCTCTATCATGCGACACTACAATCAATGTTCCATCAAAGTTTATTAAGGCTTTTTTCAATACGTTTTTAGAAGCCATGTCTAAGTGATTTGTTGGCTCATCCATTATCAACACATTAAATGGTGCCAATAATAGTTTACATAGCGCTAAACGGTTACGTTCTCCTCCAGAAAGTACTTTTGCTTTTTTCTCTGCAGCATCTCCACCAAATAAAAATGATCCTAACATATCTCTAACTCGCATCCTATTTCCATCCGTCGCGGCATCTTCCATAATTTGTAAAACAGTCTTTTCTGGTGGTAAGTGTTCTGATTGATTTTGAGCAAAATATCCAATCTCTACATTATGCCCTAACTTTAAATGACCTTCAAAAGGGATGTCTCCAACCATCATTTTTGCTAATGTAGATTTTCCTTGTCCATTTTGACCAACAAAAGCAATTCTACTGCCTCTTTCTATCAATAAATCTACATTTTCAAGTACATGTTTATCACCGTAACTCTTACTCAAATTTTCTGCCTCAATAACAATTTTACCTGGATCTTTAGAAATTGCAAAACGAATATTCATTGCTGCATTGTCGTCTTGATCTACTTCAATCAACTCTACCTTATCTAGTTGCTTCATTAACGATTGCGCCATTGAAGCTTTACTTGCCTTCGCCTTAAATTTATTTATTAAATGCTGTTTCTGCTTAATTTCTTTTTCTTGATTTTTCTGTGCTTGTAATTGCTTTTCTTTAATTTCTGCTCTTAATAATAAGAATTGAGAATATGGTTTTTTATAATCGTATATTTTTCCAAGTGAAATTTCAATTGTTCGGTTTGTGACGTTATCTAAGAACATCTTATCATGCGACACCAACATTACGGCTCCTGTATAATTCTTTAAGAAATTTTCTAACCAAATAATCGACTCAATATCTAAATGGTTTGTTGGCTCATCTAACAATAAAATATCATTTTTTTGAAGTAATAGTTTTGCCAATTCTATCCGCATTCGCCATCCACCAGAAAAAGTATCTGTAAGTTTATCAAAGTCTTCTCTTTGAAAACCTAAACCTTGTAAAATCTTCTCCGTATCTCCTTTGTAATTATATCCTCCTAACAATTCAAAACGATGTGTCAAATCAGTCATATCGTTAATCAATTCGGTATAAGAATCACTTTCATAATCAGTACGCTCAACCAATTCTTGATTTACTTTATCAAGTTTTCTTTCAATTTCTTTGATTTCTGTGAATGCTTCATAGGCTTCATCCAAAATAGTTCTACCTGCAACAAAATCAATATCTTGACGTAAAAAACCGATTTTTACATCTTTCTCAAACGCCATAGTTCCCGTGTCATATCCAATATCTTGAGATATTACTTTTAATAAGGTTGATTTTCCTGCTCCATTTTTTCCAACAAGACCAACTCTATTACCACCATTTAGTCTAAAGGTAATACCAGAAAATAGATCTTCTCCAGAAAATGAAACGGTTAAATTATGAATGTTTAACATAAATTGTAATAATTGTTAGTGTATAAAAGATTTGAAAAATTTACTTTTGCAAAAGTAATCTATTTTTGATGTTATTATGTTTAAAAAAGGAACGAAACTTTATAGTATAGCCAACAATAAATGCCCTCGATGTCACGATGGTGAATTTTTTAAGGAACGAATTAGTTTATTCAATTTTGAAAAGACCCTAAGACTCCATGAAAATTGCAGCAATTGTGATTTGAAATACGTAATGGAACCTTCTTTTTTCTACGGCGCAATGTATATTAATTATGGAATTACTGTTGCATTGAGTATTGCTGCTTTTATTATTTCAAAGGTTTTTATAGGACTTACTTTATTTCAAAGTTTCCTATCAATTATTGGAGTTTTAATTGTCTTTACACCAATAAATCTTCGTTTAGCAAGACTTCTTTGGATTAGTTTCTTTGTTAGTTATGACAAAAAATACGCTAAGAAGTAAAGTCTATTATTTAAATCGAGAAATATCTATCTCATTTCTAAGTTCTGCGTTATTTTCAATGTGATTATAGAGTTCTTTAGCAACAGTTGGGGCAATCATAACTCCTCGCGTCCCTAAACCGTTTAAAATGGCTAATTGTTTGTGCTCCTTGTGAATTCCAACTAATGGTCTTCTATCATTTACTGTAGGTCTAATTCCTGCTACATGATCAACAATTTTATAAGGCACATTTATAACAGTATTTAATTTACCAAGAAGTTCCTCTTTTGCTTTTTCTGTAGGCGTGTTTGTTTTATCAGTCCAATTAAATGTTGCTCCAATTTTAAATAAATCATCACCTAAAGGCATTATAAAAACAGATGATTTTAAAACAAAATCAATTTCCAATTCTGGTGCATGAATTGTGATTAATTCCCCTTTTGCCTCTTCCATTGGCAAAGTTTTAAAATATGGATTCTTTTTCATTCCAAATCCTTCACAAAAAACTACTTTAGTTGCAGTTATGTCTTTGTACTCTATGTTCTCTTCATCTAGATTAATTGCCTTATAATCAAATTTATTATAGATGATTAAATTCTCCTTCTCTAAATATTTTTTATAATCTTTTAATAAAGTTAGCGTATCAATTCGCCCTGTTTTAGTGACATTCCCATAACCAAATGGAGCATCTATTCCATTATAATTATCAGTAACAACTTTAGGAATCAAATATTCAGCTAACACAGGTTTATCACATGCTGCAAACCAGTTGTTTTGTTCTTCAATTGATGTAAATAATCTGAAAATATCAACTTTATAATCATATTTACCTCCAAGTAACTCTTCTAGCTCCTTGTAAAAAGGCATGGCTTTTTCTAGTTGATTTTTAGCATCCCAAACTGGATTAAATCGTTTTAAAACAATTGGATTGTACATTCCTCCGGCAACTCTTGAGGAATTTTGAGAATCATCTTCAAAAATTATAAACGTTTTATTATGTTTTGTTAATTCTCTTGAAAATGCAAGTCCTGCAAGTCCTAAACCAACTATTATGTAATCAACTTTCATGTGTCTATATATTACTTTTAATTGTCACATGTATTCGCTGTTAATCATTTATATGGATGATAATGATTTCTACATGCTCGATTTATCCTGCAAAAATAAGTCTTTATTTGGTGAGATTCTTCGTTTACACTCAGAATGACAAAACGTTATAAATAATGATATACAGTATATTCTATGCTTTTCTTACATCAAACTAACGTTAAACAGATTCTTCGTTTCACTCAGAATGACAATAGAGCATAAAAAAAACGCTCGAAAAATTTACGAGCGTTTTTTGTTATTTTAATTTTCTAATGAAGATTAGTAATTCCACATGTCAAGTTCTTTGTCTCTAATATTTTCTCTAATTCTATCAGATTCTAACACTTGAAATAACGCATTCCCTTTTACATATTGAGCAACATCGCGATTACCGTAAATATTCTCTTCTCTATATATAATTGCATTATAACGTCTAGCATTGAATAAATGATCATACGAAATTGGATACGCAGCATTCTTTTCGTTAAACACTTTCATATCGTGTAAGATTTCTCTTGCACCAGGATACCACACCCAAAAGATTGGTAATTTTTCTGCAACATCTTCCAGTTCTTGCCTTCCTTTAGTTTGAACATCTGGAGCAATTGGAGCAATTGCCAAAACACGTGCTTTCATTTCACCTTGACGTTTGTCAAAATACCAAACACTTTTGATTTTAAACCCTTCTATATCATGAGGTCTTAATTCAGTACGTGTAATATATTCTTCAATATCAGTATTTCCTGCATTCAATTCATCTTTACCGGCATCTGTAGTATCTACTCTAAAAAGTTTTGCTTCAATCTCTCTCTTTGTCAACTTAGTTGTAAAATATGAGTCGTCATAAACTTCAGATAACTTGTCTTCTTTAACACCATGTAATAAGGTAGCAAATAAAGATTTTCTGTTAGATGCCGTACTATTCTCATGTATTGGATAATAATATGGTAGATTTAATCTTTCGTTCAAATCGATATATTCCCATACGACTTTTGACCAAAGAATATCTCTATCATCTACATAGCCATAAGCCAATGGTTTATCATTATCTGCAAGTAATTGTTCTGCTGTTTTTACTCCAATATCTGTAGGAGTTTTAGCATTTAACAAATTTGCCTGCGCACTGACTGATGCAGTTATTAAAACCGCTCCAAATAGCATTACAAAACTTTTCCAATTCATCTTCATTTTATGTTCTTTTAATTATTGTATCTCGATACTTACTGCCGATGCATCTTTAACATTTACACCAGATCCTACACCTACTAAACTCGATTTTACGTCAAATATTGCAATAACATCTCCAACTCTTGCGCCATTAATTGCACTTTGAGCCTGTCCATTCATTTTACTACCGCTAACTGTAATAGTTGCTTTCCCTGGAACCTTTACTTTAAAACTTTTAATTTTAAAGTCTAAATCAAATAGGAAATCTGGTAATTCAACACGTACAGTCGTTTTAACTAAACTCGATTTCGGCATTTTCACAAAACCTGATTCTTTACGTACTGTTGCAAATGGTTTAGGAATGTCTTTAATTCTAAATGTTTGTGAACTACTTACTTTTGAACCATCTGGCAATGTTCCAGAAGCAATAATTTTAACGTTCTTCCCAGTTCCTGGTGTCATCATATATTTTCCAACTCCTGAAACTTTTCTTAATCCTGGTGCAGATGCTTTTACTAAGTTGTCTGGAATTCCTGGAATAGAAACGGTCATTGGGTTTGGCAAACTACGATACACTACATTCATCTTATCTGCTGCAATTACCGCACTGTTAGGTTTTGGCACTACTGCATAAGAACTGTTTATTTCTATTTCAACGTCTTCTCCATTTTCCTTAAACACAAATTTTCCTTTTATCTCTCTCTCTCCAACGGCTCCTGCTGGAAATTCAAGAACAACCTGTCCTGCTTGTAAATTTTTCTTTTCAACTTCTCTTCCGTTCACTTCAACACGTGAAGGAACTAAAGTAGCATCTACTTTTCCTAAATAAACTTTTCCTTTGAAAGTTTCTCCAGCAAAAAATGCTGTTTTTTCAGGAACTACAATTGCTTCATACTTCTTGATTGAGTTATCTTGAATTAACTGACCTTGCAACATTGCAGATAAAACATCTGATTCAGTTGCTTTAATATCAGCTTGCATAGCAGTTAACTTTGTGATTGAAGCAACTGCTGGAAAACCAACAAAATTGTAATCAATCCAATTCTTTTTGATACCTTCTCCATCAGTAACATCAGAAATATCAAAACGTTGATTTACTGATTTCACTACCGAAGGATATAATGTATCTAAAGCAGTAATAACTCCACTTTTATATGAACCAATTTTATCTATAAAGGCTTGTCCATTTTCAGAAATTTTTCCTTTTTGATAAAAGTATAAATCTAAATAATCAGACTTATCCATTGTTTCATAGTTTTTAGGGTTATCTTCTGTAAATTCAAAATCTCCTAAAACTTTTTGTTTAATATCTTCAATATGATTGTATAAATCATCTGAAATCGTTCTTATTTGGTTCGCCTTTATATTTAAAGGGCCATATTTTTCGGCTTGTTCGCCTACTTTGTCAGCAAGTCCTGTATACGCATCAGTATTTAACTGAGTTGCAGTAACATTCGCTGCTTCAAATTTATCGTTCATAAAGCCAAAAGCCGTCAAGACTTCCTTAGACATTTGCATTGCAAGCATTGCAATAAATACTAAGTACATCAGATTAATCATCTTTTGCCTTGGTGATAGTTTTCCTCCTGCCATAATTAATTAGTTTTAAATGGTTATTAATAAAATTTTTATTACTAATTAATTCTTATTCATTGCAGATAACATCCCTCCATAAACACCGTTTAATGATGATAAATTAGAAGCCAATGATTCCATCTGATCTTTTAATTTACCTGCATTTTCAACAGACTCAGCATTAATTTCTGCTTGTCTTGAAGCGCTTTCTAATTGTACTTGGTATAAACTATTTAATGATTCCATTTGCGCTGCTGCTAATGAAAGTTGTTCACTATATTTATTTGTTGCTGCTATTGAATCTACTGCTGGCGCGATATTTTCAGCCGCTCCTTTAAAGTTTCTGATACCTTCACCTAAACTTTGCATTAATCCTGCGTCTAACTTCGCTTCTTTAAGCATATCGTCTAATTTTTGAGATAACATACTTTGCGTATCTCCTCTTTCTGCTGTTTTTCCTCCGTCTAATTCTGGGTACACTCTTGACCAGTCTAAATCATCTTCTACAGGTTCAAATGCCGAAAGAGCAAATACTATTGCCTCAGTAATCATACCTATCATAAGCATTTCATTACCAAATTTCCAGTGAAGAATTTTAAATAATGCTCCAAGGATTACAATTGCTGCTCCAAGGCCATAGGCCATATTAAATAATTTCTTTGTTGATTTTGATTGTGCCATAATTTTTTAAGTTTTTTTTAAGGTTAATTGTATTAATTGGTTATTTTGGTTATTAAGGATTAAGATCTGTACCTAAATAGTCTTGTGCAGTTCTAAAGCCGATATAACTTCTTGCAGAATCTGCATATTCATAATCTCGAGTACTTACTTCTAAAAAGTATGCTACATCTTTCCATGAGCCTCCTCTTATTACTTTTCTATGATTTGTTCTATCTTCAACATTAGGATTCATTGTAGACCCTAAGTAGTAAGATGCTTCATTATATGCTGTATTTGTCCATTCGGCAACATTTCCTGCCATATTATATAGACCGTAATCATTTACATTATATGATTTTGCCTCTACAGTGTATAAAGCACCATCTACAGCGTAATCACCTCTTCTAGGTTTAAAGTTTGCTAAGAAACATCCTCTATCACTTGTAGTGTAAGATCCACCCCAAGGATATGTAGAGAATTCTAAACCTCCACGAGCTGCATATTCCCATTCTGCTTCTGTAGCCAATCTAAAATGTGGTACTGTTGCTAGACGTTTTTTTGAATTTAAATAGTCATTTTTCTTTTTTGTTCTCCAACTACAAAATGCTT
Organism: Lutibacter sp.; assembly: GCA_002733665.1. Taxonomy (GTDB): domain Bacteria; phylum Bacteroidota; class Bacteroidia; order Flavobacteriales; family Flavobacteriaceae; genus Urechidicola. The sequence goes on from NVWM01000027.1 coordinate 87,782, forward strand.
TGGCTTGTGCCCAAGTTACACCAACAACTGGATAATCTTCGTATGCTTGATGATGAAAATAATCTTGATGCATTGGATCATTATATGAATAATCAAAATCTTTTACCCATACTGTTGTGTCTGGATATACTTCAACAACACTATGTTTGATATAATCTTTTCTATTTCCTTGATTTCTCGCTGCAGCTTCTTTATCTAACCAAGAATATCTGTATTTTAATTTTTCGGTCTTCAACATTCTTTGACCGTTAAAACTCTCTTCTATAGGAACATACATAGAATCAACCATTATTTCAGTATAATACTCATCTGGAAATTCTGCTTTATCCCATATTAATTCTTCATCCCAATTTAAAGCACGTCCTTGAGTTGGAGAGTTTATATCTCCTAAACTTCCATATTTATCTAACATATACTTCTCATATGGAGTAGCATCTGCAGTATCTGCAGCTTTAAATTGATATGCAGCAAGTGGTGATGCTGGATCGGCTGGATCTGAATACAAATCTGCCATTAAAGCCAACTCTGTTCTAAGAACTGAATCTCTTACCCAATGAACAAATTCTTTATACTCACTATTGGTAATTTCAGTTTCATCCATATAAAATGGTCTCACTGTAACTGTTCTTGCTGGCGAACTTAATGCTCCAGAAACATCTTCATCTTGCTTACCCATAGTAAATGAGCCTCCTGGAATTAAAGCCATTCCATAAGGTTTCTCAGCATTCCATTGACTTTTTGATTTTGCACCAACCAATTCTCCTTTGTCATTCTTACCACAACTATAAATTATAGTAATAAACAGTATGTATAATGATATTTTCTTCATAATAAAATGTATCTCTTTCTAAATTCGCGTAAACCTAAATATTATTTTCTAAATAACAATTAAAATTATTCTTTATTTTAAAACCTTTTTCTAAAGGACTTTTTTCAATGTTTTGTACCATCTTTCTGGTATTTCCTGCTCATTAGCATTCAAATAATCCTGATATGTACATGGTATTAACGAATGTCTTTCGTATTTATTATTATTAAAGTTGATTTCCATCCACCATCTTCCACTTTTATGACTCTTATAAAAGTTCAAAATTTCATCTTCTAATGGTACTATAAACTTCTGATATTTTTCTTTTGTTCCAAACGGATAATCATTTGTCCTGCAATTTACACCTTCTATAAAATACCAAATAGCTTGCGCTATTAACTGCGAAGTTTGTCTTTTATTGTCTAACTTATAATTAAATTCATAAATTCCAAAAGAACTCACCTTATCACTTATACCAGCATAACGTGAAATTGTACAAATATCCTCACCATAAAAACCATTTGGTGTTGCATTATTATTTGCAGGAGCCTCGCTATTGCGTATTGCACTAATATCTATAGATACGATATCTGCATCACGAAGAATAGGTTCTACCAACTCCATTTTATTTACAACTTCACCTAATCTATATGCATCAAAAAACAAATCATTAATTAAATCTATTTCTTCCTGCGGATTGAAAAAAGTCTGATAACCTATATTACTAAAATTAAATAAATTGTTTGGTTTTTCCATCACAATAGAACTCAAATATGATTGTGAAGTTACACCATCTTGAATACTTCCAAAGTCAAATTTATTATCAATAGATACAAGATTGACCATTTGTTCTAAACTATCATACGCACGATAATTAGCATACGTCAAATCTTGACCTCCACCAATAATAATAGGAATAATGTTTTGTTTTAATAAACTCGAAAGTAATCCACTAACTGCAAAATAAGTGTCTTCTACAGTATTTCCTTGTGGAATATTACCTAAATCGGCAATTTTAGTTATCCAACTTCCAGGAAAAAGCTGATAAATTTGTTTTCTAATTTCGCTTAACCCTTGACCTGTTTCTTCATTATCTATAGCCTTACGTCCTTCCTCAACGCCAACAATAACAATACGCACTCCTTCTAAACTAGGCATGCCATTCTTAGTAGAATGAATGTCAATGTTATAGCCAAGCGTTTGATCTGGTTGCAGCATTAAATGTGCAAGTACAGCATCATCAACTGGTTGTAAATAATCAAAACTCATACTGATTTGAGTCGTTTTGGGGGTTAAACAATAAGCGAATTTAATGAATTATTTCTTTTTCGCTACTTTTTTCTTTGTTGTTTTCTTTTTCGCTTTCTTTTTTGGTGTCTTTTTTTCAATAATAGCCTGCACTTCTTCTAGCGTTAATTTATCGGCTTTTGTTGTTTTTGGCAACTCTATTTTTACTTTTCCTTTAATAATATTAAAACGTCCCCAACGAGCTTTTTCTACACGAATCCCTTCTTCTTCCCAATTGTGAATTACCTTATCAATCTCTTTCTGCTTCTTTGTTTCGATTAATTCTACAATATTATCAAAGGTTAAATTATCAAAATCATATTTCTTGTTTACATTAATAAACATACTATTCCATTTGATAAATGGTCCAAAACGACCAACACCTTTCTGAACTGGTAGATTTTCATATTCAGCAATTGGAGCATCTGCCTTCTTTTTTGCCGCAATCAACTCTATAGCCCTATCTAAATCTACCGTCATAGGGTTTTCACCCTTTTCCAACGATACAAACATAGCGCCAAAACGTACATAAGGTCCAAAACGACCGTTTGATACAATCACTTCTTCACTTTCGTAATTTCCAAGATTTTTTGGTAATAAAAATAATTCTAAAGCTTCTTCTAATTTGATATTCCCTAAAGTTTGATCTCCTTGTAAACTTGCAAACTTCTTATCTTCATCTTCTCTATCTCCAATTTGAACCATTGCTCCAAATTTTCCTAAACGTACTAAAACAGTTTTTCCTGTTTCTGGATGTTTTCCTAAAATACGTTCTCCTGATTCTCTTTCAGCATGCTCTTTTACATGCTCTACTGTTGAGTGGAAATTACCATAAAAATCTTTTATCATTTTTATCCAATCTTCTTTTCCGTCAGCAATATCATCAAAATCAGATTCTACTTTGGCTGTAAAACCATAGTCAAGAATATTGGCAAAATTGGTAACTAAAAAGTCATTTACAATATTCCCTATATCAGTTGGAACTAATTTTCCTTTATCTGAACCGACTTTTTCTGTCAAGTCTTTTGATGCTACAGCACCATCTTGTAGTTTTAATTGAATATATTCTCTTTCAACTCCTTCAACAGTTCCTTTTTCAACATATCCTCTACGTTGTACTGTAGAAATTGTTGGCGCATATGTTGATGGTCTTCCTATTCCTAATTCTTCTAACCTTTTTACTAATGACGCTTCTGTAAAACGTCCTTTTGGTCTTGTGTAGCGTTCGGTTGCTGTAATATAATTGTCATTTAATAATTCTCCAACAGACATTTGAGGTAACATTCCATCCTGTTCTTCATCTTCATTATCATTTCCTTCAAGATATACTTTTAAAAATCCATCAAATTTAATAACCTCACCATTTGCAGTAAAAACTTTGTCATTCTTACTATTTTCAATCTTCAAGTTGGTACGTTCTAATTGTGCTTCACTCATTTGTGATGCAATTGTACGTTTCCAAATCAAACTATACAATCTGTCTTGATCATAATCTACCGAAACAGATTGGCGATCCATATTTGTAGGTCTAATCGCCTCGTGGGCTTCTTGTGCTCCTTTGGCTTTCGTTTTAAAATTTCTTGGATGACTATACTCTTCTCCATAAGAAGATGTTATTTCAATCTGAGCTGCATTCTTAGCATCTTCAGATAAATTCACACTATCAGTTCTCATATAAGTTATGAGTCCTGCTTCATATAAACGTTGAGCCATCATCATCGTTTTCGCTACAGGAAAGTATAATTTTCTTGATGCTTCTTGTTGCAATGTCGAAGTTGTAAATGGTGCTGCTGGAGATTTTTTTGCTGGTGTCTTTTTTAAATCTGAGACAGAAAAATCTGTTCCTTTACATGAGTTTAAAAACGCTTCTGCTTCTTGTTTTGTTTCGAAGTTCTTTGGAAGTTTTGCCTTAAACTTCTTTCCGCTTTTATTAGTGAATTCTGCATCAACTCTATATGATGCTTTTGGTTGAAATTCTAAAATTTCTCGCTCACGCTCAACAACTAATCTTACTGTAACTGACTGAACTCTACCTGCAGATAGGCCTCCTTTAACCTTACGCCACAAAACTGGTGATAATTCATAACCAACCAACCTATCTAAAACCCTTCTTGCTTGCTGTGCGTTTACTAAATTAAAATTTATCTCTCTTGGATTTTCAACTGCTTTTAAAATTGCTTTCTTTGTAATCTCATGAAAAACAATACGTTTAGTATTCTCTTCTTTTAGTTTTAGTTGCTCTGATAAATGCCATGCAATTGCCTCTCCTTCTCTATCCTCATCACTTGCTAACCAAACAGTATCTGCTTTTTTTGCTAATGCTTTTAACTTACTTACAACTGCTTTTTTATCGGTTGATACAATATAGTTTGGCATAAAATCGCCATCTACGTTGATTCCTAATTCTTTGGAAGGCAAATCTGCAATATGTCCAAAACTTGACTCTACTTGAAAGTCTTTTCCAAGAAATTTTTCTATCGTTTTTGCTTTTGCAGGTGACTCAACTATTACTAAATTCTTCGCCATATATCTTTATTGTTTAAAAAAATACACCTTAATATATAAAGGCAATTTTCGATTGCAAAAGTATACAGATTTTTTTAAATTCAAATTTTTTGATTGATTATTTGTAAAAACACCCTTCAAAACAACCCAAAATATTATATTTGAATGTTGACTTTAACCAGTTTAAAGTTTCAATATAACTTACCCTAAATGAATAAAGAATTGCTAAATTTTTTACTTATAAGTGGCTCAGTACAAGGCATACTATTTGTTTTGTTTACGACTATTGTGAAGAAAAAGATTGATAAACCAATTTTGTTTCTAAGCGGAACTGTTGTTTTTATCTCGCTGAATAATCTTCAAGCATGGATCATAGAAAAAAGTTATTTAGTGCCAATTTCTTTCATCAAACATCTTGAAGTGCCATGGCACATGCTTATTGTGCCGTTTTTTTATTCATTTCTGATTTATTATTTACGATTAAATAAGACATTTAAACCTTTTGTAACACTTACGCTCTTCATTTTTGCTCTCGAAGTTGTTGTGATGTCAATCATAATAATGAGTATCTACAATAACTCCATAGATATATCAATATTAAAAAAATATATTCAAGGAATTGAAATGGTTAACGCATCTTACACAATATTTATTTTTATAAAAGCTGCACTTATCATTTTTAAACCAAAAGACGATTACAATTACATGTTATCTTTTGACAATATGCGTTGGCTGAAACAATTCATTATTTTCGGTGTTTTAGTAATTGTCTTATGGATTATTGGTATTGTTTTAAACGCCTATGTGATTGATAATTCTGAACGTTTCACCTATTATCCTTTACGGTTAAGCAGTTCTTTACTTATTTATTGGATAGGATATCAAGGACTGATTCGTTTTAATCTAACTGAAGAGCGAATTTCTTTGAGGAGAGAGTTTACAAAAGAAAATAATTCGATAAAAATTGAAGAAAAGATAAGTCAAAGGAATAAAGAATATTCATCTACAGAAGATGAAACTATAAAGAAAACCTTTGCGAAAATCGAAAAGCATATTTTAGAAAATCAATTATTTACTGATTCTTATTTAAGTTTAAATTCTATAAGTGATGAACTAGAAATAAACAAAAACCTTCTTTCAAAATCAATAAATTGGTGTAGTGGATTGAATTTTTCTGATTACATCAACAACTTTAGAGTACAGTTGTCTAAGAAACTGCTGACGGATGAAAAGTACTCGAAATACACAATTACCTCTATAGGTTTGGAATGTGGTTTCAACTCTAAATCAACCTTTTACACTTCTTTCAATAAGTTTGTCGGAATGACGCCTTTGGAATACAAGAGTCAGAAAACAATAATATAGTTTTAATAACATCATTTTAAAGATGAATGTGTCCGAATTTATACCAAAAGTATGATTTCGGACACTTTTTTTTAGATTGATTTGTAGGTTTGATGTATAATTAAAACTGCATATTATGAGAAAAATAAAAAACCAATTTAAGATAATAATTTTATTATTTACATCAATAATTTTAATGCAAAGTTGCCGAGTATACAAGAAAGAATCGGTAACATTAGAAAATGCAGTCAAAGAACAAAAGCGAGTTAAAATTATTACAAATGACAATAAAAAATATAAATTCAAACGAGTAACTTATGAAGATGGTCTTTTCTATGGTATCAATAAGAAAAAAGGAAAAGAAATTAAAACTCAATTAAACATTGATGATCTAAAAAAAGTAAGGCTTCACAATAAAACAATGTCGATAATTTATAGCACACTATTATCATTAATTTCAGCATCTGGAATTGCGTTAATTATTGCTCTATCATCTTTTGATCTTGATATTGAGTTAGAAGGCCCTATACTGCTTCCAAATTAATTGAATGTGTCCGAATTTATACCAAGCGTATGATTTCGGACTCCTAAAAACTAAGAATCATTTACTTTTAACAAAAAATATACGATTACACAGTTTAACTATTAAACAATTTTAAAATGAAACAAACACTTTTTAAACACAAGTACACATTATTACTTTTTACACTGCTATTTACACTACTAAGTTGTAGTAAAGACGACGACGACACATTTACACCAACCTTACCAGAGGCAACCCAAACAGGAGAAAACACCTTTGGTTGCTATATAGACGGTAATTTACTAACACCTCGTGATGGCTCAGGAACTTTTAATAATCCTGATGTAGGAATGAAAGAAATTGTATTAGGAACTTCTCCAAATTACGATTATAATGAAATACGAGTACGAGATTTTAAAAGTGGAAATGGAGGGATTATAAAAATCCATTTCATTGACTTACATCAAAATGGAGAAGGAACTTTTACGATTAATAAAAGTAATTGTGAAGATGGTATAGATGCAAATAATAATATCAATATAACCTGTAGATGGTTAGACGAAACCACACAAACCTATAAATGGTATTGTTCTATAGAAAATGGAGGTGTATTGTCTATAACTAAATATGATTTTAATAACAAAATTTATTCAGGAACTTTTAGTTGCACAATGCAAAATAGAGATGATTCAAATGATACTATAGAAATAACGCAAGGTCGTTTTGATATCAAATGGAATACATTAATTTACGCTAATTTCCCTTAAAATAAAAGGGAGTTACGCCAATAACTCCCTAATTAATAAACAATTTAATACCAACTATTTATTAACACGTGCTGTAAACAGCACATAAACATTTCAAAATTATGAAAAGATTATTACTATCTATGTGTTTTTCGATTCTTTTAACACAAGTACATGCTCAAAAAGAATCACAAGAGTCAAAAATAAGTATTGACAGCATGCTTGTCAATATTGACAAATCAACATTTACTTCAGGCATACTCTATGATAGGGTTACTGATTGGGCAGCATTAGCCTCTTTTAATGATGATGCTAAAAATGTATCAAATAGCAAACATTTTGAACAAGCATTGCATGAATTGTATAAGGCTTCTAACCAACAAAAGTTCATTTATTATAAAGACCTGCGAAAAAAATATACCAAGAATAAGCAGCAAGGCGTTGTAGATATAGGCATACTCAATGCGAGTTTTCACCAACTCAATTACAACCAAGAAAATGAAAGTAAGGGAGGGTTGCTTAAAAAAGGAGCCAAATTTGAAAGCATCAAAGGGAAGTCACCTTTTGTAGAGAAGCATTTGTTTTTAGTCTCGCCATTAAGAGGTTATATAAAAGGACAAACAATTACCTATAAGTTTAACGATTCGTTTTTGTTTGATGTAGCAACGACAAAAAAAATAGTTTCACTAACGGTAGATTTTGATACCAACAAGAAATATGCGATCTATAAAAATGGTGTTTTTACAACTAAAACCATTCAAATAGATTATACAAAAAGTGGTTATAAAACACTGGCATCTACTGTTGTTTATGCTGATAGTACACAGCAAACAACCAAAGCGAAACTACACGTGAAAGTACTGGATGCAACAATGATGAGAGATCCTATTGTTGATGGTACTAAAGACAGTATTCATGATTCTACAATAGCATTTCAAGGGTATAGTTATGACGAAAATGAAACTACACCTATTTATGGAAAGTTAGAATACCGAATTTTTTATCATAAAGATAGCAATGGTGCGTATGAACGTAGGTTGTTAAAACCAATTGTGATTATTGATGGTTTTGATCCCGGAGATTTGCGTAAAATTCAAGATGTTGATAACAATAATCCGAACATTTCAGATGAAGACCATGATTCTATTGAAGAAATGATGGAATATGTAGATTCTGAAAATCGAAGACATTATATAATTGAAGAATTAAGAAAACCTGAAAATGGAGGCTATGATGTGATCATCATAAACCATCCAAACTATACAAGAGGTGCAAAAACCATCAACGGCGGCGCAGATTATATAGAGCGTAATGGGAGAGCACATGCAAGTTTTTACAAAGAATTGAATGCTACTATTTTGGCAAATGGCAGTAGTGAAGAGTTGGTCATTGTTGGGCCAAGTATGGGTGGTCAAGTGAGTCGGTATGCCTTAGCGTATATGGAGCAAAAATATGAAGAAACAAATGATGTGCAATGGCAACATCATGTGAGGTTGTGGGTAAGTATAGACAGTCCGCATTTGGGTGCTAATGTACCTTTGGGTACTCAGTCATTACTTAATATGGCTGCAGAAACAGGTGTTGTTGAAGCTATTGGTTTTGTTGAAGGTTTATTGGGTTCTCCAGCAGCAAAACAACAATTGATAGAGCAATATAATGGCTATAGTGGTAGTAATCTAAAACAAGACCATTTAAATGCAAAAACTATTTCACAAGGGTATTCCGAAAATAGAGGAAGTCAATTTTTTATTGATTTTTATGATAATTTATATGCTAATGGATTGGATAATAGTAGAGGATATCCTCAAAATTTACGAAAAATTGCAATAGCAAATGGTTCAATAACTGGAAGTAAAAAGTATAAAAACCCATTTAAGTCAAATTGGTACACGTTAAATGAAAATAATGGTTTAAGAGATGATACTTATCCAGATAGTAAGGAAAAAGTATTAGATATTACAGGTGTGAAAGTTGTTTTAGGGCCTCGGATAATAGGAGCAAGATTACATTCGTATGCTATGCCAGAATTTAGTGGTTCTGGATTATTAGCAAGGTTTTATAAATTAAAATTAGCGTGGGCGATTCCAATAGTTTCTACTTATGATAAGCATTTGTTTGTTACCAATAATAACTCAAGAGGTAATATGGATAATGTTTCTGGAGGATGGTTTGCAACGCAACAGCAAGTAGCAAAAACAACAATTGAAAATATGCCAAGCGTATTATCATGGTATGAGTTAAGAAAGATAAGTCATGCCAATTCTTTTATTGCAACACCAAGTTCCTTAGGTTTTAAAAATCCAGATTTTAAATGGGGAGAACCTATAGATACAAATTTATTGTGTGATGATGAAATACCATTTGACACTTTTTTTGCGCCAAAAGATAATGAAAGACATACTTCTTTTACAGAGACAAGTGTAAATTGGTTGTTTGAAGAATTGGCAGGAAATGAACAGTCAATTCCAAATTATACAAACCCAACTATAACAGGAGATCCTGAAGTCTATACTGGTCAAACAGTTACATATACAATCCCAAAAGTAGCAAAAGCAACATCATATACATGGGATTTAGACTTTAATTACAATACTATAAATTATACACCTTGGAGCATCATAAGTGGTCAAGGTACAACAAGTATTACTGTAAGTGCAGGTTCTCCAATAATTGGATATATATCTTGTAGACCAAAAAATTCGTGCGGAACCGGTCAATTGAGTTACAAAGCCGTAAGAAGTTATAATTCTGTAGGTGATGGTGATGGAGGAGATGATGACCCTTGTGATAACAATTATAAATTATCAATATCTCCAAATCCAAATAAAGGAGGTGTTTTGACACTTACACTTGCGCCAGATTATCCAACAGACCCTTGTGATGATATTAACCCTTTTAAACAACAAATAAAAAATACAGTAGAAATTTATGATATTTACGGTAGTAAAAAATATAGTGGAATTTACAACTCAAATGAAATTTTCATTACAGGTTTACGTTTAAAAATGGGAGTGTATGTTGTGCATCTTACGACTGCAAATGGGGTTAAAAAAGAAAAAAAGTTGATGATAGAGTAGAAACAAGAAGAATGAAAATAAGAAAGAGGTAGTTCGAAAAGTTAGACTTTTTAGGCTATCTCTTTTCTGATTCAACCAAATTATTTAACTCAAATCAACCTGTTAATTTTCTGCCAATTTGTCATATTTTTAGATTTTTGGTTGTATCTTTGCATTCCAATTTTGAGATATGGCAAGTGAACATGTAATAGAAGAGAAAAAACAAGGACAAACCTTGATAACCGAACAAAAAGAAGGTAATTCTAAAAAATTATTTATCGAAAGTTATGGTTGTCAAATGAACCTAAATGATAGCGAAATTGTTGCTTCCATCCTTTCAGAGCAAGGATTTAACACAACTTCAAAACTTGAAGATGCAGATTTAGTTTTGGTAAACACCTGTTCTATCAGAGAAAAAGCAGAAACTACAATTCGTAAACGATTACAAAAATACAATGCTGTAAAACGCATCAATCCAAAGATGAAAGTTGGTGTTTTAGGATGTATGGCAGAACGACTAAAAGAAAAATTTTTAGAAGAGGAAAAAATTGTTGATTTAGTTGTTGGTCCAGATGCATATCGTGATTTACCAAATTTATTAGAAGAAATAGATGAAGGTCGTGATGCAATTAACGTAATTTTATCTAAAGATGAAACCTATGGAGACGTGTCTCCTGTACGTTTAAACTCTAACGGAGTTTCGGCATTTGTTTCTATCACAAGAGGTTGCGATAATATGTGTACTTTTTGCGTAGTCCCTTTTACACGAGGTCGTGAACGTAGTCGTGACCCTCAAAGTATCTTAAAAGAAATTCAAGAATTAGCAGATACAAACTATAAAGAAGTAACACTTCTTGGTCAGAATGTAGATAGTTTTTTATGGTATGGTGGCGGACTTAAAAAGAACTTTAAAAAAGCGTCTGAAATCGCACAAGCGACTGCAGTAGATTTCGCACAACTATTAGAAATGTGTGCAACTGCATTCCCGAAAATGCGCTTTCGCTTTTCAACTTCCAATCCTCAAGATATGGATTTGAATGTGCTACACACAATGGCAAAACATCGAAATATTTGTAGTTATATTCATCTTCCTGTTCAATCTGGAAGTACAAATGTTTTAAAAGCGATGAATCGTCAACACACAAGAGAAGAATATATGGAATTGATTGACAATATCCGTAAAATTATTCCTGATTGTGCATTGAGTCAAGATATGATTGCTGGTTTTTGTGGAGAAACAGAAGAAGACCATCAAGATACATTGAGCATGATGGAATATGTAAAGTATGACTTCGGCTTTATGTTCATATATTCAGAAAGACCTGGAACTCTGGCAGCAAAGAAAATGCCTGACGATGTACCTTTGGATGTGAAAAAACGTCGATTGACAGAAATTATAAATTTACAACAAGTTCATAGTTTATATAAAACAGAATTGTTTGTTGGAAAAACTGTTGAAGTATTAATTGAAGGAGAGTCAAAGAAGTCTGACAAGCATTGGAAAGGCAGGAATTCACAAAATACTGTTGTTGTATTTGAAAAAGAAAATTACAAGATTGGAGATTTTGTACATGTAAAAATTGATGATTGTACAAGTGCGACCTTAATTGGTACTGCTATTGAATATTCGGAAAACAATTAAAAAGACACAAATTTTCACGAATTTGTGAGGTTATTTATGATAAAATAGAAACAACGCCCATCATTCCCGCGCGGTTTTGAAAACCTTGCAGAAACTAAAAGCATAGATTCCTGCCTTCGCAGGAATGACAATAAAAAAATAAAAATGGAATCATTACAAGCCATAAAACAACGTTTTGGAATTATCGGAAACGACATGCAATTGAATCGTTCGCTTGGAAAAGCGATACGTGTTGCTCCAACTGATATTTCGGTTTTAGTTACAGGAGAAAGCGGTGTAGGTAAAGAAAGTCTTCCGAAAATAATACATGCTTTATCACACAGGAAGCATGCAAAATATATTGCTGTAAACTGTGGAGCAATTCCTGAAGGAACAATTGACAGCGAACTTTTTGGTCATGAAAAAGGAGCTTTTACTGGCGCTACAGCAACAAGAAACGGTTATTTTGAAGTTGCAGATGGCGGAACCATTTTTTTAGATGAAGTTGGAGAATTACCACTAACTACTCAAGTAAGATTATTAAGAGTTTTAGAAAATGGCGAGTTTATCAAGGTTGGTTCAAGTAAAGTACAAAAAACAGATGTTCGAATTGTTGCTGCTACCAACTTAAAAATGATGGAAGCCATCGAAAAAGGAAAGTTTAGAGAAGATTTATATTACCGTTTGAGTACTATCGAAATTGATTTACCGCCTTTACGCAATCGAAAAGAAGATATACATTTGTTGTTTAGAAAATTTGCCTCAGATTTTGCGCAAAAATATCAAATGCCAACAATTAGATTGACAGATGACGCTATAAATTCTTTAGTAAATTATAACTTCCCTGGAAATATTCGTCAGTTACGAAATATTGCTGAGCAGATTTCCGTTATTGAAGAAAACAGAACAGTAACTCGTGTGCAATTGGCTGATTATTTACCTCAACAAGGCAAAAATTTTCCATCAGTAATTTCAAGAAATATATCAGAATCAGATTTCTCTAAAGAACGTGAAATCATGTACAAAGTGTTGTTTGACATGAAAAACGACATCAATGATTTAAAGAAATTAACGCTCGACTTATTGCAAAACGGAAATAATTCAGAGTTCCAAGAAGAAAATCAACATTTGATAAAAAAGATTTATAGTGAAGAGCCATCAGAAGTTGAAAATAATATAGAAGTTGTATATCCAGAAACATATCAGCAAGAAAAAACTGAACAATTTGACTTTGTAGAAACCGTAGATGAAGATGAAACACTATCGTTACAAGACAGAGAATTTCAAATGATAAAAAAATCTCTTGAACGTAACAAAGGAAAACGTAAATTAGCTGCAAAAGAATTAGGTATTTCTGAGAGGACACTTTACAGAAAAATTAAACAATACGATTTATAAGAAAATGAAAAAAATAATAATCTTTTTTGCTTTTACTCTTCTTTTGACAATTCAAAGTTGCGGAATTTACTCGTTTGGAGGAGTTACATTAGATGATCGTATTAAGACTGTACAGATTGATTATTTTGCTAATAATGCTTTATTGGTAGAACCAACTTTGAGCCAGCAAATGACATTGACATTACAAGATTTATTTACAAGTCAGACTAATTTAACATCTGTAAATAGCGGAGGAGATATACATTTTGAAGGAGAAATTACAGGTTATCGTATAAATCCTATGACGGCAACTTCTGCACAAACTGCTGCTCAAAATAGATTGACTATCTCTGTAAACGTTCGTTATTTTAACAAATATGAAGAAGATAATGAATTTGAACGTTCTTTTTCTTTTTATTATGATTATCCAGCAAACTCACAACTTACAGGAAGTATCTTAGAAGATGCTTTTTCTGAAATTTTAGAGCGAATCACACAAGATATTTTTAATGCTTCAGTAGCAAAGTGGTAAATGAATACAACCGATTTTACATATCTAATAAACAATCCGCAAGAGATAAATAAAGAGCATACCAAGCAATTGGAAGATGTAATTATTGCATTTCCTTACTTTCAATCTGCAAGAGCATTGTATCTTAAAGGCTTGAAAAATCATGATAGTTTTAGATATAATCAAACATTAAAAACGACGGCTGCTTTCACAACAGACAGAAGTGTTTTGTTCGAATTTATAACTTCTTCTTTCTTTACTGATGATACTCAAACTCCCGAAGAAATTGACGTTGTTGATGTAGAGTCTATTGAAGTGATACACAAAAAATTGGCTGATACCTCAATAACATCTGAAGAAAAAAAATCTATAGAATTTCTTGAAATTGGCAAACCTATCGAATTTAAAAACGATGAATCACATTCTTTTAACGAATGGTTGCAATTAAGTTCTTTTAAGCCGATAAAACGAGGGCAGAAAACTGAACCTCAAGAAGAAAAACATGAAGAAAAAGTTGATTTGGTTGATCAATTTATAGCTAAAAATCCAAAAATAAAACCTATAAAAAAAGAGGCATACAATCCAATGGTTTTAAAAAACGAGCCAATAGATTACAACACCTTAATGACAGAAACACTTGCAAAGGTATATTTAGAACAAAAAAAATATAAAAACGCTATTAAAGCATATCGCATTTTAAGTTTGAAATATCCAGAAAAAAGTAGCATCTTTGCACACCGAATTAAAGCAATAAAATTATTAGATAAAAATTAGATTATGAGTTACACAATATTTTTAATATTAATTATAATAGTAGCTGTGCTACTTGTATTAATCATAATGGTTCAAAATCCTAAAGGAGGAGGATTATCATCTTCATTTGGAGGAGGTGGTGGATCTCAATCAGTTGGCGGAGGAGTTCAAAATACTACAAGTTTTTTAGACAAAAGTACTTGGGCACTTTCAATCGCATTATTGGCTTTGGTATTATTATCAAACTTTGCATTACCAAATAGAAGCAACGCACCAACAGATACAACAATTCAAAATACGCTTGACGATAGAGATATTCAACTTCCTGCAGAAGATACAACTACAAAACAGATTGATTCTATCAACTAAAATGTAATTCAGATAATATATAAAATGCCGACGAAAATGACACGTTGGCATTTTTTTTTACAATTTGACAGCGTTTTCAATTTGGCACACTTTTGGAAAAAGATAAACCAAACAAATAACAAACTAAAAATCATTTAAAGATGAGCAAAGTAAACATAAAACCATTGGCTGATAGAGTTCTTATTGAACCAACACCAGCAGAAACGACTACCGCAAGTGGAATTATCATTCCAGATTCAGCAAAAGAGAAGCCTCAAAAAGGAACTGTGGTTGCAGTAGGAAAAGGAACAAAAGATGAACCAATGACAGTAAAAGTTAAGGATACTGTTCTCTACGGAAAATATGCTGGAACTGAATTAACTGTAGACGGAAAGGATTATTTAATCATGAGAGAGAGCGATATTTTCGCAATATTATAACGCTTTATGCTTAACGCTATAGGCTTTTGGCTATGAGAGATTTTAAAAAATATCAAATTTGGCAATTAAGTCATCAATTTACACTTGATGTTTATAAATTGACAAATGACTTCCCAAAAGAAGAGAAATTTGGTATCATATCTCAATTAAGAAGAGCCTCATCATCTATCCCAACAAATATTAGTGAAGGTTGCGGTAGAGATAGTGATGCTGAATTCAATCGCTTTTTAACTATTGCTATGGGCTCTGCATCTGAATCAGAATATTTACTTTTACTTTCTAAGGATTTAAAATTCATCGATAACAAATCTTTTGAAAAATTAAATGAGGAAATAAATATTATAAAGCGAAAAACATATCAGTTAAAACAAAAACTAAAATAAACAAGCTTTAAGTGCTTTTGCATACAGCATAAAGCCTAAAGCCTAAAGCAAATAAAAATGGCAAAAGACATAAAATTTGATATTGAAGCACGTGACGGATTAAAACGTGGCGTAGATGCATTGGCAAACGCAGTTAAAGTAACTCTAGGTCCAAAAGGGCGTAATGTAGTTATAGGGAAAGCCTTTGGCGGACCAGTAATCACAAAAGATGGTGTGACGGTAGCTAAAGAGATCGAACTTGAAGACCCTTTAGAAAATATGGGTGCACAAATGGTAAAAGAAGTTGCTTCTAAAACCAATGATCTTGCTGGTGATGGAACAACTACTGCAACTGTACTAGCACAAGCAATCGTAAAAGAAGGTTTAAAAAATGTTGCTGCAGGAGCAAATCCTATGGATTTAAAACGCGGAATTGACAAAGCTGTTACAGCAATTGTAGCAGATTTACAAAAACAATCTAAAACAGTAGGAAACAAAACAGAAATGATTAAACAAGTTGCTTCTATTTCTGCAAATAATGATGAGACAATTGGAGATCTGATTGCTGAAGCTTTTGGAAAAGTTGGAAAAGAAGGAGTTATCACTGTTGAAGAAGCAAAAGGAACAACAACTTATGTTGATATTGTTGAAGGAATGCAATTTGATAGAGGTTATTTATCTCCGTATTTTGTTACCAATACAGAAAAAATGTTGGTTGATTTAGAAAATCCGTATATTTTATTGTTCGAAAAGAAAATAGCATCCTTAAAAGATTTATTACCGATTTTAGAGCCCGTTTCTCAAAGTGGAAAACCGCTGTTAATCATCGCTGAGGATGTTGAAGGGGAGGCTTTAGCAACATTGGTAATGAATAAATTACGTGGTGCACTAAAAATCGCTGCTGTAAAAGCTCCAGGATTTGGAGATCGTAGAAAAGCAATGTTACAAGATATCGCTATTTTAACTGGAGGAACTGTAATTTCTGAAGAACTTGGATTATCATTAGAAAAAACTACACTTGATATGCTTGGAACTGCCGAAAGAATTACAATTGACAAAGACAATACAACTGTTGTTAATGGTTCTGGATCTCCGAAAGAAATCAAAGCGAGAGTTAGCCAAATTAAGGCTCAAATAGAAACTACTACTTCTGATTATGACAGAGAAAAATTGCAAGAACGATTAGCTAAATTGGCTGGAGGTGTTGCTGTTTTATATGTTGGTGCTGCAAGTGAAGTGGAAATGAAAGAGAAGAAAGACAGAGTTGATGATGCACTACATGCAACAAGAGCTGCCGTTGAAGAAGGTATTATTGCTGGAGGTGGAGTTGCTTTGGTTAGAGCTAAATCAGTTTTAGAAAAAATCACCACCGATAATTTAGACGAAATCACTGGTATTAAAATTATTGATAGAGCTATTGAAGAACCATTACGTCAAATTGTTGAAAATACAGGAAGTGAAGGTTCTGTTGTTGTTTCAAAAGTAATGGAAGGAAAAGGTGATTTTGGTTACAATGCTAAAACCGGTGAATATGTAAAAATGCTTAAGGCTGGAATTATTGATCCAACAAAGGTAACACGCGTTGCGTTGGAAAATGCGGCTTCTGTTGCTGGAATGATTCTAACTACCGAATGTGCTCTTGTAGATATTAAAGAAGATGCTCCTGCAAGTGGAATGCCGCCAATGGGCGGAGGAATGCCTGGAATGATGTAGCCGAGTGGCGAATCGCCACAGATAAAAACTAAAAAACCACGCAATTGCGTGGTTTTTATGTATTAGACTTTTTCTACTTCTTAGTGCTCATGACCATGACCATCATCCATAGTTACTTTCTTTTCTTTTAAATCCATTTTACAAACAGGACATTGTCCTGGCTCTGTATAACTTTTTCCATCTTCACAATCCATAGGACATTGATACACTACACTCGCTACTTCTTTTTTCTCTTCTTTCTTCTCTGATTTACAAGATGTCACTGTAAATCCTATTGCAAAAATCATTGCAAATACTAAAATTGCTTTTTTCATTTGTTTAAAAATTTAATTATTATTCTATTGTTTCTTTTACACTCCCACAATTTAGCATTTTATCTCCAAAATAAGGGTTTTTTATTTCTTTTTCTAAACTCAACCAATACGCACCTTTATTATCATTAGCCATCGGACAAAATTCACTATAAATTTCTTGATTCACTCCAAATAACTGAATTGCACTTGTAAGGTGTGAAGATAAATGTATAAAATGACCTCTTTGTTTTTCTATTTCTACTACATTAGCAATTGAATTTGCTGAAGATTTAATCTCTTTTTCAAATGTCATCCAATTAGTATGTGCTGTATTATCTTTAAGTAATTTCATATCAACTTTTCCTAAACTCGAAATAATTAAACCTGCAGCATCCTTGGCTACATCAGAATTATCATTAACTAAGGCATTTTTAAGTTTGATATAATCATCAAAAACAACTTTTAATTGATTTTGAAATTTTGAATCTACAGAAATTCTACTCACTACTTCCTTTTCAGTAATATCTTTAGAACTTTTATTTTGGTTCATCATAGATTTTTTACCTTGTAACTGAGCTGTAGCATCTATTGTAAATGTTCCGTTTACAACAATTTCCTCATCACTTTCTAAGCCTTTTAGTACTTCGTAGTTCTCACCCATTTTAGAGCCTAACGTTACTTCACGCATTTCAAAAATTGGTTCGTCAGGTGTTGATTTTATATATACAACTGAGCGTTTTCCTGTCCATAAAACTGCAGATGCAGGAATTAATATTGATTGTTTATCAACAGCAGAAGACATTATTCTTTTTACTTTTCCTTCTACAAACATTCCTGGTTTAAAAATACCCTTTCTATTATTTAAAACCACTCTTAGTTTAACCGTTCGAGTTGCATTGTCTAAAATAGGATCTATAAATGATACTTTTGCTTTAAATTCTTTTGCAGGATACGCATTTGTAGTTACTATAACTTCTTGCCCTTTTTTAAACTGTGATATTTGATTTTCATACACATCAAAATTTGCCCAAACAGAATTAAGATTTGATATTTTTAATATTGGCGTTCCTTCCATCACATGATTTCCTTCTTCAACCATTTTCATACTTACAACTCCAGATACATTCGCATAAACTGGGAAATTGGTTATTGGCTTACCTGAACTTTCTATGTTATTGATTTGCTTTTCAGATAATTTCCATATTTTCAATTTATTACGCACAGCATTATATAGGGCAGGCTGCGTCTTTTTTAATGATGCTGCTGTCAATAATTCTTGCTGTGCAGCATACAATTCTGGCGAATAAATTCTAGCGAGCAACATCCCTTTACTTACCTTTTCGCCTTCAGAACTAATATGTAACCTTTCTATTCTACCTCCAAAATGTGCTGTCTGAACGGATATTGCATCTTCATTTTCAACAATTTTTCCTGATAATTTTATAGTATTACCATCCATTTGATTATTTGAATCATTAATAGACATTGTTTGAATATTTGCCAATGCCATTGCATTTTCTGACAATTTAAATTGATCTGCCTCAAGACCATCTGCACCAGACTCAGCAGGAATCAAATCCATCCCACAAATTGGACAATCTCCGGGTTCAGGTTGCATTATTTGAGGGTGCATAGAACATGTCCACATCTGATTGGTTTTTTCTTCTGAATGATTCTCAGTAGAATCATTAGTAGATGAATTTGTAAAAAGCATTTTCCCTAAAAATAGTCCTACAACTATCAAACCTACATAAATTAAATATTTTTTCATTTTATATTATTTTACTATTTATCCTTTTCTTCTTAAAAATCTCCTTAACAGATAGTGTAAACCTTAAGAAAAATAAACTAAAATTGTGATATGGTTTTCTTATTTTTAATTCTGTACACATTTTTAATGAGACGCTTTTCTAATATTTCGTGATGATGAATGAGTTTTTGTAATCATCCACTTGCCATCTATTTTCTTTAAATCTGATGTTGCTACACCTTTCTTTTTGATAATTCTTGATTCTGTTCCTCGCTCTTTATTTGCTTTAATATCTATAGTATAAATATACGTTTCTGTTACAAATGCGTAAGGCATTTCTACAACTGCATCTATTGTGTAATCAGAAAATATAAAACTATTAAAGTGATCAAGTTCTGGACCTAAATGATGCCCTAAATAATTTGCAAAAGTTCCTTCGCTTCCTCCAGACTCAAAAACCGTTGCTTCTTTTGTAAAAAGTTCTAAAGTTCCGTCTGTTGTTAAATTTTGAATGGCATCTTTATATGCTTTCATAACTGCTGTTACTGCTTCTTTTTCGGCTGTAAGGTTTACTTCTTCTACTTCTACCTTTTGCTCAACTTTTTTCTCTTCTTGTTTACAACTTGCAAGAGTTAAAACTATTGCTGATGCTACTACGATTGATTTTAAATACATTTTCATTTTAGTGGTTTTTAGTTAATTATTAGTGTTTATTTTAAAGATACATTTCTTAATCGTAACGAATTCACAATCACAGAAACCGAACTAAAACTCATCGCTGCTGCGGCAATCATTGGTGAGAGTAATAATCCGAAAACTGGGTAGAGCAATCCTGCTGCTACAGGAACACCTAAAATATTGTATATAAAAGCAAAAAACAAATTCTGCTTGATATTTTTCATGACAGATTTACCTAAATTAATAGATTTTACAATGCCCATCAAATCACCTTTTACCAAAGTAACTTCGCTACTTTCTATGGCAACATCAGTACCTGTTCCCATAGCAATACCAATATTGGCTTGTGCTAATGCAGGCGCATCGTTAATACCATCGCCAGCCATAGCAACTATTTTACCTTCGGATTGTAATTTTTTAATCACATTTAATTTGTCTTCTGGTAAACATTCGGCTTGAAAATCGGCTAAATTTAGTTGGTCTGCCACCGATTTAGCCGTTCTTGCATTATCTCCTGTAAGCATAATCACATCAATACCTTCTGCTTGCAAACGTGCAATGGCTTGCTTGCTGGTCTCTTTAATAGCATCAGTTATGGTTACATAGCCTTTCACTTCTTGATTTACCGAAATATACGAAACCGTTTTACCGTGTTCTTGCTCTGCAATTACATTTTTGTTAAGTGCATCGTCTATTTTTGCATTTACTTGATCCATTAATTTTTTATTACCAATGGCTATTTTTTCGCCTTTAATTGTTCCGATAACACCTTTACCCATAACGGCTTCAAAATCTTTAGAGTCGTTAATAGTAACTCCTTTTTGTTTACCAAATTTTACGATGGCTTCTGCTAATGGATGTTCACTATATTGATTTAATGAAGCAATTATTTCTAATAAGTTAGCATCAAATTCACCTTGAGCATTGACCACTTTTTCTACGGACGGTTTTCCTTCGGTAATGGTTCCTGTTTTATCGGTTATTAGAACATCTACTTTGTTTAGATTTTCTAAGGCTTCGGCATTTTTAATAAGCACACCATTTTGAGCACCTTTACCAACACCAACCATAACGGACATTGGTGTTGCCAAACCTAAAGCACACGGACAAGCAATAATTAATACTGCAATAGCATTAACAAAGGCAAAAACCATTGCTGGTTCTGGACCATAATAACGCCAAACTACAAAGGTTACTACGGCAACAAAAATTACAATTGGCACAAAATATTTAGAGATTTTATCGGCTAATTTTTGAATTGGTGCTTTAGAACGACTTGCATTATTTACCATTTGTATAATTTGCGACAATAAGGTTTCAGAACCTACTTTTTCGGCAGACATTACAAATGATTTGTTTCCGTTTATCGTACCAGAACTCACATTATCATCCACATTTTTATCTACAGGTATTGGTTCGCCTGTTATCATAGACTCATCTACATTACTATGACCTTCGGTTATTTTTCCGTCCACAGGTATTTTATCGCCTGGTTTTACACGTAACAAATCTCCTTTTTTAATAGAATGTATAGACACTACTTTATCTCCTTCTGGTGTTACCAATGTGGCTTCACTTGGTGCTAATTTTAAGAGTTCTTTTATTGCTCCACTGGTTTGACTGTGTGCTCTGGCTTCTAAAAGTTGTCCTAATAATACCAAAGTTAAAATCACTGTTGTTGCTTCAAAATACACAAATACGGTTCCTGCTTCGGTTTTAAATTGCTCTGGAAATACATCTGGGAAAAACATAGCCACCAAACTAAATAACCAAGCCACACCTGTGCCAATACCTATTAGTGTAAACATATTTAGATTCATTGTAATAATAGATTTCCAAGCACGTTCAAAGAACATCCAACAAGCATAAAACACAACTGGAAGTGATAGAATTAACTGAATCCAATTCCAAGTAAATTGTGGAAATAGTTTTAATAATGGATTGTCAGGTATCAAATCTGCCATAGCAATCAAGAAAATAGGCACTGTAAACAGTGTGGCTATTTTCATTTTCTTCAACAATTTTTTATATGTTTTGTCTTCTTCGCTTTCGGTAGGTTCCATTGGCACTAAATCCATTCCACAAATTGGGCAGCTTCCAGGTTCATCTTTAATGATTTCTGAATGCATTGGACAGGTATATTGAGATGATATTTGTAATTTAGGTTGCTCAATTAAATCCATTCCACAAACAGGGCAATCTCTTGCTTTGTCATAGGTTTTTTCGCCTTCGCAATGCATTGGGCAATAAAAAACACCATTACCATCTACAGGTGTTTCTACTGCTGCGTGTTTTTCGTGTCCTGGCATTTCTATTGTATAATGCAAGCCTGCTTTGAGTAAAGTTTCTTGTAATTTTTCTACTGAAAGATGAAAAGTCATTTCTACAACAACGGTTTCTTCTTTTAAGTTTGCTTCAACTTTGGTTATCTCTGATAAATTATTTAAAGCACTTTCTACATTGGTTTTACAACCATTGCAAGTCATTCCTGTTATTTTATAAGTGTGTTTCATTTTAGGTATGATTTTTACATTTTCATCGTTTCATCATTGTCCATTCCTTTCATTGCTTTCATTTCGTTTTCATCCATCTCCATGTCCATCTCCATTTCCATATGCATATTCCCATCTTTATCTGTGTGTGATTTCATAAAAAGATATTGAAAAAGAAAAATTAGAATAAATCCAATACCAGCAACAATAAGTACAAATGGGTCATTCAGATATTTCATATAAATAAATGCCGCTAAAACAACGATATCTAATAATATAGCAATTATTGGAATTATTGGATTGAATTTCACTTCCTTTTTAAGGTGTCTAAAAAGTCCCCAATGAATGGAAATATCCATTATTAAATAAAAAATAGCACCAATGGAAGCAATTCGAGTTAGGTCGAATAAAATAGTTAAGAGTATTGCTAAAGCAACGGTAAAAATTAAAGCAGGGTTTTTAATATTTTTTACGCGATTTAAA
Organism: Lutibacter sp.; assembly: GCA_002733665.1. Taxonomy (GTDB): domain Bacteria; phylum Bacteroidota; class Bacteroidia; order Flavobacteriales; family Flavobacteriaceae; genus Urechidicola. Next base: position 110,872 of record NVWM01000027.1, read on the forward strand.
TCAGGAACTTGTTTCATTTTACTTAACATTCCTAACATTCTTGAAGCCGAATACACGCTCGCAATTACACCAGAAACCGTTGCTATAATAGCAAGAAAAATGGTTAATATTGAGCCCCATTCACCAAATACTGGTTTTGCAGCAGCAGCCAACGCATAATCTTTTGCTATAATAATTTCTTCAATACTTAAACCACCAGCAACCGATAATGCCAAGATTACGTAAATAACGGTACAAATGGCAATTGAAATAATAATAGAACGTCCTACATTTTTATGAGGGTTTACAATATCTCCTCCTTGATTTGTAATGGTCGTAAATCCTTTATAAGCCAAGATAGATAAAGCCAATGCAGCAATAAAGCCAAAACCTTCAGGTAACGATTGGCTATTAGTAGCCATATAATTACCAGTGATAGTAGGCAAACCCGAAATAATCAAGCCCGAAATAGCCAACAACGCAATACCTGCTATTTTAATAATGGCGGTAAATGTAGCAGTTACTTCAATTACTTTGTTCCCAGAAATATTAACAATGTAGGCTACCGCAATAAGCAGTACACCCAAAATAGATGCGTAGCCAGCGTATTCTTGTGGGAATAGGCGCAAAGCATAGGCACCAAAAGTACCTGCCACTAAACTTTCGGCAACCACCATAGATACATACATTAATAAAGAGAAAGAGCCAGCAGTAGTACTTGGACCATAGGCTTTTGTTAAAAATTTTGCGACACCTCCTGAAGAAGGATATGCATTCGAAAATTTAACATAAGAATACGAACTAAATCCTACGATTACAGCACCTGCAATAAATGCAATGGGAAATAAATCGCCTACTAATTCTGCTATTTGTCCCATTAGCACAAAAATTCCGGCGCCTATCATTACACCTGTTCCTAAAGAAACAGAGCCTAATAATGAGAGTTTTTGATTCGTTTTTTTAAGTTCTTTCATTTATTTTGGTTTTTGTGTTAAGACCTAACAGGTTTTGAAAACCTATTAGGTTACTATAGAAACCTATAATAGAGTCTCTAATTTATGCTATTTCTATTTCATCATTTACAAACCATTTATGTAAACTTCCTTCATCATTCAATAATGCGACTGCTGGTAAACTAAAATTATTGATTTTAAATGTTTTACCACCTTCTTTTCCTGAATGTAAGTTTTCTGCTCGTACATTAATAATACTTCCTTCTTTCATTATTTGTGTTGAGGCTTCTTTAGAATCATAATCAATATTAAAAAGTTCTTTTAGTTTTGATTTTACTTCTTTGTTTTGATGCCTAGCAGATTCTATAATATGCTTTGTATCTACCGAGTTATTCTCGATTAGGTTTGCTGTGTTAACAATTTGCTCGTTTAACTGAATTAAATTTGCTAAATGTTGTTGTTCTGAATTGTTCATAATATGTGAATTGTTTTAAATTTAGGTATGTTTTAGATGGATATCAAATTATCCGCAACAGTTCCCTCCTCCAGAGACATTTTTAGAACTTACTTCTTCTTCAATTTCATAATTCCCTGCTCTTGATAAAACTAATTGCAATTGTTCTTTGCAAGGAAGAACAACACTCCTACAGTCGATACAGCTCCTGTATCTATAAAATCTCTTCTATCCATAATTTATTTTTTTATTTGAGCATTATAAAAAGCGCCAATGCAAGCGCCTATTAACCACCACAGAATAAAAATTTGAACAAAACCCATAAATGCATCTATCAGCGATATGTCCATTTTAATAATGCTAGAAATATCCAAACCGTGTAACAGGTTGTTAAAGAATTTTATACTGTCTTCTTGCCCTGCTGTTGCCATAACAATCATACAACCCAAATAAATTATTGATCCTGTTAAACCAAAAGCAAAACCCAACTTCTTTACATTTAATCGATACATAAATAGGTGTATTTTAGTTACTGTTTAATAATTTCTTAGATTCTTCGAACTCTTCTTTTGTGATTTCACCTTGGGCAAAACGTTTTTTAAGAATGTTCAAAGGGTTTTCTTTTTTAGATTTTTGATAAGGAATATCTGCTGGAATGAAAAAAATCCAAGCAAGTAAGACAACCCATATAATCCACCAGATTAAGTGCATACCTCCAAAATGTCCGTCGTAAAAACGCATAATTTTAATTTTTAATTGTTATTAATTTATCTCTGTGATTGTATATCCGTTGAGCTCATCCAGCTGTTTTTGTAATTCATCAACAGAAACATCTTCGTTCATTGTTATTATTGTAGCTCCTTTAGGAGCCATTGAGACCTCTATTTTTCCAATATTAGGGTGCTTTCCTAAGCTTTTCTTAACTCCTTCAATACAGCCTCCACAGCTAATTCCGTCTATTTGATAATTTTTATTCATTGTATTTAGTTTTTAGTGATGTTTATGTCCTTTTTGGTTTTCTATTGATTCTTTTTGGTTATCGTCGTCACCTTTATGGTCTTGGTTATCGTGCTTTTCTTCGTTATGACCATGTGATCCATGAGGCATAAAAAGATGAACGGCAAACATTATAATTATAAAAGAGAAGAGGGAAGAACCACTTCCTATACCTAATGAGGGTGCTAAAAAGATGAACAGTAGTGGCAATCCACAAGCGACAACCATCCATATCCAGTGATTTTTTTTCATTGATTGACGTTTTTAATTATTAAAATATTATATTCTCTAAATGTTGTTATTTTGTATTGTCCATAATGCGTGAATTGTTTTAAATTTAGGTATGTTTTAGATGGATATCAAATTATCCGCAACAGTTCCCTCCTCCAGAGACATTTTTAGAACTTGCTTCTTCTTCAATTTCATAATTTCCTGCTCTTGATAAAACTGATTGCAATTGTTCTTTGCTAACGGTGTTTTCCGATTGAAGAACTACCTGTGGAGGTACTAAAGTTACCAGTACATCTGTTATTCCTTCTATTTTACTAAATGCATTTTTCACCATTTGTGTGCATCCTCCACAAGTCATTCCTTTAATATTTACTTGTTGTATCATAATTTATATTTTATTTATTAAGATTGTCTTTCAAATTCTCAATCCATTCAATTATTAATTCTTTATCACTTTCAGATAATTTAGCATCTCCATGAATGATGGTATAAGATGATAGCGGCATCTCGTCGTCTTTAATCTGACTTATAATAGATTTTAATTTACTTTTCTTTCTTCTGTTCGAATAATCATCCCATTCACTAAAATTTAGTTCAGATTTTGCGTTATTAATATGGTCTTCCAAGAACCAAGCAACGGGTTGATATTTTTTGGAACGTCATTAACCAACATAAAATCTGTTTTAGGCACAGTATCACTTTGGTTACGAGTTGTGGATATAAATTGTATCCCTACAAAAACTACAAGTACTGCAAGGCTTATTATTTTTAGGTATCGCTTCATAATGTTTGTTTTAGACCCAACAGGTTTTAAAAACCTGTTGGGCTTGGTAACTTGGTTTTATTTTTTTTCTTAAAAATCAATTAGATTTATTTGGTGTATTTGCAACAACCTGGTAAATTTTTATATGCCTCTTCATTTTCAGGTACTATATCAGTTCTATAGCCTGATGCTGCAATGGCATTATGGATTGCTGTTTCATTTGTTTTTGAAGCATTAAAAGAAATTTCGATTTCTTTTTTCTCGCTTTCCCAAACGGAATTGCTAACTCCGTTAACGCTATTTACCGATTTTTCGATGGTAGATTTACACATTCCACAGTTTCCTTGTACTCCAAAAGTGATTGTTTGTAGTTGTTCCATTTTCTTTATATTTTATCGTTATTTACGTTTGAATTTTCTGATTATAAATCGATTGTTCTTGTCGTAAGAAAAATAACTGCTTCCCCAGTTTAAGCCTACTCTTAATTTATTTTTAAAACCACTAATTGACATTAAATGAACGGTAGACCATATAAACCAAGCAAAAAAACCTTTAAAGTGTTTTCCTTTTAAATCGGCAACCGCTTTTTTCTTCCCAATAGTAGCCAAAGCACCTTTATCATAATATGTAAAAGGTTTCCAATGAGTACTTAAAAAATTATCTGCAAGGTGTTCTCCTTGTTGTATAGCAGTAGGAGCAACCATGGGATGTCCATTAGGATATGCTGCTGTTTCCATATAGGCAACATCTCCAATTACATATATATTCTCTTTCGACTCTAATCGATTAAAAGCATCTACCTTTAATCGGTTGCCTCTTTGAATTAAATCTGGTTGTAGTCCTTTAGGAAATTGACCTTTAACACCTGCTGTCCAAATTAAAGTTTCTGAATCTATTGTTTCTCCATTTGACAATGTTACTTGTGTACCATCGTATTTTTTTACTGCGGTATCTAAACGAAGGTTTATATCTAATTCCTTCAAATATGTTAAGGTGCTTTTTGAGGACTTGTTAGACATAGCAGATAAAACCTCACTTCCTGCTTCAATCAGAAATATTTGTAAAGGATTTAGAGCCAAGTCTGGATAATCTTTTTTATAAATGTACTTCTGAAACTCTGCCATGGCACCAGCCATTTCTATTCCCGCAGGACCACCTCCTACAATTACTATAGTAGAGAAGCGTTGTTTTTCTTCTAAATCTAATGTGTTTACTGCACGTTCTAAATTTTGCAGTATATGACTTCTAATGTCCAATGATTCTTGAATGGTTTTTAAACCAATACTATTGGCTTGTACATCATCCATCCCATAAAAATTATTGGTACTTCCTGAAGCAACTATTAAATGGTCATAGGTAATAGCCCCAATATCGGTTTGAATTGCATTATTTTCAGTATCAATCGTTTCTACCTCTGCCATTCTAAAAATGAAGTTGTTAAACTCTTGAAACATTTTTCGGATTGAAAAAATAATAGCATCAGGTTCTAAACCACTGGTAGCGACTTGGTAAAATAAGGGTGGAAATTGATGAAAGTTATTTCTATCAAGTAATACAATTTGAAAAGGTTTGTTTTTAAGTTTCTTTATAAAATGAATTCCGGCAAAGCCAGCACCCACAATTACTATTCGTGGATGCTTGCTTTCTGGTATGTATACTTTTTTATTCATTTATTTTTCTTTTGACTTTTGCTTATTTTTTAGACCTAACATGTTTTGAAAACCTGTCAGGTCTTCTTTTTAAAATCTCATAGTTAATCCTCCACCAGTACCAAAACGATTATCGTAACTTCCAGAAAGAGAGAAATTTTTACTCAAAATATATTCTAACCCAACATTCCAAGTATAATCGCTTACAATGTCTTTTCCTATGGGTAAATCGTTTTTAAAACCAAGGTCGGCTTGCCATTGCCACATTCCTTGTAATAATACTCTTGGAAATATTGGTACTGCTGTTGAGAATCCTATTTGTGGGCGCAATTGGGTGTCAATGCTTAAATCACTATCAATAAAGTAAGGCAATAACCAGCGTACACCTAACCTACCTACAGTTTCAATGTCACCCAATGAATCTTCTATTTCATTTTCAAATTCAATTCCTGCATAGGCTCTGAAATAAGTTCCTAAATAACGTTCGTAGTCTGCTATAATTTCTACATTTTTATTCCATCCATATTCGGTAGAAAAATTAAATTGATTGTAGGTGTTTGTTGCTACTAATGCTACAGATGTCATATGACTTGCTACTGTTGCTTCTCCCCATTTGTATATGGTTTTATCGGCTTTAGTTAGGTTGCTTAATGGATATTTTACCAATCTTGGGTCTTTAGCATCTCCATAACTAAAAATACGTGCCATACCTGCTTTGGCGTGGTAGAGTACATGACAATGGAAAAACCAATCGCCTGTTTCATTGGCATCAAACTCTATGGTTATACTTCCCATTGGTGGAACATTTACCGTATGTTTTAAAGGAGAATAGGCACCATTTGCATTTAGTACTCTAAAAAAGTGCCCGTGTAAATGCATTGGATGATGCATCATTGTTTTGTTATTTAAAGTAATACGTGTTTTTTCGCCTCTTTTTATTTTTATTTTATCAACTTCCGATAATACTTTGTTATTGATAGTCCACACATAACGTAACATATTTCCTGTAAGGTTTAATTCAATTTCTTTGGTTGGTAATTCCGAATGAATCGTTGTTTTTACAGGTGATTTTAAATAATCATAAGAAAACTCGTTATTCATCTTCATTCCTTTCTGCATACCATCCATTTTCATCCCATTCATCTTCGTGTCCTCATTCTTCATTCCGCTCATTTTCATATCTTCTTTCATCCCATCCATATCACTCATTGCATTGTCTTTTTGTATTGACATTTTATCAGATTTCATCTTTTTCATATTGCCCATTTCTTTGAGCATTTTCATATAATCTGGCGCAGGTAACACCTTGGCTTTTGTCACTGTTCCACTACCTAAAACGGCACTTGTATATCCTGAACCATCTTGAGCAGTTGCTCTAATTTCTACAGCACCGCTTTCGGGAATAGTGACTATATAATCGTAGGTTTCTGCAATAGCGTGTAATACTTTTTCTCTATGAACTGGCACTACATCGATACCATCACTTGAAATCAACATTGCTTTTCCTCCTATGGTAATCCAGAAATAAGTTGCTGCGGAAGCATTCACCATTCTAACACGCACTTTATCGCCTGCTTTAAACTGTTTGTAATTTTGTGTTGGTTTCCCGTTGGTTAAAAAAGCATCAAAAGCAACATCCGAAATATCAATTCCTGGCATACGTTTGCTCCATAATTTTAGTTGTGCTCCCAAAGCACCATTTGCGATGGTTTTACTTAAAGGCTGTGTTGTTCTTCTTTTAATAGAATACCATTCATTCCCTCTTTTTAGGTTTTTAAGCACGCTTTTTGGTTTTTCATCTATCCAATCTGAAAGGACAAGCGACAAATCGTAATCGTACTCAAACGTTTTTTCTTTCGGCTTAATTACAATTGCTCCATAGACACCTCGTTGCTCTTGCAAACCTGTATGTGAGTGATACCAATAGGTTCCTGATTGATTTATAGGAAATTCGAATTTGTGTGTTTTTCCTGGTAGAATTGGAGGCGTATTTAAATACGGAACACCGTCTTGAAAATTGGGTAAAATTAACCCGTGCCAGTGTACCGAAGTTTCTACACTCATAGAATTGGTTACATAAATTACAGCATTTTGCCCTTCGGTAAAGGTCAAAGTTGGGGCAGGAATTGAATTATTAACTGCCATTGCTTCAACTTCTTTCCCTGAAAAATTGACCATTTTTTCATCTACCGTAAACCTGTAAGTAACCGTATTACCTTCTATTTCAGGAGTTAGTTTTTCTTGAGCAAATATTGCAAGAGTGAAAAAAAGTAGTGTAATATTTAAAATTTTTGTTTTCATAATTAGTGATTTTTAATATTACAAATGTCCTCTATATTAAAAAGTATACCGTGCATAATTTTGGTTAAATTGTATCAAGTGTTTCTCTTTTCCCTATAGATTTGAATTCCGTAGGTGTTAATCCAGTAATTTTTTTAAACTGTCTGGAAAGATGTTGTGGACTACTATAACTTAATTCGTGTGAAATCTGACTTAAAGTTAACTCATTATAAATTAAGAGTTCTTTTGTACGTTCTATTCTTTGTTCTATACTATAATGCTCAATAGTTTTTCCTTCAATTTCTGAAAATATTTTACTGATTTTTGAATACTCAATTCCTATTTGTACAGCTAAAAACTTAGAAAATTTTTGGTGCATTGATTTTTCTTTTCCATGATGAATATGCTCTATAATTACAATTTTTATTTGATTTATTATTTTCGCTTCTCTATCTTCAACCAATTCAAACCCTTCTTTTTTCAGGAGAGTATTAAGAACTATCTTTTCCTTTTCAGAAGGCATCATATCAAAATAAATTTTCCCTAAATCGACATGAACAAAGCCAATTTTATTTTTAAGCAGTTCATCATTAACCACTTTAATACATCGGTTACAAACCATGTTTTTTACCACTAATTCAATTTTATTTTGTATCATTATTAAAGGCTATCTCTTAAGTTATCAATCCATTTAATTATAAGTTCTTTTTCGCTTTCAGATAATTTAGCATTACCATGAATTAAAGTGTAAGATGAAAGCGGCATTTCTTCATCTTTAATCTGGCTGATAATTGATTTTAGTTTACTCTTTTTTCTCCTGTTGGAATAATTATCCCATTCGCTAAAATTCAATTCAGATTTCCCTTCTTTTATATGATCTTCTAAAAACCAAGCAATAGGTTGCACTTTATTGTACCAAGGATATGCCGTATTATTACTATGGCAATCATAGCATGATACTTGTAATTTCTTGTGTATACTTTCCGGAACATCATTTACTAACATAAAATCTGTTTTAAGTACAACATCACTTTGATTGCGAGTTGTGGGAATAAATTGTATTCCCACAAATGCAATTAATAAAGCCAAGGCTATGATTTTTACAATTTTCACTTAATTAATTTGTTTTTTCACACTACCACATTTCATCATTTTTGCTCCGAAATATGGATTTTTAATCTCTTTAACTTCACTCAACCAATACGCACCTTTATTGTTATTTGCCATTGGACAAAAATCTTGATACAGCGTTTTTTCTGTTCCTAACAAGGCAATTAAATCATTAACATCTGTACTCAATGTTTCAAAATGCTCTCTTTGATGGTCGATAGGGCTTTTTACAACATGCTCAGCTTGCTCTTTAGCACTTTCTAAAATTTCCATATACTCCTTATGAGTATCTCCTTTTAGCGCTGTCATATCGAACTTTGAAAAAGCAACTAATAATACCATTCCTCCCTTTGCAGTAATCTCTTTACTGTCTGCTACTAATCCGTTTTTTATTTGAATATAAGCATCAATAATAGGAGAGGTTGCTGCATTTTTTTGAACATTGCCTTCAATAGTTCTACTTTCCTTTTTTGAAGATTGATTATCATGATGTCCGTCGCTATTATCATGATCCATCTTTGAATGGTCATCGCTTTTCATTTCAGTATGATGTCCATCTTTATTATTATGTTCTTTCTTGTTGTCTTTACAAGACGTTACTGATAAAACAATAAACACTATTGCTAAAATCCCTGTTGTTACTTTTAATTTTTTCATTTTTAATAAATTTAATTTCTATTGGTATTAATTAATGATTATGGCCACTATGATCCTCTTTTTTCTTTGCAGAAATATTCATTTTCATTTCTTTATCATATTGGCAACATCCTGGTAAGTTATTGTATGTTTCAGAATTTGCCTTTACCTTGTCTGTATCATATCCTGAAGCTGCAATGGCGTTATGAATTTTATCTAAACTTGTTTTTAAAGTATCGTAAGACAGGTCAATTTTTTTGTTTTCTTTGTCCCAAATAGCACTGGAAACACCATCTATGTCATTTGCTGCTTTTTCAATTGTTGTTTTGCACATACCGCAGTTACCACGTACTCCAAAGGATGCTTCCGTTTCTGCTGATTTAGATTGTGAAAAACTCATTGTTAAAGTTAAAATAAATACGATTGTCGTTAAAATTGTTTTTTTCATTGTTCTTGTTTTTAATTTGTTAAATAATTAATAATTGTTGTTTGTAAATAATATTTTTTAATAGATTCTATTTGATTGATTTGAAATTTTAATTGTAATTCTTGAATGTCTAAAACGTCATTAAAATTAATAGTTCCAGTTTCATAACTTCTAATTAAAATGTCTTCAGCGTCTTTTGCTTGTTTTAGATTTTTTGATTGTGTATTATACTGAATTTTGGTTGCAATTCTATCATTTATGGCTTTATCAAGTATAGATTCAAGTTTGTTTAATCTATCTTGCTTTTGAGCTGTAATTTCTTGTCGCTTTAAGTCGTTTTGTTTTGTTTTTGATTTGTACTTTTTATTAAAAATTGGAATAGACAATGTTACCATTGGCATTAAAATATCTTTTCCGTTTTCATTAAAACTTAAATCTGGTCGCTCTGAAACGGCAATGTAATCGAGACCAAAACCAATATTTGGCTTATTCTCTTTTTGATTTAATAATTCTGAACTTTCTACTGATTGATACAGTTTATCAAACTTTAATAATTCTGGATGCAATTGCAAATTACCTTCTGTCGGCATTATTTCATCTGAAGGAATTGATAATTCTTCAACAACTTTTACTGCTATTGATTTATCGCGATTCAACAGTTTGTTAAAAACAGTTTGCTCTGCCAAATAATTTTGTGTCAAAACTTTATACAACTGATCCATTTCATTTTGCCTCATCTGCAATCGTAACACATCAACAGCCGATGCTTTACCAACTTCAACAAAAGTGAGTGCCATTGTTTCATAGGTTTTAAGCAACTCAATATTTTGAAATAATACTTTTTGTTTTGCTTTAATAGCATATAAATTATAATATGATTGTGATACTGAAGCAATCAATTTACGCTTTGCAATAACAATATCTTCATATTTTGCATCTGCTAACGAACTCACATAATTTTCACGCGCAGTAATAGTTCCAAACCAAGGAATCATTTGTTTTGCAGAAACTTTAAAGCGTTGCGCTCCAGTCCGTGTTTCTGGTTCGCTTACAAAATATCCTACACCAATTTCAGTATTAGGAAATGTATTCACTTCATTTTTCTTTTCTAATGCTATTTTATACTGCAATTCAAATTTTTGAATCTTTGGATTATTTGCCAATGCCTCTTCGATATATGTTTCTAATTCTTGACCTTGTATCAAGAGAGAAAAGAAAAGAGAAAAAAGAAAAAAGACTATTTTCTGGATTTTAAATTTGTTTATTTCATTCATCTTTTTAATTTTTAACTTTAATTTCTTTCATCCAACTAAATAAAACTGGCACTACAAATAGCGTTATCAATGCAACCAACATACCTCCAAAACTTGGTATTGCCATTGGTATCATAATATCACTTCCTCTTCCTGTACTTGTTAATATTGGTAACAATGCTAAAATTGTAGTTGCCGTAGTCATTAAACACGGTCTAATTCGTTTTTCTCCTGCTTCAATTACTGATGCTCTAATTTCTTGTTTAGATTCGGGTTTATTTCTATCAAAAATTTGCGTTAAATACGTTGCCATTACAACACCATCATCTGTTGCAATACCAAACAGCGCAATAAAACCTACCCAAACTGCGACACTTAAATTAATCGTCTTTATCTGAAACAATTCTCTAAAATCAATTCCGAATGCATTAAAATTCATAAACCAATCTGTGCCATACAAACCTATCATTACAAAGCCACCTGAAAAAGCAACTAAAATACCTGTAAAGACTAATAATGAAGTTGAAACTGATTTAAACTGAAAATAGAGTATCAAGAAAATAATAGCCAATGCTAATGGTACTACAACACTAAGAGTTTTTTCTGCTCTAATTTGATTTTCGTAAGTTCCTGTAAATTTGTAATTAATACCCTTTGGAACTGTCAATTCTCCTCTGTCAATTTTTCCTTGGATGGCTTTTTGTGCCTCTTCAACTACATTTACTTCAGCAAAACCATCTAATTTATCAAAAAGCACATAGCCAATTAAAAAAGTATCTTCACTTTTAATTACTTGGGGCCCTTGCTCATATCTTATTTCAACCAATTCTTTTAACGGAATTGGATTTCCTTTTTTGGTCGGCACATAAATATTCTCTAAATCAGTTGGACTTGTTCTTAGTTCTCTTGGATAGCGCACTCGAACACCATAACGCTCTCTTCCTTCAACGGTTTGCGTTAGCATTTTACCGCCAATTGCAACTTCTAAAATAGATTGCACGTCTTGTATTGCCAAACCGTAGCGTGCAATTTTCTCTCTATCAATGTCTATCAGCAAGTAAGGTTTGCCAACAATTCTATCGGCAAAAACGGCTTCTTTTTTAACACCTTCAACTTGTTTCAACACTTTCTCTAATTCAATACCAAAGGCTTCAATTTCTGCTAAACTTTGTCCTTTCACTTTTATTCCCATTGGCGCACGCATTCCTGTTTGTAACATTACCAATCGTGTTTCTATGGGTTGTAATTTTGGTGCAGAGGTTACTCCTGGAAGTTTTGTAACTTTTACAATTTCTTTCCAAATATCATCAGTGTTTTTGATGTGTTTACGCCAGTTTCTATAATAATTTCCATCTTCATCTAAAATTAATTTTTTGTTTTCAATTTTAGTTCCTGAAGAAATATATCTACCTGATTTTGTTTCAAACAAGCCGTCTTCATTTACTTTAAATTTCAAACGTTTTCTATGCTTATCTTGTTTGTATTCGGGTTTATAGATAATTACATTTTCGTACATCGACAATGGTGCTGGATCCAATGCACTTTCTGCTCTACCAGACTTACCTACAACTGTTTGAATTTCGGTAATTGTAGAAACTGCAATGTCTAACTGTTGTAAAACACGTTTATTTTCTTCAACTCCAGAATGTGGCATTGATGTTGGCATCAATAAAAACGAACCTTCATTTAGCGATGGCATAAACTCTTTACCTGTATTGCTCCAAATATTAAATCCTAAAAAGACAATTAATGTTGGAATACTTAAAAATAGGAGTTTGTTATCTAGTGCCCAAGTTAAAATACGGACATAATATTTTTGAAATAAAGTAAATACGCCTAGCAATCCGAAGCAAATAATACTTACAAAAATAAGGTTAGAAACTATGGAATAATCTACACCTAAAGGTCGCCAATACACAGCCAAAATAGTTACAATTGTTATAGCAGAAAGTAATACATTAACGGTATTTGCATTTTTTTCTGAAAGAATTTCTCTATCTTTTAAAACATTAGAAATTGCAAATCCAACTAAAATAAGACCTATATAATAACCATTTATTGCTGCAAAAATCCCAAAAACAGCCAACCCAATATTTAGTAAAAATCCGAATTTCTTTTTTGGTGCTTTCCATCCAAATAACCAAGCGGCAAAAGGTGGAATTAAAAATAAGGCTACAATTACAGATGCTGTTAACGCCATCGTTTTGGTTGCTGCTAAGGGTCTAAACAGTTTTCCTTCTGAACCTATCATTGTAAATACTGGTACAAAACTCACAATAGTTGTGGCAACGGCTGTTAAAATAGCGCCTGAAACTTCTTCGGTTGCTGTGTACACGATCGAATTCATTGATCGTTTTACTTTATCAAGTTTACTCTCATCAATATGCCGAATAATGTTTTCGGTAAGAATAACACCAACATCTACCATCGTTCCAATTGCAATGGCAATACCAGAAAGTGCTACAATATTTGCATCGACTCCAAAGAGTTTCATTCCTATAAAAACCATTAATACGGCTACTGGCAATAAACTTGATATCAATGCAGATACTCGCAGATTAAAAACCATCATTAAAATCACTAAAATGGTGATTAATATCTCTAAAGTTAAGGCTTCATTTAAGGTTTCAAGTGTCTCTTCAATTAATTCTGTACGATCGTAAAAAGGAACTACCGTTAATTGAGATACTCTACCGTCTTTTAAAACTTTGGATGGTAATCCTGTACTAATCTCATTAATTTGGTTTTTAACGTTCGTTATCACTTCCATTGGATTTGCTCCATAACGAGCAACAACAACACCTCCAACAACCTCTGCTCCTTCTTTATCTAAAATACCTCTACGCTGTGCAGGACCTAAAGCAACTTTAGCAACATCTTTAATTAAAATTGGCGTAAAGTTTTCAGATGAAACAACCGCATTTTCTAAATCTTCAACAGATTTTATATAGCCCAAACCACGAACAAGATATTCTGCTTGGTTAATCTCGATTGTTTTTGCACCAATATCTTTGTTTGATTTTCGAACTGCATCGACTACTTGTGCTAAAGAAATATTATATTCTTTTAAAATATCAGGATTAATATCTACTTGGTATTCCTGCACATAACCTCCAATACTCGCTACTTCTGAGACTCCACTTGCTGATGACAACGCATATTTTACATAATAATCTTGAATACTTCTAAGTTCATGTAAGTCCCAGCCTCCTGTAACATTACCTTCTTCATCACGACCTTCTAATGTGTACCAAAATATTTGCCCTAATCCTGTTGCATCTGGACCTAAACTTGGTTGCACACCTTCTGGTAATAATCCTTTTGGTAACGAATTTAATTTTTCAAGGATCCTGCTTCTACTCCAATAAAACTCTACATCTTCTTCGAGAATTATATAAATTGAAGAAAATCCAAAAGCCGATGAACTACGAATTGTTTTAACACCAGGAATTCCTAACAAAGAAGTTGTTAATGGATATGTAATCTGATCTTCAATATCTTGTGGTGAACGACCGTCCCATCTTGTGAAAACTATTTGTTGATTTTCTCCAATATCAGGAATAGCATCTACTGCGACAGGATTTCTAGGAATCCCTGTTTTATCCCAATCAAATGGTGCCGTTGAAATCCCTAACCCAATAAAAAGGGAGAGTAATAAAACTGCTACGAGTTTATTTTCTATGAGAAATTTGATACTTTTATTTAGCATTTATTTTAATTTTTAAACTTTAGACATTAGTGTTGAAAAAACACCGAATACAAGAATTTATCCTAATGGAATAATCCACAGGATAATTGTGTCAATAGTTTAAAAAATCAGATTAAATAAGTCTCGTCAAGTTTATATAATTCCTTGACGACAAATGGAACAGCGTAATCTCTATACGAAGTTGTATTGTCACCTAATACTTCAAAAAGAGAAACATACGAGTAAAGATAAGATACAATAAAGGTTTGCTGCTCAAAAGAAAGTGTATCAAAAGAAATTTTTAATTCATCTTGACCTTGAATTACCTCTTGTTTTTCAGTACAACAATCTTTTTTAGCGACAGAACAATCACTATTAAAAGTACTTTGTTCCATTTCCATTCCACAATTTTGTGCTTTTCCAAAAACGGATGTATCAACCAAAGTATCTCCACAATAATGCTTATCTACAGTAAAAGAAAATGTAGAAAACAGGACTGTAATAGCCATTAAAAAAGACGATATTTTATGAAATACTTGTTTCATTATAAGTACAAATGTATAAAAAAACGTTGTCATTCCTCTAAAAATTATGTTAAATCAAGAAACAAATCATTATTTTCTGTAACTTGTAACAAAAAAACAAATTATGGCAAGTAAGAAAAAAATACTAAAAAAAATTAAAATTGTACTAACAGGAAACTTTGACAACCATCAAGATGCTTTTAACTTTTTTGATAAAAATAGCGATGGAGCATTGTCAAAAAAAGAAATTGTAGCATTGCTTAAAGAAGCAGAAATTAGTGGTTTTTTAAGAGGTATTGTTGCTTCTGCATTAATCAATGGCTATGATTTTAATGACAACAATAAAGTTGATTGGAAAGAATTTAAGAAAGCAATCAGCGAGATGTAGTCGTCTTTTTTTGGTAATAAAACGCTGGTAAAAGTATCAATAAAAAAATTGGATGAATCAGCATTCTCCTAACATAGAATGCCAATAAATATCCACTTGAAAATGATGTTTTTAAGAGTATAAAATATAGCACAGAAAGTATTATAAATGCTATTAAGTAAAATTTTATTGAGAATATAATTAATTGCTTTTTTTGAAAAAATAGATATATAATCGCTAATGAAATTAGTGTATTGAGTAGATATCTAAAAAATAAATTCGTAAATAATTTACTCATCACAAATACTGGAAAAACACTTGTCAGATAGTCATTTTTGAAATATTCTATAAAGGGGTCATAAAAAGTTGCTGATGCAAAAGAACGTATCAAAATTAGCAATAAAAATAGCGTTACAATCAATCCTATTTTTATTCCTTTTCCCATTATTTCTTGTTGATTTTAGCAAATTTATTTACCCAAACCATCCATAATAAAAAGACCATTCCATAAATAACTGCAGGAAAAAATAATGAATGTAATATTTCTTGATATCCTGGACGATGGTAAATTATCAATGCCAATGCTACAATTCTAAAAATATTAGTTACATATATCAATATTAATCCAAAAAATCCATATAAAATTGTCGTTTTTATACTTCCAGAAAAAGCAATTATAAATGCCAAAAACAAAATCATAATACTTACACTTGAACAACCCTCAACAATCCTAACAACATATTTTTCATTGACCATAAACATAAAGGAAAGTTCTTGATAATTCTGATCTGTATAAACATCATAGCCAAACCATTCTGCAACTTTTTCAGAATGATCTGTTACCATCTTCGTTACAGGTGCGCAAGAAAAAATAGTTTCTTTTTGTTGTGTGTTTTTTAAATAAAGAGAGTACAATCCTGTGAGTGAAAAATACACCACAAAAAATTTGATCAAAAATTGTACGACTACTTTGTTTTTTTTCAATGAAAAAGGCTTTAGTTTTGCTTCAAATTTAAACAAACTAATGAAACGAGCATATTAAATTCATTATTATCATAAGTATAAACACATGAAAATTGACTTCTTAAAAAACAAAATCATCTCAATTATTGATACATCTTCTTCTAAAGAAAATACTTTACAATCCATTTGTGATTTTTTAAAACAAGAAATCGATTACTATGATTGGGTCGGATTTTACTTTAAAAATGGAGACAAAGAAGAGTTGAAATTGGCAGAATTTGCTGGAGAACCAACTGAACACACAATTATTCCTTTCGGAAAAGGAATTTGTGGTCAAGTTGCTGTGAGTAACAAAAATTTTGTTGTGCAAGATATAACAGAGCAAGACAACTATATTTCTTGTGGCTGGAAAATAAAATCGGAAATTGTAATTCCTATTTTTAAAAACAATGAAAACATTGGTCAAATTGATATTGATTCTCACACTAAAAATCCGTTTACAAAATCTGACGAAGAACTTTTAGAATACGTTTGTGAACAAGTTACTAAAATTGTTTAAAAGTTCGTTTTTTATTTAGTTGTTAAGGATAATTGCTTTTAGTAATTTTGTACGAAACCACACAATTTACAAATGAGCACTACAAAAACAGCAAAATCAGCACTTATTTCAGTATTTCACAAAGATGGATTGGCACCAATTGCTAAAAAATTAGATGAACTTGGAGTTACTATCTACTCAACTGGAGGGACAGAAAAATTTATTACAGAATTAGGTATCAATGTTATTCCTGTTGAAGATTTAACATCATATCCTTCTATTCTTGGCGGACGAGTAAAAACATTACATCCAAAAGTTTTTGGAGGAATTCTAACTCGTCGTGATAATGAAAATGACGTTTCACAAATCAGTGAGTTTGAAATTCCAGAGATTGATATTGTTATTGTTGATTTATATCCTTTTGAAAAAACGGTAGAAAGTGGCGCTCCAGAACAAGATATTATTGAAAAAATTGATATTGGAGGGATTTCATTAATTCGTGCAGCAGCAAAAAACTTTAAAGACGTTATTTGCGTTTCTTCGGTAAGTGATTATTCCGAATTTTTACAATTGATTTCTGACGGAAACGGAAGCACAACATTAGCCGACAGAAAACGATTTGCAGCAAAGACATTCAACGTTTCATCTCATTATGACAGTGCAATATTCAATTATTTTAATAGTAACCACGAAATCGCAACATTAAAAATAAGCGAACAGAAAGGGCAAGTACTACGTTATGGAGAGAACCCACATCAAAAAGGATTTTTCTTTGGGGATTTAGATAAAATATTTGATAAACTTCACGGTAAAGAACTTTCATACAACAACCTATTAGATGTAGATGCTGCTGTAAATTTAATGTCTGAATTTAAAAATGACGCACCAACATTTGCAATTTTGAAACACAACAATGCTTGTGGATTGGCACAACGAAAAACCATCTATCAAGCATATATTGATGCGCTTGCAGGCGATCCAACATCAGCATTTGGAGGGATTTTAATTTCTAATGTTGAAATTGATGAAAAAACTGCTACTGAAATTCATCAGTTATTTTGTGAAGTCGTTATTGCACCTTCTTATTCTGATAAAGCATTAGAAATATTAAAAGGAAAAAAACACAGAAGAATCCTATTACAAAAGGACATTGAATTACCTAAAACTACAGTTAGAACTTGTTTAAATGGAGCATTGGTACAAGATAAAGATTTCAAAACTGATGTTTTAGAAGATTTAACATATGTAACCAACAATAAACCATCAAAAAGCGAGTTAGAAGATTTATTGTTCGCCTCTAAACTGTGTAAACACACGAAGTCAAACACTATTGTTCTTGTAAAAAACAAACAGTTATGTGCAAGCGGAACTGGTCAAACAAGTCGAATTGATGCATTAAATCAATCGATTGCAAAAGCAACTCATTTTAATTTTGATTTAAATGGTGCAGTTATGGCAAGTGATGCTTTTTTTCCTTTTCCTGATTGTGTAGAAATTGCTGATAATGCTGGAATCAAAAGTGTTATTCAGCCTGGAGGCTCAATAAAAGACCAGCTATCTATTGATTATTGTAATGAAAATAAAATAGCAATGGTAATGACTGGAACAAGACATTTTAAACATTAATTTATTACATTTGTAATCAATCAAAATAAACAAGTTAGAATATGGGATTTTTTGACTTCATGACTGAAGAAATTGCTATTGATTTAGGAACAGCAAATACACTTATTATCCATGATGGGAAAGTAATTGTTGACGAGCCTTCAATTGTTGCAATTAACCGCCTTACAGGAAAAATAATTGCTACTGGAAAAAAAGCCAGTTTGATGCAAGGTAAAACTCATGAAAACATTAAAACCATAAGACCCTTAAAAGATGGTGTAATTGCTGATTTTGAGGCTTCTGAATTGATGATTAAAGAATTTATCAAAAATATTCCAACTATAAAAAACAAATTCTGGACGCCTTCATTAAGAATGGTTGTTTGTATTCCTTCTGGAATTACTGAGGTAGAAAAACGTGCTGTTCGTGATTCTTGTGAACACATGAATGCAAAAGAGATTTACTTAATTCACGAACCAATGGCTGCTGCAATTGGTATTGGTGTTGACATTACTCAGCCCAAAGGAAATATGATTATTGATATTGGTGGAGGAACTACAGAAATTGCGGTAATTGCACTTGGAGGAATTGTTTGTGACAAATCTGTAAAAGTTGCAGGAGATGTTTTTACCAATGATATTGCTTATTATATGCGTACACAACACAATTTATATGTTGGTGAGCGTACGGCCGAAAAAATAAAAATTGAAATAGGTTCTGCTACCGAAGATTTAGAAAATCCGCCAGAAGATTTATTAGTTCAAGGGCGAGATTTATTAAGCGGTAAGCCTAAACAAGTTCAAGTTTCGTACAGAGAAATAGCCAAAGCATTAGACAAATCTATTTTAAGAATTGAAGATGCTGTAATGGAAACTCTTTCTCAGACTCCACCAGAATTAGCTGCAGATATTTACAATACTGGAATCTACCTTGCAGGAGGAGGTTCAATGCTACGAGGTTTAGACAAGCGTTTATCTCGAAAAACTGATTTACCAGTTTATGTTGCCGAAGACCCTTTACGAGCAGTTGTTAGAGGTACTGGAATGGCATTAAAAGATCTTGAAAAATACAGCAATGTTCTCTTGAAATAATAAAAATAGTACACGAAACGAGCATGTTAAAAACTTTATCTCCCAAGAAAATGATTAATAGCGAACACATGTGACAGTTAAAAAAATAACAGAAATAAACACATGAGACAGATAATTAAGTTTCTTGAAAAATATCGGTATTTTTTACTGTTCTTAATTTTAGAATCTTTTGCATTGTTTTTTACTATTCAAAGTCATTCTTATCACAGAAGTAAATTTGTTAATTCCGCCAATCGCTTTAC
Organism: Lutibacter sp.; assembly: GCA_002733665.1. Lineage (GTDB taxonomy): Bacteria > Bacteroidota > Bacteroidia > Flavobacteriales > Flavobacteriaceae > Urechidicola. Next base: position 130,621 of record NVWM01000027.1, read on the forward strand.
TGGAGGGATTTATAACAAACTAAATTCTATACACGAATTTTGGAATTTAAAAACTGAAAACCAACGTCTTTTAGAAGAGAACACAAGATTGAAAAACATACTATCTGTTGAATCTATTGAAATAGATAGCAGTAAGCATTATAGAAGATATAGTTATTCCTCAGCTAAAATAATTAAGAACGATTATACCAAACGAAATAATTATTTATTAATTAACAAAGGTTCTGTAAATGCAATAGTTTCTGATATGGCTGTAGTAAATAGCAAAGGAATTATAGGAGTAACAAAAAGTGTATCAAATTACAATGCTACAGTAATCAGTATCTTAAATGAGTATTCTCAAATCAATGCAAAACCAAAAAACAACAATCATCACTTTGGAACACTTTCATGGAACGGGAAAGATTATAAAACTGTACAACTTTTAGACTTGCCAAGGCAAGCACAATTTAAAATTGGAGATACAATTATTACTGGTGGGAAATCTACTATTTTTCCTGAAGGAATTTTAATTGGAACTATTAAAGATTTTGAAAAAACCGATAATGTGTATAATTTTATAAATATTACATTGTTTAACGATATGAGTTCTTTGAGCAATGTAAACATTATTACAAATTTACAACGCGAAGAAATTCAACAACTAGAAAACACAAACAATGAATAATAGTAGCACTAAACATATCATTTGGTTTGTATTGTTTGTTCTTTTACAAGTATTGATTTTTAATAACATTAAACTTTTCGGCTATATTAATCCATACATTTATATTGCCTTCATTTTCTTTTATCCACTCAAAAAAGAAAAAGGGACTTTCTTATTTCTTAGTTTTTTATTAGGTCTTTGTATAGATTTTTTCTCTGATACTGGAGGAATTAATGCTGCTGCAACATTATTTATTGCATATATTAGACTCTCTGTTTTATCAACTATATTAGGGAAAAATGACTTTGATTTTCTACTTTTTAATATTCGTTCTATTTCATTTGGAAAGTCATTTCTATATGTTCTTTCACTCACATTCATTCATCATTTAGTGTTTTTTACATTAGATTATTTTAGTCTACATGAGTTTGGTAGTATCATATACAAAACAGTAGTAACAACAATCTTGACTGTATTTCTTATTTATATTGGTATCATTTTATTTACTAAAAAAAGATGATATGAGAAGAGGAGGATTATTATATGTACTTATTTTGCTCGTTGGAATTATCTTTATCGGACGTTTATTTTATATCCAAATATTAGACAATAAGTATCAAATATCGCCTCTAAATAATGCATCTATAAAAAAAGTGTATGACTATCCTGAAAGAGGATATGTATTTGACAGGAATGGAAAATTATTAGTCGCAAATCAGCAATCATACGATTTAATGATTATCCCGAGAGAAGTAAAACCTTTAGATACAATAGAATTTTGCAACTTATTAAAGATTGATAAAAAGTTTTTCTTAAAGCAATTTAATAAAGCAAAAAAATACTCTCCGCGTTTGCCTTCAACTTTTGTAAGCCATGTTTCTAAAAATGACTACGCATATCTACAAGAAAAATTACACAAATTCAAGGGATTTTATATTCAAAAACGTTCAATTAGAGAATATCCAATGAAAATTGCTGCCAGTGTTGTTGGCTATATAAGTGAAGTGAATCAAAATCAAATAGAAGAAAATAGTTATTATCAGCAAGGAGAATTGATTGGTAAAAACGGAATTGAAAAAACGTATGAGCCTTTTTTAAGAGGTGTAAAAGGCATTAAGCATATTCAAAAAGACAAGTTCAATAAAGAAATTGGCTCTTATAAAGAAGGTGTTTACGACACACTTGCAATTCCGGGAAAAGATTTAACCTTAACACTCGATGCTGTTTTACAACAATACGGAGAAAAATTAATGGCAAACAAACGCGGTGGAATTATTGCCATAGAACCTTCAAGTGGAGAAATTTTATCTTTGATTACAGCACCATCTTATGATCCAAATATGATGGTTGGTAGAAAACGATCAAAAAACTCAGTGCTCTTTTTTGGTGATACTATTAACAAACCAATGTACAATAGAGGACTACAGGCTGAATATCCTCCAGGATCACCTTTTAAAATTCTCACAGGACTCATAGGACTTCAAGAAAATGTAATTGATGAGAATACTAGCTTTATATGTCGTCATGGTTATAAATACGGACGAAAAGGGTTTATGGGATGCCATCCTCATGCTAGCAATGTGAAATTAAATTTTGGGATTTACACTTCGTGTAATGCTTATTTCGCTAACACATATAGACGAATTATAGAAAAGTACGACACACCAACTATAGGCATGAATACTTGGAATAAGCATGTTGAAAGTTTCGGATTAGGAAATTTTTTAGGCTACGATTTGCCAAGCGGACGAAAAGGGTTGATTCCAGATGCAGCTTATTATGACAAATGGTATCCAGCAAAAAATTGGACTGCGACATACACACTTTCTAATGCAATTGGTCAAGGAGAGGTTTTAACTACACCTATTCAATTAGCAAATATGACAGCAGCTGTTGCCAATAGAGGCTTTTATTATACGCCACATATTGTAAAAAACATAAAGGGAGAAACTATTGATGAAAAATTCACAACTAAACACGTTACAACAATAGACAAAGAACATTTTGAGCCTATAATTCAAGGCTTGTTTGATGTTTTTGAGCACAAAAAAGGAACAGCATACTCATCGAGAGTTAAAGGAATTGAAATTTGTGGAAAAACAGGTACGGCAGAAAATTACACCAAAATAAATGGAAAAAGAGTCAAATTAACTGACCATTCCATTTTTATAGCATTTGCTCCAAAAGACAATCCAAAAATAGCAATAGCTGTTTTTGTAGAGAACGGTTATTGGGGCTCACGTTGGGCAGGACCAATTGCAACTTTGATGATTGAAAAATATCTAAAAGGAGAAACTAGCAGAAAATATCTTGAAGATAGGATGTTTAAAGGCAGCCTACAAGAAGAATATAATAAACAACTTGATTCATTGTATCGTGCAGCGGGAGAAAAATAACATATTTGCAGGAGTCGATTTTTGGCTCGTACTATTCTATATCATTCTTATTTTTTTAGGATGGTTAAATATTTACGCAGCATCTACATCCGAAGATCATACCGAAATTTTAGATTTTGGTGCAGTTTACGGAAAACAACTAATTTGGATTGGATTAGCGGTACCACTTATAATCATTGTTTTATTTATTGAAACAAGATTTTATGAGCGATTCGCCTCCCTTTTTTATATCGCCTCAATACTTTCTCTTATAGGTCTTTTTATCTTCGGTAAAAACATTAATGGCGCACAATCTTGGTACGCAATTGGAAGTTCAACATTACAACCATCAGAATTTGCTAAAGCTTTTACAGCATTAGCAGTTGCGAAACTATTAAGTGATAAAGCATTTACATTCAGACCATTTAAAAATCATGTTAAGGCTTTCTTTTTGATATTTCTTCCTGCATTATTAATTACTTTACAGCCAGATCCTGGATCAGCATTGGTATATTTTGCATTCCTTTTTGTTTTTTATAGAGAAGGATTGCCACCATATTATTTTGTTATCGGCTTTTTATTAATCATATTATTTTTACTAACACTCTACTTCGGAAGTTATATCTCAATTCCTATTATGATATATGTTATCAGTGGAGTTTTTATTTTCATTCTTGGATATTTAAGTATTTACAAACAAAGAGTTTTAAAACGAAATTGGCTACAATTTCTAACAACATTCTTTATCATTTGTGGATATATTTTGAGTGTAAAATATATCTTCAACAATATCTTTGAAGAACGTCACAGAAATAGATTTAATATCATTTTAGGAAAAACAACCGATATTCAAGGAGTTGGATACAATACAAATCAAGCGATAAAAACAATTGCTTCAGGAGGATTTACAGGAAAAGGATATTTAGAAGGAGATAGAACGCAAGGGAAATTTGTACCAGAGCAAGATACAGATTATATATTTAGTACTGTTGGCGAAGAATGGGGTTTTATTGGGAGTACACTTGTTATTATTCTTTTTATTGCTTTCATGTTTAGAATTATTCATGTAGCTGAACGACAAAAATCAACTTTCAGTAGAGTTTATGGCTATAGTATTGCTACTATTTTCTTTTTTCACTTTATGGTAAATATTGGGATGGTTATTGGTTTAGTTCCAACTATTGGGATTCCGCTTCCATTTTTTAGTTACGGAGGTTCTTCTCTTTGGGGATTTACACTACTATTATTTATTTTTATTAGACTTGATGCTAATAGATCTTATGAATGGTAAATAGATTATTAGATGTTTAGATTTCTGGATTATTAGACTCTTATTATAAAATTAAGTTAAAAACAAAAAAGCGTTCTGAAAAATCAGAACGCTTTTTTGTTTTTAATAAATAAGAAACTATAAATTATAACGCAGCTACTAACTTCGTTAATTTAGATTTTAAGTTTCCTGCTTTATTCTTATGAATAACATTGTTTTTTGCTAACTTATCAAGCATTGAAGCAACTTTAGGCAATAAAACCTCTGCTTCTTTCTTATCAGTTGTAGCACGTAAATCTCTAACTGCATTACGCGTTGTTTTGTGTTGATACTTATTTCTCAACTGCTTAACTCTGTTGCTTCTAATTCTCTTTAAAGCTGACTTGTGATTTGCCATTTTATATTTGTTTTTAAAACTTGTAGTCCGTAGGGGAATCGAACCCCTGTTACATGGATGAAAACCATGCGTCCTAACCCCTAGACGAACGGACCATTATTATTAATTTCTTCTTCTTAGCGGATGCAAAAATACAACTATTTTTATATTTGCAAAACTTTTTTAAATTTATTTTAATACGCTTTTGCAAATAATACTCTTCTACTCGATTTCGCTCCTGTCAAGATACATTTTCCATCCTCTTCTTTTACATCATTTGGAATACAGCGAATTGTTGCTTTGGTCAATTTCTTTATCTCTTCTTCAGTTTCTCCTGTACCATCCCAATGTGCAGAAATGAAGCCTCCTTTCGATTCTAAAACATCTTTAAACTCGTCAAATGAATTTACTTTTGTAATATGCTCATTACGGTATTTAAAGGCTTTATTAAATAGGTTTTCTTGAATTTCTTCTAATGTTTTTTCTATATAAGAAACAGTATCATCAAACGAAATTATATTTTTTTCTAATGTATCTCTTCTAGCAATCTCTAAAGTCCCATTTTCTAAATCTCTTGGACCTACAGCTATTCGTAACGGAACACCTTTTAGTTCATATTCAGCAAACTTCCATCCAGGTTTATGAGTTGTTCTATTATCATATTTCACTGAGATTCCTTTTCCTTTTAATTCTGAAATTAAACCACTTACTTTTTCAGTAATTGCATCTAACTGTTCGTCATTTCTATGAATTGGAACAATCACAACTTGAATTGGTGCTAATTTTGGAGGTAACACTAACCCTTTATCATCAGAATGTGTCATTACAAGTGCTCCCATCAATCGTGTTGAAACTCCCCAAGAAGTAGCCCAAACAAATTCTCTCTTCCCTTCTTTAGTTGTATATTTTACATCAAATGCTTTAGCAAAATTTTGCCCCAAGAAATGTGAAGTTCCTGCTTGCAATGCCTTACCATCTTGCATTAATGCTTCTATAGTATATGTTTCTAATGCTCCTGCAAATCGTTCGCTATCACTTTTTGTTCCTTTGACAACTGGCATTGCCATAAAGTTTTCAGCAAAATCAGCATAAACACCTTGCATTTGTTTTGATTCTGCTATCGCTTCTCCTTTTGTTGCATGTGCGGTATGCCCTTCTTGCCATAAAAATTCTGTCGTTCTTAAAAACAACCGTGTTCTCATTTCCCAACGCACGACATTTGCCCATTGATTTACAAGAATTGGTAAATCTCGATATGATTCAATCCATTTTCTATAAGTATCCCAGATAATTGTTTCAGATGTAGGACGGACAATTAATTCTTCTTCTAATTTTGCAGTTTCATCAACTACAACTTCACCATCTTCATTTGTTTTCAAACGATAATGAGTTACAACTGCACACTCTTTTGCAAATCCATCTACGTGACTTGCCTCTTTAGAAAAGTAAGATTTGGGTATAAAAATCGGAAAATACGCATTTTCGTGACCCGTTTCTTTAAACATCCTATCTAATTCTGCTTGCATTTTCTCCCAAATAGCATAACCATAAGGCTTGATAACCATACAGCCTCTAACCCCTGAATTCTCAGCCAAATCAGCCTTTACAACCAATTCATTATACCATTTAGAATAATCTTCTGCTCTTGTTGTTAGTTTCTTACTCATACTTAATAGTTTGGCACAAATATTGTGACATTCATAATAAAATATTAACTTCGACAAAATTACTTATTTTTCGTAGTTTTAACATATAAAAACAAAAGGATTATGAAAGTTTTTTACTTATCTAAAATTAAAACCACAAGTTTACTATTATCATTTTTTGCACTTGTAGGTCTATCTTCGTGTGGATCATACCAAAGCGCTTACAATGATGATGATGGAATCTACAATTCGTCAAGTAAAAATCAATTATCAGATAGTAAAGTGACTGCCAATAATAATGAGCAAGAATATTTTACAAAGTCTTATAATGAGTATATGGATATACAAGAAGGAGATTTAATTACTAATATTGATAATTACTACTATGATGACCAATTGGAAGAAACTGACAGTATCCAAACTTCAAATCATTCTGGTTCATCTCCTTGGGGATATTCTGAAAACACATCTATTACAATAAATGTAGGAAATAATGGTTATTTCGGATATCCATATTACAATAGATACTATTCTTATGGATTTAACAATCCATATTATGGTAGTTATTATAATTCTTGGTCACAATATGGTATTAACTATAACTATTTCAACCCTTATTCATTTTACAATGATTATTATGGTTATAACTCTTTTTATGGATCGCCATACTATGGAGGTTACGGATATGGATATCCTTATTACGGAGGTAACCACTATTATAGTTATGGAAGAAATCATTACTACAGAAACTACGATACTTATGGTCGCAGAACCGCATATAACTCAAGGCGAAGTGCAACAAGTAGAAGAAATATTTCAAGTCTAACAAATACGAACATTACAAATAGAACGAACACAAGAAGAGTTCTTAGCGATAAAACTACGACTACTCGCAGAACTCCAAGTAGTACAAATAGAACTACTCGTACCGTTAGAGATACTAATGGCACACGAACAGGTAGAAACACTGGAGGAACGAGAAATTCTTCAGGAAATACAAGAACTACCCGTACTCCAAGTAGGACTAAACCATCTTCTGGAAACACAAGAACTAGAACAACTCGAAGCAGTTCTTCAAACAGACCCAGCACACCTTCTACAAGATCAACAAGAAGTTCTACGTCAAGAAGCAGCAGCACTAGAAGTAGTAGCAGTAGATCAACTACATCACGTAGTACTACTCCTAGACGAAGAAAGTAATAACAATCAAACACACATATAAATGAACCGAGCATGTTGAAATTATTAATCACACTAGCAAAAGATTAATAGCGAACACATGTTACAGTTACAGTTAAAAATAATAGATAGATACACATGAAAAAAATATTTTATATAGGAGTATTTCTATGCTCAATTTTAATAACCGCACAAGACAACAACATCTCTCTTGGATATAATGATTTAGGGGTGTTATTTAGTGGAGATGATAATAACGGAACAGCAAGATCTCGTGCAATGAGTGGTGCATTTGGAGCATTAGGAGGAGATTTAAGCGCTACGGAAATTAATCCTGCAGGAATGGCAGTTTTTTTGAAAAGCGAATTCTCAGTATCTTTAAATGTTCGCAATCAAACAATAAAATCTAATTATTACGGAACAAACACTTCTCTTGAAGATGATTTTACCAATTTATCTCAAGCTGGAGCAGTATTTACCTTTGAAAGTGGAAATTCTAAATGGATAAGAACAGCCGTTGGATTCAACTACAGCGTTTCTAGAGATTTTAATAATAGTTGGACGGCAAATGGAAATAGTGATTTTGCAACTTTTATTACCGACGGAAATTATACTGACGACAACGACGATACAAATGATACTTTTTATTTAAATACTGATGGACAACAATTTCAAAACTATACAAGTGGAAAAAATGACAAATTTACTTTTTCAATAGCCTCTCAGTACAGTGATGATTTATACTTAGGTGCATCAGTTACTTCAAACGATCTTAGTTTTTATCAAGCCACATTACTTGAAGAAAATAATAACGATGGCAATGGTAATACAAATGCTTCAGAATCATATTTACGAAATTACCTTTTAACAACTGGAACTGGAATTTCATTTACACTTGGTCTCATTTCAAAACCTACAGATAATATGCGTCTTGGGCTATCTTACCAATCACCAACTTGGTATGATTTATTTGAAGAGTATGATGACGAGTTTGCAACTAGCGCTCTTGAATACACACTGAGAACTCCAAGTAAATTGACTGGAAGTTTTGCTTATATTTTTGACAAAAACGGTTTGATAAGTGTTGATTATATACACAAGAACTATAGCAATATAAATATCAATTCTTCTGTTAATTTTAATGATGTGAATCAAATTTTTGATACTGATTTAAAAGGAACTTCAGAAGTAAGAATAGGAACAGAATGGAGGCATAAAAATGCAAGTTTTAGAGGAGGATATCACTTTGAACAAAGCCCTTATAAAAACGCTTTATCTTCGGATGATTTAAAAGGATATTCTTTTGGATTGGGTTATAATTTTGGAAACATGAAAGTTGATCTTTCTTATGAGAATTCTAACCGTACTGATGTATATGATTTTTACCCTCAATATAATGAAGTGAATGCTGCAGAATTAGATTTTGATACATCTAAAATCACTGCAACATTAGTATTTAACATCTAAGACTATAAAATAGTTTTATAAGAAAAGTTCTTTGAATAAAATTCAAAGAACTTTTTTTAGGTGCTTTTCTTATATTTTACCTTTTTATCAAACTAAAGTGTTCATTTAACAATACAGTTAATTAAAGTAGAAACTACTTTATTGCCAGAAACACTTTAAAAAATAACCCCTTACCTCTAAATTATCAACAAGTATATCAAATCCCTTAAAGATAGTTTTAGTATTTTTGCAAAAATTACGTTACATAATGAAAGACATTTCGGTTTCTATACAATCTACAAATAACCCAACAATATTAAAATTTGTTCATAACACTTCTATTACTAACGGTAGTTATGAGTATAATAATATAGATGAGGCAAAGAACTCTCAATTAGCACAACAACTTTTCTATTTACCATTTGTAAAAAAAATATTTGTATCAGCAAATTTTGTTGCGATTGAACGTTATGACATTATTGAATGGAATGATGTACAAGAAGAAGTAAGAGAACAAATTGAAAGTTACTTAAAAAATGGAGAGCCAATCATTTCTTCTGATGTAAAATCATCAAAAAAAGTGGCAATAGAAATTTATGCTGAAAGCACTCCAAATCCAAGTGTAATGAAGTTTGTATCCAACAAAATGTTGGTTTCTCAGACATTTGAATTTAAAAATATTGATGAAGCGAAAGGTGCTCCATTAGCAATTGAATTATTCAAACTATCATTTGTAAAAGAAGTTTTTATTTCTGAAAACTACGTTTCTGTTACTAAATTTGATATTGCCGAATGGTCTGATATCGCACATGAAGTTCGAAGTTTTATAAGAGAATACATTACTGAAGGAAATATCATCATTAGTGAAAAATTTATTCAGAAAGAAACAAAACAGGCTATTTTAACTCCTGAAAATCTAGACGACACTTCAAAACAAATTATCAGTATTTTAGATGAATATGTACGTCCTGCAGTTGCATCTGATGGAGGTAATATACAATTTGAATCGTATGATGAAGACACCAAAACAGTCAATGTGATTTTACAAGGTGCTTGTAGCGGTTGTCCTTCATCAACCATGACTTTAAAAAGCGGTATTGAAAATATGCTAAAAGAAATGATACCTAATAAAATAGACACAGTAATCGCAATAAACGGTTAAAATTATGTCAGAAAAAATAACGCCTTATAAAGATTCAGAACTTGGAAAGAAAGAGCAAGTCGCTCAAATGTTTGACAATATTTCTGGAAATTATGACGGAATGAATCGTATGATTTCTTTTGGAATTGACGTGAAATGGCGTAAAAAAGTAGTTGCATTGATCAAAAAATGCAATCCAACAAATGTTCTTGATATTGCAACCGGAACCGGTGATTTGGCGATTAATATTGCTAAAAACACATCCGTAAAAAAAGTTATTGGTTTAGATATTTCTGAAGGAATGCTAAACGTAGGTAAACAAAAAATTGCCAAAGAAAAATTGACTGATAAAATCGAAATGATTCTTGGGGATTCTGAAAAAATGCCTTTTGATGATAATAGTTTTGATGCAATCACTGTTGCTTTTGGTGTTCGTAATTTTGAGCATTTAGAAAAAGGACTAACAGAAATTTTACGCGTTTTAAAACCAAAAGGAACTTTTGTAATTCTTGAAACTTCTGTTCCCAAAAAAACACCTTTCAAGCAGTTTTATAATTTTCATAGCAAAAAAATCTTACCCTTAATGGGAAAACTGTTTTCTAAAGAAGGTTCTGCCTACTCATATTTATCAGAATCTGCATCAAAATTTCCTTACGGAGAAAAACTCAACAATATTTTACGAAAAGTTGGGTTTATAGATGTAGAAAATAAACCGCAAACTTTTGGTGTTGCAACCATTTATACGGCTACAAAATAATTATGAACCGAGCATGTTAAAATCATTCTCAACTAAGAAAATGATTAACAGCGAACACATGTGACAACTAAAAAATAATAGATATAAACACATGAAAAAAATAGTAACCCTTTTTATTTGCCTAACTTGTATAGTTATAAACAAAATAAATGCGCAAAAAGAAGTCATTGAATATCATCTTGATGAAGACGCAAAAACAATTTATTGGGGTTATTACCTTGGACTTAATAAAAAAGATTTTAAAATCAATTATAAAGACACAAACACATTTGTTGAAGTAGCACCAAGTTATGGTTTCAATGTTGGTTTGATTGGCGGATGGAACTTTCATAAGAATCTTTCTTTACGTATTGAACCAGGACTTTCGAGCAACACAAAAGTATTGGCTTTTACTAATATTTCTGGAGGAGAGAGAGATAGTATTCGTAAAGTTGGCGCAACATATCTACACTTTCCTTTGCTATTAAAACTACAAACTAATAGACTTGGAAATACACGTCCATATGTTATTGGAGGAGTTTCTTATGATTATAACTTTTCTAGTAATGAAAATAATCCTGACGACAATTCGAGTGGAGAATTCAGGATGAAATCAAACAATTTTGGTTACGAAATTGGTTTAGGTGTTGATATTTATTTACCTTATTTTATTTTCTCACCTTCTATTAGAGGAACATTTGCTATCAATAATGAATTAGTTCCTGACAACGATCCGAACAGTCAATGGACAGGTCAAATCGATTATTTAGGTACACGAGGCGTTTTTATAAATCTCGCTTTCCATTAACCACTTCTAAATTCGCTCAATAAAATTGCAGTAGCAGTTGCTACATTTAGGCTTTCTGCTTCTTGTAACTCACCAAATTGTGGGATCGTAAGCGTATCAGTAATAAACTCAAGAATTTCTTTACTAATGCCATTTGCCTCATTTCCCATAATCAAAATTGCATCTTTTTTTAATTTTGATTCATATAGATTTTTACCATCCATCACAGCAGCATAAATCGGTTTATTTACTGATTCCAAATATTCTTTCAAGTCAATATATTTGACAGAAATCCGTGTCAGTGAACCCATTGACGCTTGTACAACCTTTGGATTATAACAATCAACGGTATCGGCAGAACAAACTATTTGTGTAACACCAAACCAATCACATAGTCGGATAATAGTCCCTAAATTTCCAGGATCATTTATAGCATCTAAAACGACAGTAAGACCAGAAGTTTCTATTTCTTTTTCTGATGGAATCTCAAATACACCCAAAACTTGATTTGGGTTCTTCAAGAGGCTAATTTTTTGCAATTCAGCATCTGAAATTAACTCAACTTCTTCAGAAGATAAGGTATGTGAAAAATCATCAGTACAAAAAATCGAATGCACTTTAAAATCGGAGGTTAAAAATTCCTTTACGCCTTTTATTCCTTCTACAAAAAACAGTTTATGATTGTTTCTGTACTTTTTTTGACGTAAACTCGTTATTAATTTCAGTTGGCTTTTGGATAACATTATAAAGTGTTATTTTTGAGCAAATTTAAACTCTTATTTGTTGAAAAACAATTATTCAATACTATACATCTTCTTTGGAATCTCTTTATTGCTGTTTTCCTCATGTAATACGGTGAAGTATGTTGCCGATAACGAGCACTTATTGACTAAAAATACGATTACAGTAAATGATAAAAAAAACGTTGATGATGATATAAACAATTATATAATTCAGCGTCCGAACAGATTGACTTTAGGTATTCCAGTTGCGTTAAACTTCTATAATTGGGGAGATAAAGATTTAGAAACTAAATATTTAAAAGGGATAGATACATTTTCAAAAAAAAGAGATAGGCCAAAAGAATATAAAAAATTTAAATATAAGTTTAATCACTGGAAATTTAAAAATGGTGAAGCTCCTGTAATTCTAGACTCATCAAAAACAAAATTAACTGCCAATAAATTACAAGATCACTTCTTTAATCAAGGGTATTTTAGAGCAAAAGTTGATTATAAAGAAACTAGAAAAAACAATAAACTTGCAACAGTAGGTTACACGGTAAAGACAGGAAAAGTTTTTCTTCTTGACAGCATTTCGAAAAACATAAAATCTCCTGTTTTAGATTCAATTTTCGAACTTCATAAAAACGAAACTTTAATAAAAACGAAAGAAGAATATAACGATTTAAACTTTGCAAATGAAGCAGATAGAATCACTAAACTTTATCGAAATTCAGGAATTTATCATTTCACAAGAGGTGCTATTGGATATAAGGCTGATTCTGCAAAAAACTCCTACAAAGTAGATGTTAAATTACATATAGGAGATAGAATTATTGAAAGAAATGATAGCATTTTCACTACTCAATACACTATTCAAAAAATTAGCAAAGTTGATGTTTATACTGATTATAGTTTTAATAAAAAAGAAGACCCTTATACAAAAACAGATTCCTATAATGGTATTAACTTTCATGCTCACGATGAATTAAAGTATAATTCAAAATTATTGAGTAATTCTATTTTTATTGAACCAAACAATATTTATAGAGACGAAGATAAAAATCTGACAAGAAAGCATCTAAGAGGATTACAAAACTTCAAAATAGCTAATGTAAAATATGAAGAAATTGACAGCGCAAATTTAGCCGCAAAAATATATTTAACACCTTACAAAAAGTATTCATTCTCTGCAAATACTGAATTAACACATTCCAATATTAAGCAACTTGGAGTTTCAGGGAAAATATCGACTTTAAATAGAAATACATTTAAAGGAGCAGAAATTTTACGCTTTTCCGTTCAAGGCTCTTTTTTCAATACTTCAAGAGATGCTGGAGACAATACTGGTGGATTTTTTAACGCTTTTGAATTTGGAGGTGATGTGTCTCTTGAAATCCCACGAATTCTATTTCCTGCAAAAACAGAGAACTTAATTCTAAAAAAAATGTCACCTAAAACTAAGATTAGTATTGGTACAAGTTTTCAAAAAAATATAGGGTTAGACAAACAAAAATTTACTGGAATTATCGATTATAACTGGCAAGCAAGTAAAAAAAAGAAACATCGTTTAGAACTAATCAATGCACAGTTTATTAGAAATTTAAATACAAGTTCATACTTTAACATTTACCAATCAGAATACAATAGCTTGACTTCTATTTCTGATATTATTTCACAAACTACAACGATACCTTCTAATAACTTTGACTCAAATGGAAATATCATTCCATCAACTTTTATTGATTATGTTACCGATGCAACCAACGGCTTTCAAACTACAAATTTGATCGAATTTAACAATGTCCAGAACATTGAAAAAAGACGAAATATTATTACACAAGACGCTCTAGTTCCTGTAATTTCATATGAATACACATATAACAATAGTAAAAATTATAAAGATGCAAACTTCTCTTTTTTCAGAGCAAGAATTGCTTCTTCAGGTGTATTATCAAGTGCCCTTTCTACAAAAACAAATGCAAATGGACAAAAAGAAATTTTAGGAATTCCAGTTGCTCAATACATAAAAACAGATTTTGAGTATAAGAAATTTTGGGGAAACTCAAGTGACAATGTTTTAGCATTTAGAGGTTTACTTGGTATTGCAATTCCGTATGGAAATTCTGATGAAATACCTTTTAGTAGAAGTTATTTTATTGGAGGAGCAAACGATTTGCGTGCTTGGAAAATATATGATATTGGTCCAGGATCTATTCAAAACGGACTCGAATACAACGTTGGAAGTTTAAAAATCTTATCGAGTTTAGAATACCGATTTAAAATAATAAACAGTGTAAAAGGCGCCTTATTTGTTGATGCTGGAAACATTTGGGACATCACAAAAACAGACTTAATAGCTGATGAAGGAAAATTTAACGGAATCAAATCGCTCAATCAAATTGCAGTTGGTACAGGTTTTGGAATTCGTTATGACTTCAACTTCTTGGTCATCCGTTTAGATTTAGGATTTAAAACTTATGAACCTTATCAGCCGGATAATTTAAAATGGTTAAGTAATTATAATTTCGGAAATGCTGTATATAATATTGGAATTAATTATCCTTTTTAGGAATTCATATATATTCGGTTAAGATTTCACTATTTTTGCAGACACATAAAAGAATCAAATATGAGTCAATTTATAAAACCAGGAGTTGCAACAGGAGATCAAGTTCAAGAAATTTTTAAACTTGCTAAAGAAAAGAATTTCGCACTTCCTGCAGTAAATGTTACAGGTTCAAATACGGTAAACACTGTTTTAGAAACTGCAAAAGAGTTAAATGCTCCTGTAATTATTCAGTTTTCAAACGGTGGAGCACACTTTAATGCAGGAAAAGGATTGTCTAACGAAAACCAACAAGCAGCAATTGCTGGTGGAGTTGCTGGAGCAAAACACGTTCATACTCTTGCTGAAGCATATGGCATTCCTGTGATTTTACATACCGACCATTGTGCTAAAAAATTATTACCATGGATTGACGGACTTTTAGATGCAAGTGAAAAACACTTTGCTGAAACCGGAAAACCATTATATAGTTCTCATATGATTGATTTATCAGAAGAGCCAATCGAGGAAAATATAGAAATATGTAAGACATATTTATCTCGAATGAGTAAAATGGGAATGACATTGGAAATCGAATTAGGAATTACTGGAGGAGAAGAAGATGGTGTTGACAATTCTGATGTTGATGTTTCAAAATTATATACACAACCAGAAGAAGTTGCTTATGCATACGAAGAATTGATGAAAATAAGTCCTCGTTTTACAATCGCTGCAGCATTTGGCAATGTTCATGGAGTTTACAAACCTGGAAATGTAAAATTGACTCCAAAAATTTTAAAAAATTCACAAGAATATATTTCTAAAAACTATAATGTTCCCTATAATACAATTGATTTTGTTTTTCACGGAGGATCAGGTTCTACACTTGAAGAAATTAGAGAAGCAATTGGTTATGGAGTTATCAAAATGAATATTGACACTGATCTTCAATATGCTTTTACTGAAGGAGTAAGAGACTATATGGGTGCAAAAGTTGATTATTTAAAAAGTCAAATTGGAAATCCTGATGGAGAAGAATTACCCAACAAAAAATATTATGATCCCCGTAAATGGATACGAGAAGGTGAATTAACTTTCAAAACTCGTTTAAAACAAGCATTTACAGATTTAAATAATATTGACACACTATAACCTATACATTTTTCGTTAAAATAAAACGGAACGTGTATTTTTTAGTACATTGCCGTTCCTAACCACAAACTAAAATCTACTATTATGTCATCTTGGTTTAAAAGAAAAGACAAAGGTATTCAAACACCTACTGAACAAAAAAAAGACGTACCTAAAGGGCTTTGGCACAAAACACCAAGCGGAAAAATTGTTGATGCAGAACAATTAAAAGCCAATCTTTATGTAAGCCCTGAAGATAATTATCATACAAGAATAGGAAGTAATGAATACTTTGAAATATTATTTGACGATAATAAATTTGAAGAATTAAATCCATCTATTTCTTCGAAAGACCCTTTAAAATTTGTTGACAAGAAAAAATATTCTGACAGATTAAAGACTGCCAAAGAGAAAACCAATTTAACAGATGCAGTTCGTACTGCTGTTGGAAAATCAAATGGTAATGATATTGTTATTGCTTGTATGGATTTTGCTTTTATTGGAGGATCTATGGGTAGTGTAGTTGGCGAGAAAATTGCACGAGCAGCAGATTACGCATTAAAAAATAAGGTTCCTTTTATGATAATTTCAAAATCTGGAGGAGCAAGAATGATGGAAGCAGCATTGTCATTAATGCAATTAGTGAAAACTTCGTCAAAATTAGCGCAATTAGCAGACGCAAATATCCCGTATATTTCTTTATGTACAGATCCAACAACAGGAGGAACAACTGCATCATTCGCGATGCTCGGAGATATAAACATCTCAGAACCAGGAGCATTGATTGCCTTTGCAGGGCCGAGAGTTATAAAAGATACTACAGGGAAAGAGTTACCTGAAGGTTTTCAAAAAGCAGAATTTGTTTTAGAGCACGGTTTTTTAGACAAAATCGTAGAACGAAAAGACTTGAAAAAGCAAATAAACTTATATCTTGATTTGATTTTAAATCAACCTGTAAGAGCATAAACACATGAAAAAATCAAGTGTATTTATTCTTTTTTGTGTGTGTTTTATGACTTTTAGCAGTTGTAAAACTACTCAAAAAACGAATATTGAGGCTACTAAAGAGATTCCTTACTTTACATTTACTACACTTGATAATCATCGATTTGGAAAAGATGATTTTGATAAGACTCGCACAAAAATGATACTCTATTTTAATTCAGAATGCGAGCATTGTGAAAAACAAGGAAAATGGCTATCTGAAAGTATTGATTCATTTAATCATTTAGAGTTAACTTTTGTTTCTTTTGAAGAAATGGATGCAATAAAAAGTTATCGAGATAAATATAACTTTAATCGTGATAATATTACTTTTCTTCAAGACACAAGGCTTACATTTTCTGATAAATTTGGGGTAGGAAATTTTCCAAGTATTTTGCTTTATACTAAAAAAGGAAAACTTATAAAAAAGTTTGAAGGAGAAACAAGAGTTAAAGATATTTTACCATTTATTCCGAGAAAATAAAAAAAACCGCTGCATTAAAAATGCAACGACTTTTTTAAACCACTTAACTAGCCAAATTTAACTCAAATATATTATTATTTCTGTTCCATTTTGCAATGTTAATAGCGCTTCGTTATCACAATTTCCATCTCCAAAACTTAACGTTGCTGTTCTATTGTTTTTTTGCAATGCTATTTCACCACTCACAAAGAACCTACATACCAATTCTCTTCTCAAAGGAGTTGTAATTTCAGCACTCAACACGTTTCCGTTTTTAAGAACTGATGTCCAATTTCCAGTAATTAAATACACATTATCACTCCATATTCCTGAACCATAACCTTCAATCCATTCTCTAATTTTCACACCTTCACGAGATGCAAAATCCCCATTATCCCATGTTACATTAATATCAATTGTTGCTGTAGATTGCGGATTTCCAATTTCGTTAGCACGCATTCTAACTATCGAATAAGCACCAACAATTAACTTATGATTTACTCTAAAGTCATCAAACTCGACTGAAATTGTTCGAGTTTGCAAAGTTGTATCTTTCTCATAACTCATCGTTAAAATTCCTGCTATAAAATGCCCTCGAACCATACAACCTTCACCAAAGTCTAATGTTACAATCTTAGATAAATTGGTAATTACAACTGTTTTGGTTAAACAATTTGTAAAGAAGCTATTTCCTTCATTTTGTTTTGAAGTAGTTAAACCACTCTCTTCCTCTACAAATGCTTGCTCAATAATATTATTTACTTCTTCAACAGCCATATCCACTTCATCATTTGCAGCAATATCTACAGAACTAACTTGTTCTGCACTATCAATTCCATCGTCATTAGTATCACAACTAACGAATGTAATCATTGAAAAAATAACTGCGATTACACTTAATTTTAATAAACTTGTCTTCATGATTTTTGAATTTAAATTAACACTTTTTAACGTTTTCTAATTCTATGACTATAGAAAATTAAAAAGGTTTAATCACATTATTTTAATCACCTTAAACAATTGTTATTCAAAATAATAATAGTACCTTTGCGCCTTGATTCACGAGGAGTCATATACATAAAAATCATTTAAATAATATTAGCATGTATTTAACAAAAGAAATTAAAGCAGATATTTTCAAGAAACACGGAAAAACTGCTAAAAACACAGGTTCTGCAGAAGGACAAATCGCATTATTCACTCACAGAATTAATCATTTAACTGGACACTTAAAAAACAATCATAAAGATTTTAATACTGAGCGGTCGTTAGTGAAATTGGTAGGTAAAAGAAGAAGTTTGCTAGATTTTTTAATCAAAACAGACATTTTAAGATATCGTGCAATTATTAAAGAATTAGGATTAAGAAAATAATTACAAAAGAGGCTTTTTGCCTCTTTTTTTATTTATATCAGAAAAAGAAAGTTAAACTTTTCATTGGCCAAAACCACACAACACAACAACACAAACCAATTAGTTTAATTAAAAAGTTTAAAACATTTATGATTCCAAAAGTTTACAAAGAGGTCATTGACCTTGGAGATGGAAGAGAAATTTCTATCGAAACAGGAAAATTAGCAAAACAAGCGCATGGTAGCGTTGTTGTGCAATCAGGAAAATGTATGTTATTATGTACAGTAGTTTCCAATTACGAACAAAAAGATCTTGGTTTTCTGCCATTAACAGTAGATTACAGAGAGAAATTTGCTGCTGCAGGACGTTATCCTGGAGGCTTCTTCAAAAGAGAAGCAAGACCAAGTGATGGTGAAGTATTGACGATGCGTTTAGTGGACAGAGTTTTACGTCCATTATTCCCAAAAGATTATACCGCAGAAACACAAGTAATGATTCAATTAATGTCTCATGACGATGACGTGATGCCAGATGCAATGGCAGGATTAGCAGCTTCGGCAGCTATTCAATTATCAGATTTCCCATTTGAATGCGCAATCTCTGAAGCAAGAGTTGGTCGTGTAAATGGCGAATTTATTATCAATCCAACACGTGCACAATTAGCAGAATCTGATTTAGATATGATGATTGGTGCTTCTGCAGATTCAGTAATGATGGTAGAAGGTGAAATGGATGAGATTTCTGAAGAAGAAATGGCTGATGCTATTAAGTTTGCTCATGAAGCTATTAAAGTTCAATGTGCTGCTCAATTAAGATTAGCTGAAGCATTCGGAAAGAAAGACGTTCGTGAATATGAAGGTGAAAGAGTAGAAGCCGATTTAGCCAAGAAAATTCATGATATGGCTTATGATAAAGTGTATGCTATCGCAAAAGCTGGATCTGCTAAACATGAAAGAAGTGCTGCATTTAAAGAAATAAAAGAAGATATTAAAGCAACGTTTTCTGAAGAAGAAATGGCTGATTATGGTGGTTTAGTTTCTGATTATTACCGTAAAGCTGAAAAAGCTGCTATTAGAGATTTAACCTTAAATGAAGGTTTACGTTTAGATGGCCGTCAAACAGATGAGATTAGGCCAATTTGGTGTGAGGTAGATTATTTACCATCAACACATGGTTCTTCTATCTTTACTCGTGGAGAAACTCAAGCATTAGCAACAGTTACTTTAGGAACATCTAGAGATGCAAACAAAATTGATATGCCATCTTATGAAGGTGAAGAAAATTTCTATTTACATTATAACTTTCCTCCTTTTTGTACTGGTGAAGCAAGACCAATTCGTGGAACCTCTCGTAGAGAAGTTGGACATGGTAATTTAGCACAACGTGGTTTAAGAGGAATGATTCCTGACGATTGTCCTTACACAGTACGTGTAGTATCTGAAGTATTAGAATCTAACGGTTCGTCTTCAATGGCAACAGTTTGTGCAGGAACTATGGCTTTAATGGATGCTGGTGTTCAAATGATTAAACCAGTTTCTGGTATAGCAATGGGATTAATTTCTGATGCTGATTCTGGAAAATACGCTGTATTATCTGATATTTTAGGTGATGAGGATCACTTAGGAGATATGGACTTTAAAGTTACAGGTACAGCAGACGGAATTACTGCTTGTCAAATGGATATTAAAGTAAAAGGATTATCATACGAGATTTTAGTAAATGCATTACAACAAGCTCGTGCTGGTCGTTTACATATCTTAGAGAAATTGACCGATACAATTGCTACACCAAATGCAGATGTTAAAGAGCATGCTCCTACAATGGTAACAAGACGTGTTCCTAACGAATTTATTGGAGCATTGATTGGACCTGGAGGAAAAGTGATTCAAGAAATGCAAAAAGAAACAGATACGACTATCGTTATTAACGAAGATCCAGTAACTGAAGAAGGTATCGTAGAAATTTTAGGTGTTGGTAAAAAAGGAATTGAAGCTGTTATGGCAAAAATAGATTCTTTATTATTCAAACCAGAAGTTGGAAGCGTATACGAAGTAAAGGTAATCAAAATTTTAGATTTTGGTCCTGTTGTAGAATATATGGATGCTCCAGGAAACGAAGTGTTAGTTCACATTTCTGAATTAGCTTGGGAACGTACAAATGCTGTTACCGATGTTGTAAACATGGGAGATGTGTTTGATATCAAGTATTTTGGAAAAGATCCTAGAACAAAGAAAGATAAAGTTTCTCGTAAGGCATTATTAGAAAAACCTGAAGGTTTTGTTGAAAGACCTAAGCCTGCAAGAGATAATAATCGCGGACGTGATAATCGTAGAGACGATAGAAGAAAAAGAGATTAATATCTTCAATTCTTATTTATATACAAAAAAGGTGTCAAGTTTAAATTTGACACCTTTTTTATTTTTTGATTACACGCAACCTTTTAAAAACTATTAAGACTATAGAATATATAGCATAAAAAAACCACATATGAGAACTACATCATTTATAAAAGTAATTTTACCTTTTTTTACACTACTATTAATTTCTTGTGAAAGTGATCCAATAGAACCTTTAAATCAACCAACAGTTAACGAAACTACGCTTGATAATTTAACTTATACATCTATAGATATTCAAGGAAGTATAACTCCAAACGGTATATTTATAAATTCTAGAGGAATTTGTTGGGACACTAACCCTAACCCTTCAATAATTAATAATAAATCATCAGAAACTGACAATTTATTTACTAGTTCAATTTCAAACTTAATTGCTAACACAACATATTATTATAAAACCTATGCAACAAGCAGTTTGGGAACTATTTATGGAGAGGAAATGAATTTTAATACGCTTTCTTTAAATAATACTAATTGGAACTTAGACACCGTCTATCCTCCTTCTGGCTCAATACCAAATGGACTTACAATATACTCTCGTGTTAATTTTTATGACGATGGTTCTACTAAATTTGATGAACTTGATCTTCCAGGACAGTCACCTGGAGTTTTTATTACGATTGGTAGTTGGTCATTAGATGGAAATGACTTCACATATATTTGGGAGGGCAATGATATTAATAATTCGACATATGTATATATAGGAACAATTTCTGGAATGGAAATGAGTGGAACTTACACACATTCATCTGAACCATCAGGAACTTGGAGTGCTATATTTCAATAACAATTAAAAATTATTTATATTTATGAAACATTATTAAAAACATTTAAACTGTATTTAAGCATTCTAAATACTACTATTTTTATTGGAACAAAGTAAATTAATAAAAGACTGTATCAATAATAACCGTCAAGCGCAAGAAGAACTATATTTTAAATATAAAGATGTTCTTTTTCCGTTATGCCTAAAGTATTGCAAAAATTTTACTGAAGCAGAAGATCATTTACATGACTCTTTTTTATTAATTTTTAAAAAAATCAACTCCTATAAAGGCAAAGGATCTTTTGAAGGCTGGATGAAACGAATTGTTATTAATAAAGCAATCGATAAATTTAAAAAAGAAAAAAAAACAAGAACAACAATTATTAATGATAACCTGATTTCAATGACAGACACGATTATTGATGAAAGCAAACTCAACTTATCATTAGATATAATATTGAGTGTTATTCAGGAACTACCTAAACAATATCGATTTGTTTTTAATTTATACGAATTAGACAACCACACTCATAAGGAAATTGCTGAATTATTAGATATTTCGATAGGCACTTCAAAATCAAACTTACATAGAGCTAAAGTTATTTTAAAAAAAAGAATTGAAAATATTGACACATTAAATCTTCACAATACAAATAGTAATCATGGGAGTTAAAAAAGATATTGGTAAAGCACTTAATGAAAGCTTAAAAGGTCTTAAGTTATCTCCAGACGAGAAAGTCTGGGACAGAATTCAAGCGACTCTGAATGCTAAAAAAAGAAAGAGAAAAATTCTTTTTTGGTCTAGATCATTTGCGGTTGGATTATTAACTATTTTCCTATGTAGTATCATTTACAATTCTTTGAATAAAGAAAATTTAAAACCAGAGATTCTTAAAACTAAAAATAATTCTTCACCATCAAAAGCAAATAAAATACAAGAAGATGTAAATGATATTATTGACAATACAGAAGTAAATAAAAATTTAATTAATGACCAATCTGAAATTAAATCAACAAATAAAAATAGTCGTTTTTTAAATAAAAAAGATTCTTTAAATTATATATTAAACCACAAAAACTACTTCAAAAATAAAGTTAATGATGAACTCATAAATTCAAAAAACAAAAATCTTACTAAAAATTCATCAATCAGAAATAAAACTGACAATAGAAAAATTAATACACAAACAAATAAAAATTCTATAAACTTTAAAGATAAAAATAACGCGTTAACTAGTAACAATAATTCTTCAAGAGATAATGATTTCAAAAAGGGCGATAAAAGAGGCATAACTTCTAATAAGACATTATCTAATGAATCAACTTTAAAACATGGAAATCAACTAAATAGCACAAATAAAGATAAATTATTAGATACTTTATCTACCAGAAAAAAAATTAAAGAGTTGTTAAAAAAAGATAATATTGTTGCAAGTCTAGATTCTCTAAACACAAAAGATTCACTTTCAACAAAAATAACCCTTCAAGATTCTATCCTTCCAAAAAAGGATATAGAAAAGAAAATTCTTCCTAAAAAAGAATCTTTTTGGGATGTAACTTTTTATGTTGCACCTACATACTACAACACACTATCTAAAGGTTCTACTTTTGGAAATAATTTTGTAAACCATAAGAAAAAAGGCGGAATTTCATTAAATTATAGGGTTACATTTGACATTAAGTTTTCTGAAAAATTAAATTTAAGAACTGGTTTTGGAAAAGTAAACTTAAACTATACAACTATTGATGTTTCAACTACAACTAGCACTGGAACAATCCCAAACTTAACTGAATTTGATGGTATATCGTACGATTTTAGAGCCTTAGAAAACATCTATTCTAATGAATTATTAGAACCTTTAACTAGCCTCAACTTTAAACAAAAAATTGGATATTTTGAAATTCCAGTAGAATTGGTTTATAAATTTCCTAGCAAAAAACTTAAATGGAAAATTATTGGAGGAGGTAGTGCTTTAAAAATCACTAATAACTCTATTATTGCAGAATCTTCAAATGGAGATTACACAATAGGAAAATCTAATAATTTAAGTGAATACTCCTATAGTGCAAACTTTGGTGGTGGTTTTGATTATCCTATCTCTAAAAAACTTAAAATAAACGTTGAGCCTATGTTTAAGTATCATCTAAAAACTTTCAGTCGTGAAACTGCGAACTTTAAACCTTATAGTTTTTCTATTTTTATAGGTACAACTTACAAGTTCTAACCTGCTCTAAATCAAACAAAAAAGAGTTAATACTTGTTAAATATTAACTCTTTCTATATTATTCTTTTTATTCAATATTTCTTTAAATAAAATTTATTCTTCTATTTCAATTTTTTTACTTGCAACATGATCTATTGGTAAAATTACTTTACCATTATCTGTTTTTATCGTCATGCATATATTATCAATAGCAACAATTTCTCCTTTAGTTTTCCCGATTTTAATACGTTGTCCTATTTCAAAGTTTTTTCGAGTATAAAATCCAAATAATAGCTTTTTGACAACTTCACGAGAACCTAATCCGAAAGCAATAGTAAATGACAAAACTATTGACCCTAAAATTAATGTAATATTTTTCTCAATAATGCTTGTATCAATTCCTGCTTGATTTAATGCTGTTATTGAAATAAAAACTACAATTAAGTAAAAAGCAATATTTCCTACTAAATTCCCTCCAGTTATTTCTAATGATTTAAACACAGAATGAATTGCTTTTTTAACAATTGTTCCAACATACACGCCTCCAACAAAAATTAACAACGCTGTCAGTAATCTTGGCAAATATGCAATAAAACTCCCAATTCCTTGAGACACCATGTCTAATCCAAAAATATCTGCACCAACCAAAACAAATATTAATATTAACAACCACTTAACTGCTCCTAATATCACTTTAGTCAAAACCACATTAATTGTAGTATTTCCAAAAATTTCCGTTTCGCTTAATTTTTTTGACCATTCGTCTATTTTAGTTTTACTCAAAGCTTTTTTTAAGACATATAAAAATATCTTTATAAAAACCCATGAGAGAATAATAAAACCTATAAACCCTAAAACTTTAGGCAGTCCTGATAGTAAATCATCAAATATTCTTTGAAATGATGAAAGGTCAATTTTTAATGGTAATAATGTATTCATGATTCTATATTTTAGTTTGTATTATTTTTTTTTCTTATCTGTTGGTAAAAAAGAGCCTATCGTATTTGGATATTTTACAACAAACAAATCTGCAATATCAATTGACAATTTGATAAACGAAATATCATTCATTACTTTTTCTTTAAGTAATTCAGGTACTTCCTCATTATGTAGTATTTTTTTAAAAGGATTTTCCATCATTTCAAATTATTATACGTTAATAATACTCTTTCTTTCGCTCTTTTGATTCTCATCTTCACAGCACTTTCTCCAATTTCTAAAATTGCTTGAATCTCTTTTATCGACATATCATCTTGATATTTGAGCAGTAAAATCACTTTGTCATTTACATCAATCAGTTCTAAAACTTTTTTTAATTTTTCAGTTTTTAAATTAAATATACTGTCATCAGGAATTTCTTCTTCTGTAAACTTTTCAAGATAATTATCTATTGGAACCTTTGGCTTTCTCTTTTCACTATCTCTCTGTACATAATTAACACAGTGATTGTATGTAAACGAGTATAACCATGTCGAGAACTTAGACTTACCTTTAAAAGAACGCAATTTTACAAACAATTTTAAAAAAATATCGTGTGTTAAATCCTGCGCTTCTTCTTTAGACTTACTAAACCCTAAACATTTATTATACACAACCCTTACATACCTATCATAAAGTTGTGAGAACAAATAACTATCATTTGTTCTTATTATTCTCTCAATTAATTCCTCATCACTCAAGTTAAATCATAAATTTAAGCAATTACTACTATAGTTAACAGTTCTTATTTAATAAGACACCATCAAGTTACAAAATGTCACTATAAAGTTAATCATTTAATTATTCATAAATTATTTTTATTTCATTTTTTGTAACAAAATAACAACAACTTGCGTATATATACTTGAGAACATAAAATTACTAGATGAGACAACTAAAAATCACGAAACAGGTTACCAATAGAGAAACCGCATCATTAGACAAATACTTACAAGAAATAGGTAAAGTAGATTTAATTACTGCAGACCAAGAAGTTGAATTAGCACAACGTATAAAAGCTGGTGATCAATTAGCATTAGAAAAATTAACAAAAGCGAATTTGCGTTTTGTTGTTTCTGTTGCTAAGCAGTATCAAAATCAAGGCTTAACGCTTCCTGATTTAATAAATGAAGGGAATTTAGGGTTGATTAAAGCTGCTAAGCGTTTTGATGAAACTCGTGGTTTTAAATTTATTTCTTATGCCGTTTGGTGGATTCGTCAATCAATATTACAAGCATTAGCAGAACAATCAAGAATTGTTAGATTGCCTTTAAACAAAATTGGGTCTATCAATAAAATTAATAAAATGTACGCTTTCTTAGAGCAAGAAAATGAACGTCCGCCTTCTGCTGAAGAAATTGCAAAGAAATTAGACATGACCATCAGCGATGTAAAAGAATCTATGAAAAATTCTGGGCGTCATGTATCTATGGATGCACCATTAATTCAAGGTGAAGATTCTAACTTATACGATGTTTTAAACACTGGAGATTCTCCAAATCCTGATAGAGTATTAATGCATGATTCTTTAAAAATAGAAATCATCCGTGCTTTAGACACTTTAACTCCTCGTGAGGCTGATGTAGTTCAACTTTATTTCGGTTTAGGTGAGCAACACCCAATGACACTTGAAGAAATTGGAGAAACATTTGATTTAACACGCGAGCGTGTTCGTCAAATTAAAGAAAAAGCAATCAGAAGATTGAAACATACATCAAGAAGTAAAATCTTAAAAACATATTTAGGGTAATAATATAGACGTTTAGATTTTTAGACGTTAGATATTTAGATGCTGAACAAGTTGTTCAGCATCTTTTTTTTCATATTAATTCGTCACTTCGAGTGATTTAATGAAGCGATTGCGAAATTAAATTGTATCGAGAAGTTTTGTTCTTAAAATAGTTCTCGATTCAACTTTCTGTAACATCCGAAAATTACTCGAACTGACGAATTAACTTTTATTTATCACTATATTTGCCATAAATCAATTTTACAATCTATAAATGGCTAAACTAATTGCACCATCGGTACTTGCAGCAGACTTCGCAAACATTCAACGAGATATAGAAATGCTGAACAATAGTGATGCTGACTGGATTCACATTGATGTTATGGACGGCGTTTTTGTACCTAATATTTCTTTTGGAATGCCTGTAATTAAAGCAATGCAAAGACATGCTAAAAAAACAATGGATGTTCATTTAATGATTGTAAATCCAGATCAATATATTAGTACTTTTAAAAATGTTGGCGCAGATATATTGACGGTTCATTACGAAGCGTGCACACATCTACATAGAACGCTACAAGCCATAAAACTAGAAGGAATGATGGCTGGAGTTGCGCTAAATCCACATACACCAATCAACGTACTGGAAGATGTAATTATGGATATTGACTTAATTTGCTTAATGAGTGTAAATCCTGGTTTTGGTGGACAAAGTTTTATCGAGAATACTTACAAAAAAGTAATTCAATTAAAACACCTTATCGAACAGTCAGGTTCTAAAGCAAAAATAGAAATTGACGGAGGAGTTACAGACCAAAACGCACATAAACTTGTTACTGCTGGTGCAGATGTGTTGGTTGCCGGCTCTTTTGTTTTTAAAGCTGACAACCCAACTCAAACAATTAAAAATTTAAGATTACTTGCGAATAGTTAAAACTGTTCAATCAAATAATTTATCAAATCTGTAGTTGTTACTATTCCAACTAACTTATAACTATCTACAACTGGCAGAGCATGAAACTCTTTTTTTGATAAGATTTCAGCAACCTCTTTAATTGTCATTGATGACGTTACACTTATCAAATCTTTAGCCATTACTTGCTCAATTGTAAACATATTATAAACTATTGTATCAACTGTTTTTTCGTCTTCGTCAACTGCATCTGCAAAACTAATTCGAAGCAAATCCGTATAACTTAACATTCCTATGATTGCATCTCCATTTACAACAGGTATGTGTCTAATATTTTTAGTTTTAAACAAACGCTCTGCCGTTACCAAATCATCATTATAATTTAATGTTATAAGATCTTTGGTCATTATTGTAGAAATTGGTGTTCTTTTTTTCATGATATTAACTTTTAAATTAGGTATAAAGTTAGCCACTTATCATCATATAAATAATGACATTAATCATGTTATGGCATTTTAAAAAATGTTTTTTTGGCTATTTTGTAATCATGTAAGATTGAGGGTTATTTCACATTTTTAGTCTCCTTTTTGAAAATAACACATCCAAAAAAGAATCAAAATAAACTTTATTCTTTTTTGGATGTGTTATTTATTGGTGACTCTGGCAGGATTATATTTTACTCCAATCACAAGTAATACCATCAGAGGTTGAATATTTAAACATCCCAGTATCGTTATTATAAGACAAAGTATATTCGTTATTGTCTTGTCTTACAAATGAATTATCTGCTATTTTAAGCCAGACAAACTGCTTACCATTTACAACTTGTGATATAGCATCAACTGTTTTTTCTTCAATACCATTCTTTAGATTTTGAGAGCCATAATCTAAACTCATACTTCCGCTACCGCAAGATGTTTTCCACTCTCCATTTACAGCCGAAGCGTTTAGTAAAATTGTAAAATCTTCATAATTTTTTAATTGCCTAATAAATGTATTTGTAATCATTGGCTTAACTCCCTTTTTTACTCTAAAGGTATTTTCAAAATTATATATTTCTCCAGCTTTAATAACACTTAACAATCCCTCCGTTGTTTTTACGTTTAAGTTATTACCGTGTATTGATCTACCTTTGCTAAAAATTCCAGTAGCGTTTCTAACTTTAATTTTTGTAAAAGAATTATCATAGGCTGTACCAACTTTTCTTGCAGTATAGTACAAATCATAATCATTTGTATTTGTAGCAGTTGCAACTATTAAATAAACATCTTTTTTCTTTGCCTCTTTAGTTTTAAGCAAAGTGTAATTTATATCTACACCATATTTACTGCCAACTTTTATTTCTTCTTGAGCTACTGCACCAACAGATAACAACAAAGTTGCTATAATAACAATTCTTTTCATAGTTTATTTTTAAGGATTAAGTCCCCAAATGTATATTAAAATAATATACATTAAAACAAAATTTCCGTTTATATTTAAAATCACGCTGTTTGTAATAACTATTTTTGGTTCAGAGTACAAATGACGAAAATAAACGTGTGATATTACAGGCACTTTTTTACTATTACCTGTCAAATAACAGTGTATTTTTGACGCTCATGTTATCATTTTTAAATTGATAATCCGCTATACCGTATTATTTAATGATGCTCTGGCAGGATTATATCTCCAGCAAAACTCCGTTTTGAAAATACAGGATTGCTGCGCATCCTGCAAAACTCCGTTTTGAAAATGGTAAGGTCTAAAAAAAGAAATAAAGCGAGCTTTGTTCTTTTTTTAGACCTTACCATTTATCCGTGACTCTGGCAGGATTCAAACCTGCAACCGCTGGAGCCGAAATCCAGTGCGCTATTCAGTTGCGCCACAGAGCCTAAAATTTAATTTATCCTAACAACTCTTTCACAAGTGCTGATATTGTTTTTCCATCAGCTTTTCCTGCTAATTCTTTTGAAGCCATGCCCATCACTTTCCCCATATCTTTCATACCGATTGCTCCTGTTTTTGCAATAATATCTAAAACAACTATTTTTAAATCTTCTGCACTCATTTGTGCTGGTAAAAATTGTGAAATAATTGCTGCTTCTGCTAGTTCTGGCGATGCCAAATCTTCACGTCCTTGTTCTGTGTAAAGTGCAGCGCTATCTTTACGTTGTTTCACTAATTTTTGCAATAATTTAATTTCATCTTCTTCAGAAAATACAGCATCTCCACCTTTTGTGTTTGCCAATAATATTTCTGATTTAATAGCACGTAATGATTGCAAAGCGACTTTATCTTTAGATTTCATCGCTAGTTTCATTTGCTCCATTAATTTTGATAATAAACTCATCTCTTATTTTATTTAGAATGCGAAGATAAAAAAACTCGATGTAATTTTCACGGTTAATGAAAACAATCGAGTTTTTTTGGGGGCTAATCGTCTTTGGGTTATGTTTAATCTACATTATCATGTAAAAAAGAGTTATTAGAACGTAATTGCAAATCATCATTTTCATCAACTCCTAAAGTTGTTTTAGATTGTGTAGTTTCAGAAGAAAGTGTGGTGTCGTCTAACTCAACTCCCATTCTCTTATATGCAGGTTCACGCTCAATTTCGTCAATATTTTGATTCAATTTATTATTAAACTTATAGTTAAATTGTTTCATTTTCTCTTTTCTATCTTGAGAACGATTTTGCAATTCTGAAATAGTTAAATGCAATGGAGACACCTCATCTTTCTTTGTGGTTTCCTCGACCTTTTTTATAGGTTCTGTACGGACATTAAACTTTAATTCTTCTACAGTTTTTTCTTTAACAATAGTCTTTTTTGTAGCACTATTCAACGATTCTTCAAGTTTACTATAATCTTCTAAATCAAAATATACTTGCTCCTCTTTTACTTCAGAAGGTTTTACCTCGATATGATCAATAACTTCTAATTCGTTAATATCAATACTTTCATCAGACTCTTTGCTTTCTGATAATGGCAAATCAAATGTAAATACTGTTTGCTGTTCATCAGATTTATCAGCTGTTATTACTTCAAAACTATTTACTTCAATATCATTTACTGATGTAATTACAAAATCATCTAATTTTTCATGTACAATTTGATCATACACAACATCAATATTTTTAATAAGTTCAGATGTTGGAATCAAATCTAACTCAGGAAGTGTTTTTTCTTCTGTATCGTCTTTCAAAACATGAACAATAACCTCATTTTCTGAAACTATTAATTCGTCTTTTTTAGAAAAATCATACGTCACCTCTTGATCTTCTTCAAGTGCATGAATAATTTTCTTGTCCTCAGTATTTGAAATGTGGTGTTGTTGATCTTTGTGAAATCCTGTAGCAACGACTGTTACAGCAATTGCATCATCTAAAGATGTATCTTCACCAACACCCATAATAATATTTACATTTGTTTTGGCTTCAGACTGTATATAATCATTGATTTCTCCTATTTCATCTATCGTAATTTCTGATGCTCCAGATACAATAAGCAACAATACATTCTTTGCACCAGTGATTTTATTATCATTCAATAGTGGTGAATCTAATGCTTTAACAATTGCTTTTTCTGCTCTATTCTCTCCTGATGCTTTTGCAGAACCCATAATTGCTGTTCCACTATTAGCAAGTACTGTTTTAGCATCTCTTAAATCAATATTTTGTGTATAGTGATGTGTTATAACTTCTGCGATTCCTCGTGAGGCAGTTGCTAATACTTCATCAGCCTTAGAAAACCCAGCTTTAAAACCTAAATTCCCGTATACTTCTCTTAATTTATTATTATTTATAACAACCAATGAGTCGACATGCTTACGTAATTCCTCAATACCTTTTTGGGCTTGTTCGTTACGTGTCCTTCCTTCAAATGAAAATGGAATTGTAACGACTCCAATTGTCAATAAATCTAATTCTCTTGCAAATTTAGCTATTACAGGCGCTGCACCTGTTCCGGTACCTCCACCCATTCCTGCATTGATAAAAACCATTTTAGTATTGGTTCCTAACATCTTTTTTATCTCTACTTCACTCTCTAATGCAGATTGCTTTCCAACTTCAGGATTTGCTCCAGCCCCTAAACCTTCAGTAAGTGTAACTCCTAACTGAATTTTTAACGGCACTTGACTATTCTGAAGTGCTTGTGCATCAGTATTACATATTACAAAGTCTACACCATTAATACCTTGAGAAAGCATGTAATTTACTGCATTGCTTCCTCCACCACCAACACCAATTACCTTAATGGCATTTGATTGGTTTTTTGGCATGTCAAATAAAATATTATCAAAGTTTTCCATAGTTTTGTTGGTACTATATTTATTATTCTGCGTTATCTAAAAACTCTCTAAACTTGTCTGACCATCGTTCAAAAAGTGATTTTTTTTCTATTTTTATTACTTCTTCCTCTTCATTTACCAATTCTTCTTCTACAACATCTTCTGATTCGACAGTAGTATGCTTATCCTTCAACTTTTTCTTATCTCTCAGCCCTTTAATCAACAAACCAACTGCTGTTGCATACATAGGACTTGAAATTCCTTCTTCAGAATCTCCCGCTAAATGCTCATTTGGATATCCAATTCTTGTATCCATTCCTGTAATATATTCAACCAATTGTTTTATATGGTTTAGTTGTGCGCCTCCTCCAGTCAACACAATACCTGCAATTAATTTTTTCTTCGGCTCTTCATGACCATAATTTCTAATTTCAATAAAGGTTTGTTCAATAATTTCTACAACTCGTGCATGAATTATTTTTGAAAGATTTTTTAAAGTAATCTCTTTTGGATCTCTTCCTCTTAATCCTGGAATAGATACAATTTCATTTTCTTTATTTTCTCCAGGCCATGCAGAACCAAATTTTGTTTTCAACAGTTCTGCTTGCTTTTCAATAATCGAACATCCTTCTTTAATATCTTCAGTGATTACATTTCCTCCAAACGGAATTACTGCTGTATGGCGTATAATTCCATCTTTAAAAATTGCTAAATCTGTAGTTCCACCACCTATATCTATCAGTGCAACTCCTGCTTCTTTCTCTTCTTGACTTAACACTGCATCCGCAGATGCCAAGGGTTCCAATGTGATTCCGGCCAAACTTAATCCAGCACTTTTTATACATCTACCTATATTTCTGATAGAAGAAACTTGACCTACAACAACATGGAAATTGGCTTCTAATCGTCCGCCGTACATACCTATAGGCTCTTTTATTTCTGCCTGACCATCAACCTTAAATTCTTGTGGTAATACATGAATAATTTCTTCTCCAGGAAGCATCACCAATTTATGGACTTGACTTTCTAATTTTTCTAAATCTGACTCATCAATAACTTCTTGAGAATTTGGCCGAGTGATATAATCACTATGTTGTAAACTCCTAATGTGTTGTCCTGCAATACCAACAATTGCATCTGAAATCTGAACTCCAGAGACAGCAATTGCTTCATCAACGGCTTGTTGTATAGATTGAATTGTCTGCGTAATATTATTCACAACTCCTCTATGAACACCTAAACTTTTCGCTTTCCCTGTGCCAAGCAATTCAATTTTATCATACTCATTCTTACGACCAATCATTGCAACAATCTTTGTTGTTCCAATATCTAACCCTACCGAAATATCATTACGCTCCATTTCGTTCTTTTTTAGTACATACAACTTGATTGTTGTATTTTAAATTTATAATCCTATAATTTTCAATTGTTTTATTTGTCATTGTATAATTATAAAACGCTTTTAAATTTTTAAATTTTACTTCTAAATTCTCTATTCCACCCAAATTAATTTTATGACTTCCAATTCTTGTCATTAATATAAAGTCATTTTCGGCAGATTTATGAATTCCTACTACTTGTTTTTTCAAAAAGACATCTCTTTTTATATAAGTCAATAACGTATATACATCTTCTATATTTTCTGTTATTGAAAGACCTGTAATGATAGGTACACGCGCCGAATGATTCTTTGACAAAGGCATTTTTTCTCCTTGTCTATCAATATAATACGATTCTGAGTTGGCATTAACTCTACCGATTGGCGTACGTTGCTTAACACTCGTTTTTAACTGCCCATCTATTGTCAAAAATGTAGTCGCATTTTCAACCATTGGATGTGATAAAACTTGCTTTTCCAAACTACTCAAATTTATTAAGGATTTAGCTTGATTTTTAACATGCTTTTGATTTTGTATTAACAACTTATTAACCATTTCATAACTCATAAAAAGATTCTCTCCTTGCTCAAATTTCACATCAACCGAAGTTACTTTTTTACCTTCATTTCTATAATTAGAAAATCCTAAAAGAAATAGCAATGCTACAATAAGTAAACTTCCTTTTATGTAATTCCAATTAATCTTCATTTTCAAGCCCTTCTTTAATTTGCGTTACCATTTCTCCAATATCTCCTGCACCAATCATCACTTTTATTATTGCATTTGATTGCTTTATGTTTTCTAATAAATCTTCTTTAGTAGATAATTTCTTATTTGCCATATTTATTTTATTGAGCAGCCATTTTGAAGTAACTCCTTCCAATGGTTTTTCTCTTGCTGGATAAATATCAAGTAATATAAGTTCGTCAAATTGTGACAAACTCTGTGCAAAATCATCTGCAAAATCTCTTGTTCTACTAAATAAATGTGGCTGAAAAACCGCCAATACTTTTTTATTCGGATACATTTCTCTAACTGAACTCACTACTGCATTTATTTCCGTTGGATGATGTGCATAATCATCAATCAAAACTAAATTAGTTGTTTTTATTTTATATGAAAACCTGCGCTGAACACCTTTAAAAGAAAGTAATGCTTTGGCAATAGACTGAAGTGAAACTCCATAATTATTTGCCATTGCCAAAGCAGCTACAGCATTTAGCACATTGTGTTTTCCTGGGAGATTGAACTCAACATTTGTAATTATTTCTGTTGGCGTTTTTACATCAAAAAAGTAAACTCCATTTTTTATTTTAATATTATCAGCATAATAATCCGCCTTTTCATTAACTGCATACGTCAAGCCATCTAAAGGCAATCCTTTACAAACAATCAATGTATCTGAAACTTTATTTGCAAATTCTTTAAACGAATTTTTTAATGCGTTTGCTTCGCCATATATATCTAAATGATCTGCATCCATAGAAGTTATACATGCAATATTTGGTGATAATCGTAAAAAAGAGCGATCAAACTCATCAGCCTCAACAACTGATATTTTATCGCCTCCAAGTATTAAATTAGAATTGTAATTTTCTGCTATTCCGCCTAAAAAAGAAGTAGCATTTACACCACTTTCTGCTAAAATATGACCTAAAATCGCTGAAGTTGTTGTTTTACCATGCGTTCCTGCAACTGCTAGACAAATAGTGTTTTCGGTGATTTTACCGAGCACTTCAGCACGTTTCATCACATTAAAACCATTCGCATTGAAATAAGTTAATTCAGAATGGTTTTCTGGAATTGCAGGCGTATAAACAATCAATGTTTTTGTCGAATCTTTAAATTCATCTAAAATTAAATCTACCGAATCTTGATAGTGAATTTTAACTCCAACTTCTTGCAATGAATCTGTGATTTTAGTTTGAACTTTATCAAAACCAGCAACATTTTTACCATTCACAGCAAAATATCGCGCCAAAGCACTCATCCCTATTCCGCCAATGCCGATAAAGTAAATATTATGTATGCTTTTTAGATTCATTTAATTAACTTTTCAATTTCGTCAACAATTGTTTTTGTGGCATTCGGCAATGCTAATTTTTTTATATTCTGACTTAATTTTTCTTGTAAACCATCATCAGTTAATAAACTCTCAAAAATATTTTGAAAAACTGATAAATTCTTTTCCTCTATCAATATTGCCCCATCCTTTTCAACAATCGCTTGTGCATTTTTTACTTGATGATTTTCTGCAACATTAGGTGATGGTATAAAAATCGTTGGCTTCCCAACGATACACAACTCTGAAATTGATCCCGCTCCTGCTCTACTAATAATAAAATCGGCTGACGAATATGAAAAATTCATGTTATTTATGAATGAATGTGTCTGCACACCTTCCAAATCATTATATTTCTTATAGTCGTTGTAATACAACTTACCTGTTTGCCAAATCAGCTGAATTCCTTTCTCAACAAACCAACTTAAATTACTTTCTATAAACTGATTTATCCTTCGAGCACCTAAACTTCCACCTAAAACAAGTAATGTTTTTTTAGCTTTATCTAATTCAAAAAAGTCTTTGGCTCCATCTATATCTTCAGTCATCGTTAACAAATCCTGACGCACAGGATTTCCTGTTTTTATAATTTTATCCATAGGGAAAAATCGTTCTAAATTGTCATATGCAACACAAATTTTCGCTACCTTTTTTGCTAATAATTTATTGGTAATTCCTGGAAAAGAATTTTGTTCTTGTATCAATGTTGGTACTCCTTTTTTATTCGCAACAAACAATGTAGGACCACTAGCAAAGCCTCCTGTACCGATAACTACAGTCGGTTTAAACTGCTTTACAATCTTTCGAGCATTCCATAGACTACTAATCAACTTAAAAGGAAATGAGAGGTTTTTTAATGACAAACTTCGTTGTATTCCTGAAATCCAAAGTCCTTTAATTTCATATCCAGCTTGAGGAACTTTTTCCATTTCCATTCTGTCTTTTGCGCCAACAAATAAAAATTTAGCATCAGGAAATCGGGCTTTTAATTCGTTAGCAATCGCAACTGCAGGATAGATATGCCCTCCTGTTCCACCTCCACTTAACAGTATGTTAATCGATTGCTTCATGTAGAATATTTAAAGGGTTCTCGTGTTCTAAATTTGTTGATGATTCATCTTTGGCTGAACTTACACTTAATATCATTCCTATAGCGAAGCAAGTCATCCAAATTGAAGTTCCTCCACTACTTATTAATGGCAATGTTTGTCCTGTGACTGGCAAAATATTTACGGCAACTGCCATATTAATTAAGGCTTGGAAAATAATTGGCAGGCCAACTCCAACAACCAATAATGTAGCAAAGATTGTCTGTGCTTTTTTGGCGACCATCATAATTCGAAAGAGTAATAAAAAATATGCTAAGGCTACTCCAATTCCGCCAATAATTAAGCCGTATTCTTCTACAATAATTGCATAAATAAAATCTGAAGATGATTGCGGTAAAAAGTTTTTTTGCACACTTTTTCCAGGACCTTTACCTCTAACTCCTCCTGTTGCTATCGCAATTTTTGCTTTTTCTACTTGATAGGCTTCTTCAGCATTTTTATCAGAAAAATTCTCAATTCTACTTATCCAAGTATCAACACGGTTTGGCATCAATTTTGGAAATGCTTTTGCCGTAAGCACAAAAAATGCTAAAAAAACTATTCCAAATCCGATGATATATAAAATGTATTTCCACGGATATCCTCCAAGAAAAACAAGCACTATAATCATACTAAAAATAATCGCTGTTGTTGAGAAGTTTGCAGGTAATATCAATATTAAAATTGCTGCTACTGGAAGCCATAATATCCAAAGACTTTCTTTAAAGGCAATCTCTTTGTTTTTGTTTTTTGCTAAATATCTTGCAACATAGGTCATCAAAACAAGTCCTGCCAAAGTGGAAGTTTGAAAGCCTATTCCTACAAACGGAATGCGTATCCAACGACTTGCATTTGCGCCGCCAATAGTATCTCCCTGAATCAAGGTATATAATAATAGTAAAAAAACCAATGGCAACATCAAGACCGATCCACCACTGAAATATCTATACGGAATTTTATGAACGCCATACAAAATAACAAAACCCATCAACAATAAAAAGGCATGTTTCATCAAAATAGAAAAAGTACTCGATGCTGATCCTACCACATATACCAAATTGGTACTTGCGCTATAAATCGGCATAAATGAGAAAATGGCAAGCATTACAATAATTGCCCAAATTGCTCTATCTCCTTTTATGTTTTTAATGAAATTACTCATTTATAATTCTCTTACAGCTTGTTTAAATTGACGTCCTCTATCTTCATAATTTTCAAACAAATCAAAACTTGCACATGCTGGAGATAACAATACAGAATCGCCTTTTTCAGCAATTTTATATGCTACTTTTACAGCTTCTTCAGCTCCTTTTGTTTCTACTATCAGATCGATTACATTTTCAAAAGTTTTTACAATTTTTTGATTATCTGTACCTAAACAGATTATCGCCTTTACTTTTTCTCGGACTAAAGGCATCAAATCAAAATAATCATTTCCTTTATCTACACCTCCAACAATCCAAACTGTTGGTGTTTTTACACTATCTAAAGCATAAAATGTTGCGTTGATATTTGTTGCTTTTGAGTCATTGATATACTGAACTCCGCTGATTTTTAACACTTTTTCTAAACGATGTTCAGCGCCTTCAAAATCTTCTAAACTCTCTCTAATTGTTTCTTTTCTAACTTTCAACAACTGTGCAGTCATAGCAGCAGCCATTGAGTTTTTTACATTGTGTTTTCCTTGTAATGCTAATGATGTAATTCCCATCTTAATTTCGTCTTTGTTAGTCTTGATTATTATATTGTTACCTCTTAGAAACGCTCCTTTTTTTAATGATTTTTTAATCGAAAAAGGAAGCAGTTTCGCTTCTGTTTTATTGTTC
Source organism: Lutibacter sp. (assembly GCA_002733665.1). Lineage (GTDB taxonomy): Bacteria > Bacteroidota > Bacteroidia > Flavobacteriales > Flavobacteriaceae > Urechidicola. Next base: position 169,039 of record NVWM01000027.1, read on the forward strand.
TCTAACCATTTTAGAATAACGATATCATCTCCATCATAAATCAAATAATCATCTTTGGTTTGATTCATTGTTATTCTAAATTTAGAATCGATATAATTTTCAAATTTGTAATCATATCTATCTAAATGGTCAGGTGTAATATTGGTTATTATTGCAATATGTGGCGCAAATTTATCAATTCCATCTAACTGAAAACTACTCAACTCCAAAACATATTTATCATATTGATTTTCTGCAACTTGCTCTGCAAAACTATCCCCAATATTTCCTGCAACTCCAACATTCAGATCACCATTTTTTAAAATATGGTGCGCCAACATTGTTGTTGTAGTTTTACCATTTGATCCTGTAATTCCTACAATCGTAGCATCAGTATATTGTGATGCAAATTCTATTTCAGAAATTACTTTAGTTCCCAACTCATTCAACTTTTTTATAAGTGGAACAGTATCTGGAATTCCTGGACTTTTCATGACTACATCAGCAATTAAAACTGTTGCTTCTGTATGTCCATTCTCTTCAAATGGTATTTCGTTAATTAAAAGAACTTGTTTATATTTTTTTGCTATTGCTCCATTATCAGAAACAAAAACATTATACCCTTTTTGCTTGCCCAAAACTGCAGTTCCAACACCACTTTCTCCTGCTCCGAGCACAACTAATTTCATCTTATCTTAATTTTAGCGTTACTATCGTTAACACTGCCAATAATATTCCAACAATCCAAAATCGAGTTACAATTTTACTTTCATGATAACCTGATTTTTGATAATGATGATGTAATGGCGACATCTTAAAAATCCGCCTTCCTTCTCCAAATTTCTTTCGTGTATATTTAAAGTAACTTACCTGTAAAATCACCGATAAATTTTCTGCTAAAAATATTCCTGCCAATATTGGAATCAACAACTCTTTACGTGTTGCTATTGCTAAAACTGCTATAATACCTCCAATCGTCAAACTCCCTGTGTCTCCCATAAATACTTGTGCTGGAAATGTATTGTACCATAAAAAACCTATCAATGCACCTGCAAAAGCACTGATAAAAATCACCATTTCACCAGAATTAGGTATGTACATAACATCTAGATAATCAGCAAAAATGATGTTCCCAGAAATCCATGCAAAGATGCCAAGAGTTGCAACTATTATTACGGATGATCCTGCGGCGAGACCGTCAATACCATCAGTAAGATTTGCTCCGTTAGAAACGGCTGTAATAATAAATATCACAACTAAAATAAAAACTATCCAAGCATATTTTTCATAACCATCACCCAACCAACTCAAAGCAGTTGAATAATCTAACTCGTTATTTTTAAAAAACGGAACTGTTGTTTTGGTTGATTTGTGCGCTTCGCCGAATAATCTTGGGGTTCCATTATCGGCGAGTTGCACAATTCCTTGAGGTATTTCTTCTTTGATAGTTACATCATCATTAAAATAGAGCATTGAACCGACAATAATTCCAAGTCCTACTTGACCAAGTATTTTAAAGCGTCCTTTTAAACCATCTTTATCTTTTTTAAATATTTTAATATAATCATCTACAAAACCGATAGCGCCCATCCATAATGTTGTGATTATCAGAATAATAATGTAAATATTGTCAATTTTTGCAAACAACAAAACAGGAATCATTGTCGCTAAAATGATGATAATTCCTCCCATTGTTGGCGTTCCTCCTTTTTCTTTTTGACCTTCAAGACCTAAATCTCTTACTGTTTCTCCTACTTGTTTTCTACGTAAATAATTGATGATTTTTTTTCCGTAAATAGTAGAAATCAGTAATGAAAAAATAAAAGCCATTGCTGCACGGAATGTTATAAACTTAAACAGTCCTGCTCCAGCCAATTGGTAATGATTTTCTAAATATTCAAATAAATAATATAACATCTTATTTCTGTAATTCTTTTAAAATTGTTTGCGCTTTTTCATAATCATCAAAATTTGATCTTACGCCATTTATCTCTTGATATGCTTCGTGCCCTTTTCCTGCTATCAACAAAATATCTCCTTTATCAGCCAACTTTCCTGCAGTTTTAATTGCTTGCTCTCTATCTAAAATCGAAAGTGTTTTTTTATAATTTTGAGGTTCTACTCCTTGTTCAATCTCATCTATAATTGTCTGTGGATTTTCACTTCGTGGATTGTCAGAAGTGAAAATTACTTGTGTACTCAAAACAGCTGCAATATGTCCCATTTTAGGACGTTTCGACTTGTCTCTATCTCCTCCACAGCCAATAACCGTAATCACCTTTTCGTTTCCTGTTCTAATATCATTTATCGTTTCTAACACGTTTTTTAAAGCATCTGGAGTATGTGCATAATCAATAATTGTAGTAATTCCTTTATCAGAAATAAAATATTGAAAGCGTCCTGAAACATTTTCTAATTCACTAATCATCCTAAGCGTTTCAAATTTCTCTAATCCTAATAAATCTGCTGTCGCATAAATTGCTAATAAATTATATGCGTTAAAACTTCCAATCAATTTTACCCAAACTTCTGCGCCATCAATATTTAAAAGTAGTCCCGAAAAACGATTTTCAAGAATTCTCACTTTATAATCTGCCATTGTTTTTAATGCATATGACACTTTTTTGGCTTTTGTATTTTGCAACATAATTGTGCCATTCTTATCGTCTTCATTTATCAACGCAAAAGCCGTTTTTGGCAAGCTATCAAAAAATGATTTTTTGACATCTCTATACTCAGCAAAAGTTGAGTGATAATCAAGATGATCATGCGTAAGGTTTGTGAAAATTGCACCTGAAAAATGTAATCCTTCTGTTCTTTTTTGATGAATTCCGTGCGAACTCACTTCCATAAAGCAGTAATCAACACTGTTTTCAACCATTTCGTTTAAATAATGATTGATCGAAACAGAATTAGGGGTTGTATGTGTTGCCACATATTCTGTTTCGCCAACCATAATATTCACCGTTGAAAGCAATCCGACTTTGTACCCTGACTTTCTGAATAAATTGTATAATAATGTTGCAATGGTCGTTTTACCATTGGTTCCTGTAATTCCTACTAGTTTTAATTTTTTTGATGGATTGTCGTAAAAGTTTGATGCAATTATTGCCAAAGCACTATTTGAATCATCAACTTGAACATATGTTATTCCTTCTTTTAATTCTTTTGGAATAACTTCACAAACAATAACCTTTGCTCCTAATTCTATCGCTTTAGTTATGTATTTATGCCCATCAACAGTCGCACCTTTTTGCGCTACAAAAAGTGTGTCTTTTTTTACTTTTCGAGAATCAAAAATAATTGCGCCTACAGACATATCTGTTGTTCCGTAAACAACGTTTACAGAAACTTTATATAATATGTCTTTTACTAATTGCATTATGCTAATTCTAATTTTATAGTTGCGCCTTTGACTACTTTTTTTCCAATTTTTATAGATTGATTCTTTACCTTTCCATTTCCAACAAATATCACTTTCAACCCTAAATTCTCTAACAATGATAAAGCATCCATCACAACCATCCCTATAACATTTGGTACCGTTTTTAATTGTTTTTCTGACACATTATTATACTTTTCAAAATCACTATTAACACTTGCAAAATTTGGCTCTTTGTTAATAATTTCTTTTAAAAGTGGTGCATCAGTATATATTTTTTGTGCGATATCTTTAAAAACTGGTCCAGACACATCTGCTCCGTAATATCCTTTTTCAAGTTTTGGTTTGTGAATCACTACAATGCATGAATACTTAGGGTTTTCAGCAGGAAAATATCCTGTAAACGAAGAGATGTATTTTCTGTCTTTTTTCCATTCCTCAAAATCTCTATATTCGGTTCTTGCTGTTCCTGTTTTTCCTGCCATTGAAAAATCATCTTCATATAATTTTTCTCCCGTTCCCCTTACAATAACATTTTTTAACATCTCTTGAACCTTGCTTATTGTAGCGTCTGAACATATTTTTGAATCAATAACTTCTTTCTCAAAAACCTTCACCCTTTTATCCCAAGAACGAATTTCTTTTACCAATCTTGGCTTCACCATTTCTCCATCATTGGCAATCGCATTATAAAAAGTAAGTGTTTGTAATGGAGTAAGACTCAAATTGTATCCATATGCAATCGAAGGCAATGCATTTTTACTCCATATCTTATCTCCTGGAGCAGGAATGTTTGGTTTCCCCTCTCCCTTTAATGGCAAACCTAAAACATCATTAAGATGCATTTTCTTTAATTGATTGATAAATTTATTTGGATTCTTATTAAAGTTTTCATCTATCAATCGAGCAAAAGCAATATTTGATGAAACCTCTAATGCTCTTGCTGCAGAAATCTTACCATAACCACCTGTATGCGAGTCGCTAATACTTCTACCGTACATTCTATACTTACCTTTTGCTGTATCTACTACTGTACTTGAATCTATGACTTTCAGTTCTAAAGCTGCAACCATCGACATTACTTTAAATGCAGATCCAGGCTCGTGAGATTCCCAAAGCGCATAATTTCTTTTTTCGTAATACTTCCCGCTTTTTCCTCTTCCTAAATTAGATATAGCCTTAATTTCTCCTGTCTTAGTTTCCATCACTACAACACAACCGTGTTCTGCTTCATAATACTCTAATTGCCTCAACAATGAGTGATGCGCAATATCTTGCATATTCACATTTATAGTCGTTATAACATCTCTTCCGTCTTGCGGCTCTACTTCATTATTATCGCTAATTGGCTTCCATTGTCCTTGTGCAATTCGCTGCTTTCTTCTTACACCATAACTTCCTTTCAAATGCTTTTTATAAGCTCCTTCAATTCCTGGAGCGCCACGATAATCATCATAACCGATAGTTCTTTCTGCTATTTTCCCAAGAGGATGTTCGCGCTTAGTGGATTGCTCTGCAATAAAACCACCTTTGTACATTCCCAAATTGAAAATCGGAAAGGTTTTCATTTTCTGATAATCCAAATACCCAATATTTCGAGCAATCAATAAGTATCTATTTGGTTTTGGAGTTCTATTTCTCGCCTTACGGATTAATCGTACATAATAATCTGATGACTTGCCCAACATTTTTGACAACTCAACGGAAAGCGCTTGTATGTTTTCTTCAAAAATTGCAGTATTATCTGGTTTCGAAGCGTCCATTCTAATTTCATATCTCGACATAGAAGTTGCCAACAAACTACCATCATCTGCGTATACATTTCCACGATTTGCATGAATTGTGTCGTTTTTTATGGTGCGCTGTTCTGAAATAGCGATATATCTGTCGCCTTCAACGTATTGAATATTAGAAAGTTTGAAGATTATTGCGATAAAAAAAATAGTCAAGAAGACAAAGAAAATATATAATCTATTCAATATGTTCTTTTTTTCTGTTGCCAACTTAATCTGCTTTACTATTTATTACTTTAATTTTTTTTGGTGGATTTTTTGAAGGTAACAATCCACGCTCTGCTACTTTTTTTTGTACTGCTGATTCAAGTTCCAGTCGCATAACCTTTGTCCTTGTATCTATAAACTCAGCTTTTAGTTCTCTAATTTCACTATTTAACTGAGCAATTTTTATTACTTTTTTGTCTGTGCTATGGGATCGAGAAATCATAAACAACAGCAGGAATACTACGTATATAATCATCCGCCAATTTTTAAAGGCATCATCGCTTACAAGAAATTTTCCTTTTAAAACATTGTAAATATTTTGTTTTACTTTTCCCATTTACACTTTTACTGCTATTCTCAATTTTGCACTTCGCGCTCTATTATTTTTCTTTATTTCTTCTCTTGATGGAATTATTAGCTTCCCAATTTTTTTTAACGGGACTTCAAAATTTCCATAAAAATCTTTTTCAGGCTCTCCTTCAAACTGCCCGTTTCTGATAAACCTTTTCACTAATCTATCTTCTAATGAGTGGTAGGAAATTGCACTCAATCGTCCATTTTCATTCAACAAATCTGGAGTCTGCATCAAAAATTCTTTTAAAGCCTCCAACTCTTGATTCACTTCAATTCGTATGGCTTGAAAAATTTGAGCTAAAATCTTATGCTCCTTTGCTTGTGGTAAGAATTGCTGAAGCACTTCTTTTAAATCAAAACTTGTCATGATTTTTTTCTCCAATCGTGCGTCTGAAATTTTCTTAGCTAGTGCTCTAGCGTTTCTCAGCTCACCATAATTAAAAAGAATTGAACTTAACCTTTCCTCACTGTATCCATTCACAATTTTAAAAGCAGACAACTCATCATTTTGATTCATTCTCATATCTAACTTCGCATCAAAACGAGTAGAAAACCCTCGTTCTGCCTCATCAAATTGATGGGATGACACCCCAAAATCAGCAAGTATTCCATCCACTTTTTTTATTCCGTAAAACCGTAAGAACCTTTTTATATATCTAAAATTTTCTGGAACCAACACAAATCGCTCATCATCTATTTTATTATCTTGCGCATCCTTATCTTGATCAAAAGCAAACAACCTTCCTTCATTACCCAATCTATTTAAGATTTCTCTTGAATGCCCTCCTCCTCCAAAAGTCACATCAACATAAATGCCGTTTGGCTTGATATTTAAACCATCAATACTTTGGCGCAATAAAACTGGATTATGATATTCCATCCTCATCATCTATTACATTTCCCATAACTTGCTCTGCCAATTCACCAAAATCAACAGTTGCATCATCTATTGCTTTTTCATAGCGTTCTTTATCCCAAATTTCAATGATATTAACAGCAGATGACAAGACAACCTCCTTGGTAATTCCTGCAAATTTTTGCAAATCATTTGGTATTAATAACCTTCCAGAGGAGTCTAATTCTACTATTTTTACTCCTGCAGTAAATCGTCTTATAAAGTCATTATTCTTTTTTCTAAATCTATTTAACCTACTTACCTTCTGCATCATATCATTCCATTCCTGCATTGGATACAACTCCAAACAAGGTTGAAAAACGGCACGCTTCAACACAAAACCTTCTTGCAACACAGGAGACAATTGCTTTTTTAAAGCAACTGAAAGCATCAAACGCCCTTTGACATCTGCTTTACATTCATATGTTCCAATTAAGTTTATCATTTTTATCCTGTACTGTTTTCAAAAGTAAATAATTATTTCCACTTTTTACCACTTACTACCACTTTTGTTAATAACTTTTCTTTTTGAAAAAAAGCGCACAGTATCTTATTGATTATCAGTAGTTTTTATTCTCTTTGGAATTTTAATATGCGATGTATCTAAAAAAATCGTATTTTGCTCTAAATTGGTTACATTTGCCGTTAATAAAATTGAGAGGATTATAATGAGTTATACGCTTAAAAAGGAAGGAAAATTCAATTATATTGAAGAAGGTGAAGGACAGCCAATTATTGTGCTTCATGGCTTGATGGGTGCATTGAGTAATTTTGATGGCATAACTTCTCATTTTTCTAAAAAAGGATACAAAGTATTGATTCCAGAAATGCCTTTATACACCTTACCTATAATTAAAACCAACGTAAAAAACATATCAAAATTTATCCAAGAGTTTATAAATTATAAAGAAATTGATAATATAATTTTTATAGGAAACTCTTTAGGAGGTCACGTCTCATTATATTTTGCTAAGCACAATCTTAAAAAAATCAAAGCACTCGTTCTTACGGGAAGTTCAGGATTGTATGAAAAATCAATGGGAGATTCTTATCCAAAACGAGGTGATTATCAGTACATTAAAGAGAAGACTGAAGCTGTTTTTTACAACAAAAATATTGCAACTAAAGAAATGGTTGATGACCTTTTTGAACTTGTAAATGACAGAAGCAAAGTAATCAGAACATTGTCAATGGCAAGAAGTGCAATTCGTCATAATATGGCAGAAGACATCCCAAACATGGATGTACCTACTTGCATAATTTGGGGAAAACAAGACGAAGTAACTCCACCTGAAGTTGCTGATGATTTTCACAGATTACTTCCTGATTCTGATTTATTTTGGATAGATAAATGTGGTCATGCACCAATGATGGAACATCCAGATGAATTTAACGCCATTTTAAGTAATTGGTTCGATAAACGAAAGATTTAATCTTGTGAAAATAAATACCGCTACTTTTATCATCAGCAATTCAGATGTTTCTAAATGTCCTGCTGAAAAAACTCCTGAATACGCTTTTATTGGACGCTCAAACGTTGGTAAATCATCTCTAATCAACATGTTGACCAATCACAAAAAATTGGCAAAAATTTCTGGAAGACCTGGGAAAACTCAATTAATTAATCATTTTAAGATAAACGATAAATGGTTTTTGGTCGATTTACCAGGATATGGTTACGCTAAAGTTTCAAAAACCATAAAAAAGGCTTTTCAGAGTTTTATTAAAGATTATTTCTTACAAAGAGAGCAATTAGTTTGCACATTTGTATTGGTAGATTCTCGTCATGAGCCGCAAAAAATTGATCTTGAATTCATGGAGTTTCTTGGAGAAAATGGTATTCCGTTTTGTATCATCTTTACAAAAGCAGACAAACTTGGAAGTTCTATGTTAAATAAGAACATTACCAAATATAAAAAAGGGATTCTTAAGTCTTGGGAATCTGTTCCGACACATTTTATTACATCTTCTGAATCAGAAATGGGAAAAGAAGACGTTTTAAATTTTATAGGGAAAATCAACATTGACGTTGCCGATAATTTTAAGTAACAATAAGGGTAAAATGTGAAATGCAATAAACAGACGTGTCATTTCGACAATAGGAGAAATCTCATACAGAGAATCAGGTATTGATTTATATAATTGAGCAATATGATGCGATCTCTCCTCGTTCCTCGTTCGAAATGATAAAAACTGAAGACTGACAACTGCTGACTGAATACTAATTAAATGCATTCTACAAAAAACAACCTACAAATACTACACGAAGACAATCACATCATCATTGTCAATAAGCGCGCAGGAGATATTACGCAAGGAGATAAAACTGGCGACACGCCTTTAAGCGATGTTGTAAAAGAATATATCAAAGAGAAATATAACAAACCCAATAATGTATATCTTGGCGTTGTGCATCGTCTTGATAGACCAACTTCTGGTGTAATTATTTTTGCAAAAACTTCCAAAGCCTTGGAGCGTTTAAACAAAATGCTGCGAGAAAAAATAATCAACAAGACGTATTGGGCGATTGTTAAAAACAAACCTCAACCAGCACAAGACACACTTGTAAATTACCTTAAAAAGAACCCGAAAAATAATAAATCTACAGCATTCAAAACTGAAACTGAAGGTTCTAAAAAAGCAATTCTACACTACAAAATCATCAAAGAATTGGATTCATATTACTTACTTGAAATAGACCTAGAAACGGGTCGTCATCATCAAATTCGCTGCCAATTATCAAGTATTGGAAGTTACATAAAAGGCGATTTGAAATACGGTGCGAAACGTAGCAATAAAGACGGAAGCATTCATTTACACGCTCGTAAAATTGAATTTACTCATCCTGTGAGTAAAGAAACTATTGTTGTGATTGCTCCAACTCCTGATGATGCTATTTGGAAGGCTTGTAAGTGAAAAAACACATAACTCGACAGAGGTAAGAAGATATAGTTATTGCGTATTGTGTAATTTTATGTATCGAGTTTGAATATGGAAAGTTGCTATTTTGAAAACGTAATTTTCCGTTGTTTAAAATTAAGTTTTTTATTTGTAACAACTTTCATATTTAGTTAGAATTAAGCAATTTTTTATATGCGGTGTTGTGTTTTCGTACTTTATTTACCGTTCTGCTGAGAGCGTTGGTAAAGACATACTCTTTTGCAATTTTTGGCTTGTGCGGTGGCTGAAGCGAATTGCAAATGTGTATGGCTTTTAGCGTTGGGAAATCCGTCAAAATATTAATTCCGACAACATTTTCTTGATATCCAAATGCTTTGCTCCTTGTACGGATTTTGAATTAATTGAAACTAACTCAATCCAATCCATAATCTTTTTCTTTTCCGTTGTTTTTTTATTCCAATATTCTGATAATTCGATTGACGAAGTATTAATCAAAATCTCCAAAACTGAATCTATATTATCAAATAGTTTGATAAATACTCTTGGAATGTTTTTATACGTTCTATTTTTAATGAAATAATCATCTTTCCCTCCAGCAGTAAAAAGGTCTCTCACGTTTGGACAAACGACAGCTTCTCTTGTTACCAACCAAATTGCAAGTCGAGCAAATTTGTCTCCTCGGTTACTAAAAACTTCTGGAAAATAAACCATAGCTTTGTTTTTAGTTTCTTGTTTTTCTTTTAGACTTAAGTTATTCCAAATATTGATTACAAGATTACTTGCTTTTTCTGTGTCTTGAATCCACCACAAATCTTGTCCAGGCTTTAATTTGCTTTTATAGTAATCTGTAATTGATTTAATTGGGTTTTCCTTTTGACGTAAAGTATCATAAGATGTGTTGATTTTGTCAAAAATCGTTTTTCCTTCTCCCAAGTTCATATCGATTAAATATCTTGGTGAGTGTGTAACAACTACTTCCGATAAGCATTCTTCGTAAGCACGACTTCTAAATTCAATCGGTTTTCCAAGTTTCCCGAAAAGCATATAAATTCGCTCAACATCATCTACTCTTGTAGATTCCAAAACACTATTTCCAGTTGTTTTCCAATGGTTTTGGGTTGTTGTCTTGACCTCGATACCATAGAGTTTCTTTGCTACAATATCAGGGAATTTTTGTCCGCCAATTAGTTCTATTGAATTTTCGAATTGTGAGCCAACTGCTAAATCAGTCATTACATCTCTAACATAAGGTTCAAGTTTGGCACCTCTTAATTGCTCAATCTTTTTAGGTGATTTCTTTGCGTGAGCGTTTAATTCCTCTATTGTTGAATTTAATAAAGTATTGAATTCATTTTTTTGTGGTTCTGAATTAATTGATACTACCATTATTTTTTAAAATATAAATCCCAAACATTTTCTATTCTCTTTGCTAAATTATAAGCGAGTAGTGGTGGAACAGCATTACCAATTACTTTATACGCTTTTGAAGGACTTACCAAATAAGAACCTTTACGACCTTGTTTATTTGCAATTACAAACTCATAATCGGGTGGGAAAGTTTGAATTAAAGCACACTCTCTTGGTGTCAATCTTCTCTCTTTAAGTCCTTTGGAAAGTTCCGTTGTCAAAATACCTCCATTCTTTTTTGATAATCTTCTAAATTCAATATTTCCGTGATGTTCTGCTCTAATAGTTGGGCTAATTCCTTTTGGTTTTATTTCTATTTGACCTTGGCAATGTTTACCCATAAATTTTGCTTTTGAGTAAAATTGTTGAGATAAATCGTCTGATTTTTCAGGCTCTTTAATATTAGCGAAAAGCTCTTCTAAATCTACGTGACGTTTTAAATCATAACCATCTGTTGTGTAAGCGTGAGTTGGTTTTGGGTAAGGATTGTATTTGTCCGAAATAATTTCTTTCTCTAATTGCTCAAGTGCTGATTTTTTTAATGCCGATTTTTTGATTCCAACAAAGAAAACTCTTTCTCTTGATTGTGGAACACCATAATCTGCTGCGTGTAAAACACGAGGATTTAAAACTAAATATCCATTATCTCCAGCAGAAGAAAAATCATTTTGAATAATGTCTTTTACATTTGAAAGATTAACTAAACCTTTTACATTTTCTGCAATGAAAATTTTTGGTTGTGTTATTTCAATAACTTGCTTCATCCACATATAAAGTTGACCACGAGTTTCTTCTGTCGCACAAGTTTCTGTATTGAATTCTCCTTTGTGATTTTTATGAGAATCGAAACCATTTCTTTTTCCTGCAATACTAAAATCTTGACAAGGAAAACCACCAGTTACAATGTCAATGTTTTTTGGAAAAACATTTGTTCCGCTTTGATGAAGTTTTACCAAATCGACTATGCTGTCAGTTTGATATTCTTCTGCATTGTGTCCTCTTTTTGAAAAGTAGTTTACCCAAGCGTTTCTTGCGTCTTTTAAAATATCGTTGGCAAAAACTGTTTTAAAACGAGTTTTTGAAAGTTTTACAAAGTTATTTTCAAGTTCTTTGTTTATGAAATTAGGATTTAAAATTTCGTTTACAGATGATTTCAAAACTGAAAAATCTCCTTCAAAACCTAAATCCATTCCTCCACAACCAGAAAATAAGGAAAGCATATTTAAAGTAGATTTATCTACTTTATCTTCTTTCTTCCTTTTTTCTTTTGAGTAGAATTTCACAGCCAATTGAGGTTCCTCAACTATGCTTGTATTTTTTGTATAAGTTCTTAATTGAGGCATAGTTAGTTTTGAATTGGATGTGATTTTAAATATTTTATTTTTTTCTCGGCAACTTTCAGTACTTTGCTTGCACAATCTTCGTCTGCAATTTCATAAGCAATTTTGTCACTTATAAATTGAACTAATAATTCGTTTTTATCGAGTTTTAATATTTCTGCAAGTTTGTCCAATATTTCTTTTGTTGGTTTTCGTTCGTTTCTTTCGATTTTACTCAATATAGCTTGGTCAATATCGACATAAGCCGATACTTGTCTTAAAAGAAGTCCGAGAGCTTGTCTTTTATTCCGTAAAATTTGTCCGATTGTTTCCATTTGAAAATTATTACTTGACATTAAGTGTCAAATATAGTTTGTCAAATTTTGGAAAGCAAGAAATTCGTATTGTATTTTTTCGAGCGTTGGAAAATTTTAGCTCTTTTGGTTTTTTAGCATTGGAATTGTGCGTTGGCAAAAACCGAAAGTGCTAAAATATGCGGCTGGTAGTATGAAACACAATGGTTAAGATAATGTTCCGTTTTAATGAACTTTATCATACGATAGATAAAGTTAGTGTTTTAAATTGACAAAGTCAAGTTTTGTTACTCGCACCTATCGCAACCTTACAATATATAATGTGTACTCACAAAATTCGAATTTGGATTGTCTAACAAATCATTCAACACTCCTTTATTCAATTTCCCATCTTTAAATGCGACCAAAGTCCGTATAGAAAAAGAACGAATTGCATCGTGAACACTCAACGTGCTTACCGCAGAATCTTTACGCCCAACAAACGGGAAAACATCTGGTCCACGCTGACATTTACTATTGATATTTACTCTACACACTTGATTCACAAGCATATCAATAAGAGGTGCAAGTGTGTCTGAATTATTGCTAAATAAACTTGCTTGTTGCCCATAATTTGATTCAGAAATATAATCTAACGGCTCGTTAATATCAGTAAATGAAGTTATCGGAACTATTGGTCCAAATTGCTCCTCATGAAATACTCTCATAGAAGTATCCGTTGGATATAAAACCGCAGGAAACACGAAACTTTCAATGGTTTCTCCTCCGTTTTCATTTATTATTTTCGCTCCTTTTGAAGTTGCATCATCAATCAATTCTTTAATATAAGTTGGCTTGTTAGGTTCAGGAAGTGGTGTTAAATTAACTCCTTTTTTCCACGGCAACCCATATTTTAATTCGCTTACTAAGGCTATAAATTTTTTGTTGAATTCCTCAATAATATCTTTATGTACAAATAGTATTTTTAATGCAGTACATCTTTGACCATTAAATGCCAATGCACCATTAACACACTCTTTAACAGCAAGATTAAGGTCGCAATCTGGCAATACAATTGCAGCATTTTTTGCTTCCAACCCTAAAACTAGACGCAATCTATTTTGTTTTGGATGCAATCCTTGAATTGCATTTGCAGTTTTACTATTTCCAATCAATGCAAGAACATCTACTTTTCCAGTTTTCATAATTGGTGTTACCAAGGTTCTTCCTCGACCATAAATCAAATTTACTACTCCTTTTGGGAAACATTCTTTGAAGGCTTCCAAAAGTGGAGAAAGTAATAGTATTCCGTATTTCGCAGGTTTAAAAACAGTAGTATTTCCACAAATAAGAGCAGGAATCAACAAACAAAAAGTTTCATTTAACGGGTAATTATATGGACCCATACAAAGCACAACTCCTAATGGACCTCGACGAATCTGAGCATACACACCACTATGTAATTTTAAATTGGAATGTTCACGATCCATCTTTTTTAAATCTTGAACTGTATCATCAATATATTCTATTGTTCTGTCAAATTCATTACAAGAATCTTCATAACTCTTCCCAATTTCCCACATAAGAAGCTTCACAACTTCTTCACGCTTCTTTGACATCATTAAAGCAAATTTTTCTATTCGCTCAATACGCTCTTCAACTTTCATCAATGGCCATTCTCCTCTACCTTTGTCATAAGCGGTTACGGCAGCATCCAGCGCTTCTAGAGCGTTTTCAGCTTGCATATCTGGAACTGTTCCAATTGTTTCTGGAGCCAAAATACGTTTTTCCGAATAATCATCATTTACATATATAGCAGAGCGAACAACTGTGTTTTCGCCATGCCATTTTCGTAATTCACCATCAATCAAGTAAGTATCTTGAAGAATCAAGTCGTTGATTTGAAACTCTTCTGGAATGATTGCGTCTTGAAATATATTTTTGATTGCCATTTAACTTCGTTTGTTTAAGACAACTAAGTTATGAATTTTGAGAATGCTATTTACAAAAACCACATTAAGTTATAAACTCAAATAGTTGTTCGTTATCGTTCAGGTATTCACCTAAAAATCCAAGTTTTTTCATTCTTGATAATAAAGGTTTAAAATCATTTTTGTTTTTCAAAACAATTCCAACCAATGCTGTAGTAGTCGAACGTTGATTCTTCTTAGTATATTCAAAATGAACTATATCATCTGTTTCTCCTAAAACATCAACAACAAATTCTTTCAATGCTCCAGGACGTTGCGGAAACTTCACTAAAAAATAATGCTTCAAACCTTCATATAACAAAGCACGCTCTTTCACCTCCTCCATACGTGTGATGTCATTATTTCCGCCACTTATTACACACACAATATTCTTACCAACAACATCTTCTTTTATCAGTTCTAAAGCCGCAATACTCAATGCTCCTGCAGGCTCAACAACCAATGCGTTTTCATTATAAACCTTTAAAATAGTTGAGCAAACCAAGCCTTCATCAATCGTTAAAACGTCATCCAATACTTCTTTGCAATATGCAAAATTACGGTCGCCCATTTTCTTTACTGATGCGCCATCCACAAACTTTTCTATAAAGTCTAATTCAGTATTTTTATTGTTCTTTAAAGATGTTGTTAATGATGGTGCGCCAATTGGCTCAACACCAATTATTTTTGTTTTCGGACTCAATTTTTTAAAAACACTTCCAACTCCAGAAGCCAAACCACCGCCACCAACTGGAAGAATTAAAATGTCAATTTCTGACACAGTATCTTCCAAAATTTCAAGACCAACTGTTCCTTGACCTGCAATTATCACTTCATCATCAAACGGATGAACGAATGTTTTTTTATTATTTTCACAATACTCTTTTGCAGCAGAATAACTTTCATCATACGTATCTCCAATCAATTTAATGGCAACAAACTCACCTCCGAACATCAAAACTTGTTGTGTTTTTTGGTTTGGAGTGGTAACTGGCATAAAAATAACACCTTTCACTTTTAAATGTTTACAAGAATAAGCAACACCTTGCGCATGATTTCCTGCACTTGCGCAAATAATCCCGTTTTTAAGTTGATCGTCAGAAAGACTTTTTATTTTATTATATGCGCCTCTCAACTTATAAGATCTAACGATTTGCAAGTCTTCTCTTTTAAAAGAAATTGTAGCGCCATAACGCTCAGAATAAGATTTAATTAATTCCAAAGGCGTTTTACGAACAACATCTTTAATGTTTTCTTGCGCTTTTAGAATAGCATCTAAAGAGACTATTTTTTCTGAATTTACAATCATTCTTACGAAATTATTTTCTTCATTTCGGTCATTGATGCTCTTAATTCATATCCAATATCTTCTATTGGATGAGACTGAATGTTTTCGTTTGCAAAGATTAATTCTTCGTTATCAACACCATTTGATTTCCCTTCTCCATATTTTTTACCAATCACATCAGTATCTATATTTTTCATAAAATCAGTCAATAAAGGTTTGCAGGCATGATCAAATAAATAACAACCATATTCTGCAGTATCAGAAATAATTCTATTCATTTCAAATAGTTTTTTTCTTGCAACAGTATTAGCAATCAAAGGCAATTCGTGTAACGATTCATAATATGCTGATTCTTCAATAATTCCTGCTTCTGTCATGGTTTCAAATGCCAGTTCTACACCAGATTTCACCATTGCAACCATTAAAACTCCGTTATCAAAATATTCTTGCTCTGAAATTTCATCTGAAGTTGCAGCTGTTTTTTCAAAAGCAGTTTCACCAGTTTCGGCTCTCCAAGTCAATAGGTTTTTGTCGTCATTTGCCCAATCCTCCATCATAGTTTTAGAAAAATGACCACTTAAGATATCGTCCATATGTTTTTGAAATAAAGGACGCATAATCCCTTTTAGTTCTTCACATAATTCAAATGCCTTTATTTTTGCTGGATTAGAAAGACGATTCATCATATTGGTAATTCCGCCATATTTTAAAGCTTCGGTAATTGTTTCCCATCCATATTGAATTAATTTGGAAGCATAGTTTGCATCAATTCCTTTCTCAATCATTTTATCAAAACACAAAATAGAACCTGTTTGCAACAATCCGCAAAGAATGGTTTGTTCACCCATTAAATCTGATTTTACCTCAGCGACAAATGATGAATTTAAAACTCCTGCCCTATCTCCTCCTGTTGCAACTGCATATGCTTTTGCTTGTTCAAAACCTTCACTATTCGGATCATTTTCTGGATGTACAGCAATTAATGTTGGCACGCCAAACCCTCTTTTATATTCCTCTCTTACTTCAGTTCCAGGACATTTCGGAGCCACCATAATTACAGTGATATCTTCACGTATTTGCATTCCTTCTTCGACAATATTAAATCCGTGTGAATACGACAATGTTGCGCCTTGCTTCATCAATGGCATAATTGCAGAAACTACACTTGTGTGTTGCTTGTCTGGAGTCAAATTTGACACTAAATCTGCTGTTGGAATTAACTCTTCGTAGGTTCCAACTTTGAATCCATTTTCACTAGCATTTTTAAATGATTGACGTTTCTCCTTAATTGCTCCTTCACGCAATGCATACGATATATTCAAACCTGAATCGCGCATATTCAACCCTTGATTAAGTCCTTGAGCGCCACAACCTACGATTACGATTCTTTTGTCTTTTAATTTTGTAATTCCTTCTGAAAATTCAGCACTATCCATAAATTCACAAACACCTAATTGTGCCAATTGATTTCTTAATGAAAGTGTGTTAAAATAATTTGTCATTTTTTACTTATTATATGTTGCTATTATTGATGATATATCCATTTTGTCTTTAGTAATTGCGATTCGTCCTGCTCGAACAAATTGCATAATTCCATGTTTTTCTAGTACATGATACAACTCCTCTATTTCTTCTTTTCTTCCTGATTTTTTGAGCACAAAAAACTCTTTATTTACATTTACAACTTTCGTTTTACTATCATTGATGATATTTTGAATCTCATCATTATCAATCAATAAATCAGAGCTTAGTTTAAACAAACATGATTCTTGATATACTATTTGCTCATCCAAATGGTAATAAGCCTTAATAACCTCTACTTGTTTTTCTATTTGTCCAATAATTTTTTTCATATTTACTTCGGTAATTTTTACCAATAGTGTAATACGAGAAACACTTTTAATTTCTGACTTTGAAGAGTTTATACTCTCAATATTTATATGTCTTCGCTGAAATATTGCTGAAATTCTATTTAATAATCCGATGTTATTTTCGGTATAAATAGATACTGTATACGTCTGTTTTTCTTCCATATTTTTAACTTAATCTCATATCTGATACTGATGCTCCTGTTGGAATCATCGGAAATACATTATTTTCTTTTTCTATACATACTTCTAAGAAATACGATTCTTTTGAAGCCATCATTTTCTGAACTGCAGATGCCAAATCTTCTCTTTTTGTCACACGATTTGCCTCAATGTGATATCCTTTTGCGATTGTCACAAAATCTGGATTTACCATTTCAGTAGATGCATAACGCTTATCAAAAAATAATTCTTGCCATTGACGTACCATCCCTAAAAATTCATTGTTCAACACAACAATTTTTACAGGAACTTTTGTTTGAAATATTGTCCCTAATTCTTGAATTGTCATTTGATAACCTCCGTCTCCAATAATTGCAACAACTTCACGATTTGGAACGCCCATTTTAGCACCAATTGCTGCAGGAAGTGCAAATCCCATTGTTCCTAATCCACCTGAAGTAATATTGCTTTTTGTTTGGCTAAATTTTGCATATCTGCAGGCAAACATTTGGTGCTGACCTACATCAGAAACGATAATAGCATCATCATTTGAAGCTATATTTATTTGCTCTAAAACTTCCGCCATATTCAATCCTTCTTTTTCTGGATATAAATCTGATTTGATAACTTTATCAAACTCTAATTGCTTTTTTTTATCAAATTCCTTTTTCCAATTATCATGATTATTTCTATCAATCAAAGGTAAAATCTGAGTTAACGTTTCTTTTACATCACCCAAAACTGCAACATCTGTAAGTACGTTTTTATCAACTTCGGCAGGATCAATTTCAAAGTGAATTACTTTGGCTTGTTTTGCATATTTACTCAAATCTCCAGTAACTCTATCGTCAAAACGCATACCCAAAGCAATCAACACATCACATTCATTGGTTAAAACATTTGGCGCATAATTACCATGCATACCAACCATACCAACATTCAAAGGATGTTTTGTTTCTAATGCCGACAACCCTAAAATTGTCCATGACGCAGGAATGTCTGCCTTTTCTATAAAGGCTTTCAATTCTGTTTCTGCTTCTCCTAAAATAATACCTTGACCAAAAACAATTAACGGCTTTTTTGCATTGTTTATAATAGTTGCTGCTTCTTGAATTTTTGTTGAATCTATATCTGGCTTTGGCTTATAACTTCTAATCCCTTTACATTTTTGATACGAAAAATCAAAAGTATTCAATTGTGCATCTTTTGTAATGTCTATTAACACAGGTCCTGGACGACCAGAACGCGCAATGTAAAATGCTTTTGCAAGTACTTCAGGAATTTCTTCTGCATTTGTAATTTGGTAATTCCACTTTGTTACAGGTGTAGAAATACCAATAATATCTGTCTCTTGAAATGCGTCTGATCCTAATAAGTGGCTTGCAACTTGACCTGTAATACAAACCATTGGTGTTGAATCAATTTGAGCATCTGCAATTCCAGTAATTAAGTTTGTCGCTCCAGGGCCTGAAGTTGCCATTGCGACACCTACTTTACCTGTTGCACGAGCAAATCCTTGTGCTGCATGTGTTGCGCCTTGTTCGTGACGTGTTAAGACATGCTGTAATTTATCTTGATATTTATATAACTCATCGTAAATAGGCATAATTGCTCCTCCTGGATAGCCATAAATCAAATCTGCTCCTTCTTCCAAAAGACATTTTACTACGGCTTCTGCTCCTGTAATTTTTTGTGTATTCATAATTTTAAAATTTGTCCGTTACGCAACCTTCAGATGCAGATGAAACTGTTTTTGCGTATTTATATAATATTCCCTTTTTGTGTTTTAATTCTGGTGCTGTCCAATTGGCTCTTCTCACTTCAATTTCTTCATCGGAAAGCAAAACGTTAATTGAATTGTCTTCGGCGCTAATTTTAATTTTATCACCTGTTTTCAATAATCCTATTGTCCCTCCTGATTGTGCTTCTGGTGTAATATGACCAACAACAAATCCATGTGTTCCTCCTGAGAATCTACCATCAGTAATTAGTGCTACAGACTTTCCTAAACCTGCTCCCATAATTAATGAAGTTGGTTTTAACATTTCTGGCATTCCTGGACCTCCTTTTGGACCAACGTACCTAATGACGACTACATCTCCTCTTTCTACTTCTCCATTTGAAATTCCTGTATTTGCAGCTTGCTCACCATCAAATACGACCGCTTTTCCTTCAAAAAGCAAACCTTCATTTCCAGAAATTTTTGCCACTGCTCCTTCTTCTGCAAGGTTTCCGTACATTATCTGAATGTTTCCTGATGATTTTAATGGGTTCTCTTTTGGATAAATTACATCTTGATCTTCAAACTCCATAGCCTCAACATTTACTAAATTTTCAGCCAATGTTTTTCCTGTAACTGTTAAACAATCTCCATGTAAATAACCATTATCTAATAAATATTTCATGATTGCAGGTGTTCCTCCAACTCCATGAACATCTTCCATTAAGTATTTTCCTGAAGGTTTTAAATCTGCAATTAAAGGGGTTCTATCACTTACTTTTTGAAAATCGGCTAAAGTAAAATCAATATCCGCAGCATGCGCAATTGCTAAAAAGTGCAACACTGCATTTGTAGAACCTCCTAAAGCATTTACAATTGCAATTGCGTTTTCTAAAGATTTTTTAGAAATAATATCCAAAGGCTTTAAATCTAATTCTAATAAATTTTTGATAGCCAAAGCTGTTCTCTCTGCTTCAGATAGTTTATTAGGGTTTTCAGCAGGAATAGAAGAATTATAAGGTAAAGAAAAACCCATACATTCTATGGCAGAAGCCATTGTATTTGCAGTGTACATTCCGCCACAAGCACCTGCTCCTGGAATTGCTCTTTTAATTATTTCTCTATATTCTTTTTCGTCAATTTCTCCTGCAACTTTTTGCCCTAAAGCTTCAAACGCAGAAACAATATTTAGTTTTCTTCCTTTGTAATTTCCTGATGCAATTGTCCCTCCATACATCATAATTGAAGGTCGATTTAAACGTAACATTGCTATCACTGCTCCAGGCATATTCTTATCACAACCAACTACAGAAATCAACGCATCATAACTTTGAGCATGCATAACCGTTTCAATAGAATCTGCAATAATATCTCTCGATGCCAAGGAATAATTCATTCCTGAAGTTCCCATTGAAATTCCATCAGAAACACCAATTGTATTGAAACCTAAACCAACTAAACCAGCAATTTTACATTCTATTTTCACTTCTGCCGCTAAATTATTTAAGTGCATGTTACAAGGGTTCCCATCATAACCTGTACTTGCAATTCCGATCTGAGCCTTGCTCATATCTTCATCCGTTAGTCCAACAGCGTACAACATTGCTTGTGATGCTGGTTGAGACTCGTCTTGTGTTAACCTTCGGCTATGTTTATTTAATTTCATGCGTTTACATTTACTCATTTTTAATTGTCAGATGTGTTCACTATTAATCTCTTTCTTGGGTGATACTACTTTTGACATGCTCGTTTCATTATTGGTTATTCAATTTTATAAAACTTTTCAAAAATACTTTGAGAGATTTACCCTCTTTTATAGTATTCTATTTTTTTACAACACTAAAAACCTCTTAATTCAATTTAATCTACTGATTATGCGCGTGTTATATGAAAATAAAATACATCAATCATCCATATTCATTTAAAACAAAATTACTTTACCCATAAAAAAAGCCTCCCTTTTTCAAGGAAGGCTTTCATCTTAATATGATATATAACATTCCTATAAGCCTAAGTGATAATCACTGAGACAATAATAATAGAAATGATATTTAAAATGTTTTTATTCATAAATTCATTACAAACGTATTGTTTATTTTTAATATTTTAACAAAAAAAAACTTTTTTTTCAAATAGTCACTTAAGGCATCACTTTTCTTCTTACAACTTCTGCAATAGGAATTCCTTCGATATTGCTTTCTAACCAAGAAATAATATCTAAGTACAAGAACGAACGTTTTTCATACTGATGATTCTCATACGCTTTTAATTCTTTATGCAACTTTTTAAATGCCGATTTCAGTTCACTCGGATACATATCAGTTAGACTTCTTAAAAACTGCATCATTTTCTTTTGAACAATATGTAGATTGTCCATTTTGATCAGAAATTTATAGGTAGATTTAATCAGTGCATCTATATTTTCATCAATTCCAGCCTCGTAATGTGCCACTAAATTAAGTACTCGAGTATAGCACAACAAATCTTCACGCATTGCCAATTCTTTATTTAATATAATTTTATTGAGATATAAAATACAATTTTTGTAATCAGAGGCACCAAAATACATACATCCAATTTTGTAATAAAACACCATAACATGGTGTGCGTCTATCTTTTTTTCAAATTTTCTTATTTCCTTTAGAACAGTAGGTATATAAGCAATTCCTTCAGAGAAATTTGCGTCTAAAAAATTTTTATTTAATTTATTCTGATGATAATATACAGATGCCATTGCCTCTGTATTGTCATTTAACAAAAAGTTTTTTTGCTCAATATCTCTAGAAAAATTAGCAAGAACTTCTTTAAATTTTTTAGTGTACTTCAACATAAAAAGAGATTCCAATAAATAATTATATCCCTTTAAATAAAATACTGGATTTACTTTTTTCATTTTCGGATATTCATCAAAAAGATCAATCCATTTTTGAGAATAACGATAACTACTCACAAAATCTTGGGTAATTAAACCAAACCATAAATATGTCTTATACAAAAATAATTTTTCTTTAAACCCTAATTTTGAAATCGTATATTTTGGAAGGTGAGCCTCAAAATATTTTGTTACAATTTCTATATCTTCACTACTTTTTGCATATCCATTTTGCAACAACCAACTATACAATTGTAATGACAAATTTGACAACTTACTCGTCATTACATTCCTAACACTCAATTCTTTTGCTTGCAACGAAAGTATGTCTGCTCTATTATTTAAACTTCTTGTAATGTATTGAGACTCAACTACTTTTTCCATTTCTACAATTTCATAAGCCAAGTTGTTTTCTTCATTTTCAATAGCAATGTTCTTTGCTTTATCCAATATTTTTAAACTCTGTTTGTACAACCCTTTATTATACAAAATCGTGGCATAATCTAACTGTTCTCTGATCTGACTTCTTATATTTTGATGTTGAGGATTTAAACGTAAACTGACCAAAAGTTGCTTATACAAATGTGCTTTAGAATTAGATAGTTGCTGCTTTTTTATATTTGTGTTTTCTAAAATCGTCGTTTCATTATATGTCTGCTGCTTATCTAACAAATTAAACAATGCAATAAAATTTGACTCAGAATTCCCTCCCAATCTTCCTACATACAATTTAAATTGTCGTTTCTCAGATTTAGCAAGAGACTTAATTAATGAAAATAATATATCTTTTTTTTCTGTAGCCATTGTAACTAAAATAAACTATCTATTTAAAAATCAAACATTTAATTTGATTTTTTCTTTTTGAATATTGTACAGAATCTGTATAATAACAAATTTACTATTTATTACTCTTCTATTTTTGAATCATCAAAAATGATAAAATAATTTAAATAATGAGTAAAAATAAGGTTCATATTTTTGATACTACCCTCAGAGATGGAGAACAAGTTCCTGGTTGCAAGTTAAATACAGAGCAAAAAATAGTTATTGCTCAGCATCTTGACACTTTAGGAGTTGATGTAATTGAGGCGGGTTTTCCAGTATCAAGTCCAGGAGATTTTAAATCGGTTGTAGAGATTTCAAAAATCGTTAAGAATGCTATTGTATGTGGATTGACAAGAGCAAATAAAAAAGATATAGAAATTGCTGCTGAAGCATTATCATTTGCTAAGAGACCTAGAATCCATACAGGAATTGGAACTTCTGATTCTCATATTATTCACAAATTTAATTCTACTCAAGAACAAATTTTAGAACGTGCTTTTCAAGCCGTTCAATACGCCAAAAAATATGTTGAAGATGTTGAATTCTATGCGGAAGATGCTGGAAGAACAGATAATGAATATTTAGCACGTGTATGTGAACAAGTCATAAAAGCAGGAGCAACAGTTTTAAATATTCCAGATACAACAGGATATTGTTTGCCAGAAGAATATGGGCAAAAAATCAAATATCTAAAAGAAAACGTAAAAGGTATAGACAATGTCATTTTATCATGTCATTGCCACAACGATTTAGGATTAGCAACCGCAAATGCCATTTCAGGAGTTGTAAATGGTGCTAGACAGATTGAATGTACTATCAACGGTATAGGAGAACGTGCTGGAAACACTGCTCTAGAAGAAGTTGTTATGATTTTAAAACAGCATCCATACTTGAATTTAGATACTTCTATAAATACTAAATTACTTTACAGCACAAGTCAATTAGTACGTGAAAAAATGGGTATGATTGTTCAACCTAACAAAGCAATTGTTGGTGAAAATGCATTTGCTCATAGTTCAGGAATTCATCAGGATGGAGTAATAAAAAATCGTGAAACCTACGAAATTATGAATCCAGAAGATGTCGGTGTCAACGAATCTTCAATTGTATTGACTGCTAGAAGCGGAAGAGCGGCATTAGCATATCGAGCGAAAAATGTAGGTTATAATTTGACTAAAATAGAACTAGATTCTATTTATCCAAAGTTTCTTCAATTTGCCGATCAAAATAAAGAAGTTAATGACACTGCACTTCATATCTTAATGGAAACAAATCGTATCCAATCCAATATTCATATATAAATCAAAAAAGAAAATGGGAAAAACGCTTTTTGATAAAGTATGGGATAGTCATGTCGTAACGACCATTGAGAATGGTCCACAAGTTTTATATATAGATAAACATTTAATTCATGAGGTTACAAGTCCTCAAGCATTTCAAGAATTAGAAAATAGAAATATTTCTCTTTTTAGACCAAAACAAATAGTCGCAACTGCTGATCACAATACACCAACCATTGATCAACATTTACCTGTAAAAGACGAATTGTCCAGAAAACAGTTGGAACAACTTTCAATCAATTGTAAAAAGAACAATATTGAATTATACGGCCTTGGTCATCAATACAATGGCATCATTCATGTTATTGCTCCAGAACTTGGAATCACTCAACCTGGAATGACAATGGTTTGTGGAGATAGCCACACTTCTACTCATGGAGCATTTGGCACGATTGCTTTTGGAATTGGAACAAGTCAAGTTGCGCAAGTCATGGCATGCCAATCTGTGATTACTGAAAAACCGAAGGCTATGAGAATCTCTGTCGATGGGATTCTTTCTAAAGTTGTTCAACCAAAAGATGTGATTTTATACATTATTGCAAAATTAGGAACAAATTCAGGGACAGGATATTTTATTGAATATGCAGGAGAAGTATTTGAAAATATGTCAATGGAAGGTAGAATGACAGTCTGTAATATGAGTATTGAAATGGGTGCTCGTGGTGGAATGATTGCTCCTGACAAAACGACTTATGAATATATTAAAGGAAGAACTTTTGCTCCTAAAGGCGAAGAATTTGATAGAAAAGTAACTCATTGGAAAAGTTTAAAAACAGATTCCGACGCTGCGTTTGATTTAGAATTTTCTTTTGACGCTGGCGATATTGCTCCTATGATTACCTATGGAACAAATCCTGGAATGGGAATAAAAATAACTGAAACGATTCCTCAAACTGAAAATAAATCTTTTGAGAAATCACTGAGTTATATGGGTTTTGAGAAAGGAGCATCTCTTATCGACCAATCTATTAATTATGTGTTTATAGGTAGTTGTACCAATTCTAGGATTGAAGATTTCAGAGTTGTGGCAGATTATATTAAAGGCAAACAAAAAGCATCAAATGTCAATGCTTTAATTGTTCCTGGATCACAATTGGTTGCGAATCAGATTAAAGAAGAAGGCTTAGAATCAATTTTTGAAGAAGCAGGATTTAAACTCCGTCAGCCTGGATGTTCAGCCTGTCTTGCTATGAATGATGACAAAATTCCAGAAGGCGAATATTGCGTCTCAACTTCCAATCGGAATTTTGAAGGACGCCAAGGTCAAGGCTCAAGAACTATTCTCGCAAGTCCATTGGTAGCAGCATCTGTAGCAATAGAAGGAAAAATTATTGATATTTCAACTACTTTTTAACGTATGAAACAATTTAAAAAAATAGAATCTAGAGCAATTCCTTTACCAATTGAAAATATTGATACGGATCAGATAATTCCTGCCCGATTTCTAAAAGCAACGGATAAAACAGGATTTGGAGAAAATTTATTTAGAGATTGGCGCTTTCATAAAGATGGCAATTTAAATACTGAGTTTGTCCTAAATAACAACTCTTATTCTGGCGAAATATTAATTGCAGGAACCAATTTTGGCTGTGGATCAAGTAGAGAACATGCAGCATGGTCTATTGGCGAATATGGTTTTAAAGTAGTCATTTCAAGTTTCTTTGCTGATATTTTTAAAGGGAACGCATTGAACAATGGTATTTTACCAATACAAGTTTCTGAAGCGTATTTACAAACTCTTTTTAGCGCTGTTCAGGAGAATCCACAAACATTAATTCTGGTTGATTTAGAAAATCAAAAAGTTACTTTGAAAGAAACTAAACAATCAGAAATATTTGAAATAAATCCTTATAAAAAATTGTGTCTTATTAATGGATATGATGATATCGATTATTTGCTAAGTATAAAAGATAAGATAGAAACATTTGAAGAAAATAGAGTCGAAATTTAATGAAGAATAACGAAATGAATTTAAAAATAGCATTACTTCCAGGAGACGGAATAGGCCCTGAAGTTATCAATGAATCTGTAAGAGTATTGGATGCAATTGGTGAAAAATTTGGAATTGATTTCACCTATAAAACAGCTGATGTTGGAGCAATTGCAATTGACAAAACTGGAAATCCATTGCCTGAAGAAACACTTCGATTATGTGCTGATTCTGATGCTATTTTATTTGGCGCAATTGGCGATCCAAAATATGATAACAATCCAACTGCGAAAGTGCGTCCTGAACAAGGTCTTTTAAAGTTGAGAAAGAGTTTAGGCTTATTTGCCAATATTCGTCCATTGACAACTTATGATTCGTTAATTCATAAATCGAACATCAAAGAAGAGATTATAAAAGGAACAGATTTTGTCATTTATAGAGAATTGACAAGCGGAATTTATTTTGGAGAAAAAAGTATCAGCGAAGATAAAACCTCAGCAACTGATGTTTGCACATACACTATTGAAGAAATTGATCGAATTACACATTTGGCTTTTAAAGCAGCACAGGTAAGACGCAAAAAATTAACTTTAGTTGATAAAGCAAATGTTCTTGAAACTTCACGACTTTGGAGAAAACAAGTAACTGAAATAGCAAAAAGTTATCCTGAAGTAACGCTGGAATTCTTATTTGTCGATAACGCTGCAATGCAGCTAATTTTAGAACCTACTCAATTTGATGTAATTCTAACCGAAAATATGTTTGGTGATATCTTATCTGATGAAGCGAGTGTAATATCTGGTTCAATAGGCTTATTGGCTTCTGCTTCCATTGGAAAACATTCCGCTCTTTTTGAGCCAATTCATGGGTCTTATCCCCAAGCAAAAGGAAAAAATATAGCAAATCCTCTTGCTGCAATTTTATCGGCAGCAATGTTGTTAGATCATTTTAATCTAAAGGAAGAAGCAGACTGCATCAGAGTTGCTGTTGAAAAATCAATTGAGTTAAGCATCTCAACACCTGATTTAAATCCTACCAACCATTTTTCAACTATCGAAGTAGGAGAATTTATTAAAAACTTTATTTTAGATTATGAAGACCCTTATTATAATAGAAATAATATCGATTTAGGTCGATCAACAATAATATAGTAGTTTTTTTAGTTAACGCTCAAATGGAATTTTCCTTTGAGCGTTTTTTTTGTAATTTGCCGAAATGAAAAAAAATTCCTCCTTTATTGATGCATTAAATTACCGAAGATCTGTACGCATATATGATAAAGACATCGAAATTGATTCTGAAATCGTAAAGAAGTGTATCAAACAGGCAACTTTAGCACCAAACAGCAGTAATATGCAACTTTGGGAATTCTATCACATTACATCTAAAGATACTTTAAGCAAACTTACAAAAGCATGTTTAGGTCAAAATTCCGCTGCAACTGCAAAAGAAATGGTTGTTTTTGTGGTACGTAAAGATTTATGGCGAAAGCGCGTAAAAACACATCGAAAGAATTTGGAAAAAATGTATGGTGAAAAACCAATCAAAGAATACTCATCAAGAGAAAAATTTGCATTTACTTATTACACTAAAATTATGCCTTTTACATACGCTGATTTCTTAGGATTATTTGGCTATATAAAATATGCTATTAGTTGGGTTACAGGATTTTTCAAACCAAGTTACAGACAATTACGAACTTCTGACATGAGAGTTGTTGCACACAAAACTGCTGGACTTGCAGCACAGACTTTCATGTTGAGTATGGCTGCAGAAGGTTACGACACTTGCCCTATGGAAGGCTCAGATACCTTGAGAATCAAAAAAATAATTGGCCTACCATACAAAAGCGAAATAAATATGGTTGTTTCTTGTGGCGTTAGAAAGCCTGAAGGCGTTTATGGTGAACGCTTTAGAATTCCTTTTGAAGATGTGTATAAACGGATCTAATTTATTTTATCAATAATTCGTATTTTTGTTATTCTTAAAATAATCATTTATGAAACGAGCATGCTAAAATTGTTATCCTATAGAATAATGATTTAGAGCGAACAGCATGTGACCATTGAAAACAATAAATATAAACACATGAAAAAAATTCAAATGGTTGACCTAATTGGTCAATACAATCATATAAAACCTCAAGTTAATAAGGCTTTTGAAAGCATTTTAGATACTGCTTATTATATTGGAGGGCCAGAAGTCAAGGGTTTTCAAGCAGATTTAGAAAAATATCTTGACATAAAACACGTAATTCCGTGTGCAAATGGAACTGATGCGTTACAGATCGCAATGATGGGACTTGGTTTAGAGCAAGGTGATGAAGTTATTACTGTTGATTTTACTTTTGCGGCAACTGTTGAAGTTATTGCACTTTTAAAATTGACTCCTGTTTTGATTGATGTTGAAGTAGATACTTACAATATGGATATTGAAGCCTTGAAAAAAGCCATTACACCTAAAACAAAAGCGATTGTTCCTGTCCATTTATTTGGTCAATGTGCGAATATGGAAGCCATTTTGGAAGTTGCAAAACAGCATGATTTATTTGTAATTGAAGACAATGCACAAGCAATTGGAGCAGATTATACGTTTTCTGACGGTACAAAAAAGAAGTCAGGAACAATGGGAGTTGTTGGTACAACATCATTTTTCCCTTCAAAAAACTTAGGTTGTTATGGTGATGGCGGCGCAATTTTTACCAACGATGATAAACTAGCACACGACATTAGAGGAATTGTAAATCACGGAATGTACGAGCGTTATTACCACGATGTTGTTGGTGTAAATTCAAGGTTAGACAGTTTACAAGCAGCAGTTTTACAAATAAAATTACCTTTATTAGATAGTTTTTGTGATGCTCGAAGAAAGGCTGCAAACTATTATAATGATGCTTTTGCTGGCAATAAACATATTATTACTCCAATTACAAGTGACTTTACAACACATGTTTTTCATCAATATACAATGCAGATTATTAATGCAGATAGAGATGCACTTCACAAGCATTTATTAGACAATAATATTCCGAATGCAATCTATTATCCTGTGCAATTACACAGCCAAAAAGCATACACAGACGATCGCTATAAAGAAGATGATTTTAAAGTAACAAATGAGTTGGTAAAAACAGTTCTTTCTCTTCCTATTCATACAGAATTAGAAGATGACCAATTAGAATATATCACAAAAACTGTATTGAATTTCTTAAAATAATATGAAGAAAATACTTGTTACTGGCGGATTAGGATATATAGGTTCGCATACCGTTGTAGAATTGCAAAATTCAGGGTTTGAAGTTGTCATTATTGACAATCTGTCAAACACAACTTTTGATGTATTAGATAAAATAACTTCTATTACTAGTATCAAACCTGAATTTGTGCAAATAGACTTAAAAAACAAAAAAGATGTACTTCAGTTTTTTAAAAATTATACTGTTGATGGTGTGATTCATTTTGCAGCCTCAAAAGCTGTAGGAGAAAGCGTAGAACAACCATTAATGTACTACGAAAACAATATTACAACGTTGACGTATGTGTTACAAGGAATGAATGCAAATAATGTTAGTAATTTTATTTTCAGTTCGTCTTGTACCGTTTACGGACAAGCAGATGAATTACCAATTACCGAAAATGCACCAACAAAGCCAGCAGAATCTCCTTATGGTGCTACCAAAAAAATGGGTGAAATTATTATTGAAGACACTTCAAAAGTAACTGATTTAAGAGCAATTGCTTTGCGCTATTTTAATCCTATTGGCGCACATGAAACTGCAAAAATTGGTGAGTTACCTCTTGGAGTTCCTCAAAATTTGATTCCGTATGTTGTGCAAACTGCCGCTGGAATACGCGAATGTCTTTCAATTTTTGGAGATGATTACCCAACGCCTGACGGAACAGCAATTCGTGATTACATACACGTAGTAGATTTAGCAAAAGCACATATTGCTGCTTTAAACAGATTACTAAATAAAGAAAACAAAGCAAAGTGTGAGTTTTTTAATATTGGAACAGGCACAGGAAGTTCGGTATTAGAAGTTGTAAAAGCGTTTGAAAAAGCGACAGGAAAAAAGGTAAACTATAAGATTGTAGACAGACGTACAGGAGATATAACTGCAGCTTATGCTGATACGACTTTAGCCAATAAAGAATTAGGTTGGAAAGCAAAACTAAGTTTAGAAGAAGGTTTGGCTAGTTCTTGGAAGTGGCAGGAGAGTTTGTTAAATGTAAATTTATAAAATATTATCAATTTAAAATATTGGTCAAAATTATATATGATGAAGTATAAATTTATACTGCTTGCTTTTTTTATCGCAATCACCAATGTTGCAAATTGTCAAAAAACTGACACTATTCAACAAAAGATAAATTACTATATCTCACATGCAAAATTAGATTCAGCAAAAACTTATATAAAGTTAAACCTTAAAGAACTCCCTCAAAAACAAAACAGAAACATACTTAATTACCAATTGGTAACAGTCCTTTTTATGCAGTCTGATTATGATGAGGCTTTAAAACTAGCGTTTAATTCACTTGATCAAATAGATGACAAACAGGAAAAAGTGAAGTTTAATTTTATGATTGGTGCTATTTATTCTACGATTTCAGATTATAGCAAATCTGCTGACTATTTTGATTTGGTAGTTGAACATACCCAAGATTCATCTTTACTAGTGAAATCTCATCTTTTATTATCTGACCTATATTTAGAATTAAAAGATTCTACGAATTCCGGAAAATCAATAACGGAAGCATATAAAATCACGAATCTTGCAAATCTAGATAGTAAGATAAATAATCATGTTGCAAAACAGTACAACTTTTTTAATAAGAATTATGAACTTTGTAAAGAGTTAAATTTCGAAATAATTAGAGATACAACAAGTTTTTTAAATTCTAAAAGTTACGCATATTCTATGATAGGAGATTGCTTGATAAAACAAGACTCTTTAACTGAAGCTACTAAATATTTTGACGAACACTTAAAACTCACTTTTGAAACTAAAGATCCAGAACAAATTAAGGATGCTGCAACTAAATTAATTGAGGTTTATGAAAAGTTAGGTAATCAGGAAAAAGCGAATACCTACCATAAAATTTATAATGAAGCAGTTAACGATTCTTTAAGTTTTTCAGCAGAAAAATACAGAGACCTGTATGATGTTGAAAAGAATAGAGAATTAAGTTTCTCAAAATCTAAAATCTCAAGAAATTATCTAATTTTTGGTTCGATATTTCTGTTGCTAATTTCATTTGTGATATACCATTATTTGAACTCTAAAAACAAAAAAAAAGATACAAGTAAAAAGGCTCCTGGAAAAAAAATTGTAATTAGTAATAGCGAAATTGAAAAAATAGTAACTGCAATTGATCAACTTAAAGCCAAGCAACTGTTTCTAAAATCTAATATCACTAGAAATTCTTTTTGCTCGGATAATAGCATAAAGTCTGAACGCTATCTAAGTCATTATATCAATGAAAAATATAATAAATCATTCTCAGTCTTTATAAATGATTTGAGAATTGAATATGCTTATAATCGCATTCAAAATGACAGCAAATTTAGAAACTACAAAATTGAAGAGATAGCAAAAGAATGTGGATTTGGCTCTAAAAAAAGTTTTGAGCGCGTATTCTTAGCCACATATAATGAGACACCATACAAACTCATCTCAAGTCTAATTAACTAATTACCTTCCATCTACAGGAGGTCAATTCGCGAAATGACGCAACATATTGTGTAATCACTTCATTGAATTGACAATCTGAATACAACTTTCCTGTAAGTTTGTTACTCAATAAAACTAACAAAATGAAAAAAATAACCCTTTTAACTGTATTTCTTTTATGTTTTACAGGAACATCAAATGCTCAATTATTTAAAAAAATAGGAAAGAAAATTGAAAATGCTGCTGAAAAAACTTTAGAAAGAAAAGTAGAACAAAAGGCTACCAAAGAAACCGAAAAAGCTTTCGACTCTACATTTAATAAAAAAAGAGGAAACAAAACAAAAACTAGTTTGCCTGGTTTTTCAAAAGTTGAGCCAGCAGAAGGTTATACTTTTAAACATAAAGTAGAAATGCAAATGAAAACTGGGAAAGACC
The DNA here is from genome assembly GCA_002733665.1 of Lutibacter sp. GTDB lineage: Bacteria > Bacteroidota > Bacteroidia > Flavobacteriales > Flavobacteriaceae > Urechidicola. The sequence continues at coordinate 201,653 of NVWM01000027.1, forward strand.
TTATGAATCTTAATTATTATCTTCCAAGTTCTGGCGACTATTTTGGCATGGCTGTTAAAGATGAAAAAATAAAAGGCGATTTTATGATGGTTTATGATATTAACCGTGAGGCTATGTTTACCTTTATGGAAAGTGGCGGGCATAAAATGAAAATGGGTATATCATTTAAAACAGATGATATTGATACTGAAGATCTTGTATATGAGATAAGAGCTACAGGCAACACAAAAACTATATTAGGATACAACTGCAAAGAATATAAAATGAACGGAAAAGACATGACTGCAACAATTTGGGTAACCAAGGAAGTAGACATTCGTTTTCCAAGCACTTTATATAGTACAGATAAAAACAAGAATAACAATCAAGAGTGGATGAAGGATTTAGATGGTTGGGCTATGGAAATGATAATGATAAATACTGCTGAAAAAAAACCGCAAACCATTACCATGAATTGTTTGTCTATAAACAAATCTAGTCTAGAAATCAATTCTAGTGATTATCAAAGTATGGGATATTAATAACTAAAAAACAAACTCCTTAATTATGAAACTTATTTATTCAATTTTATTTATTTGCCTTTCTTGCACCGCATTTTCACAAAAAACTATCTGTCCAGATGTAGAAGGTGCAATAGACCATCCTATACTCGAAAAATACAAAAACAGTTGCATTGTAGCTTATAATGAAACTAAATTTAATGCAGTAACATTTCCTATATCAAAATTAACATCAAGAGAAGGTGCTCAAGAAGAAATAACGGAAGAAGGAAAAACGATTAATTTACTATATGGTATCGAAAATACTGAAAGAGCAACTGTTCTCGAAGTTCAAAAAAATTATGAACAAGCCTTAAAAAACGGAAACTTCGAAATACTATATTCTGCCTTCGGAAGAAAAAAAATAGGAGGAAGTTATAAACTTCAAAACGTTTATGAAACCTTTGGAGAGTCAGATGTTCTTTCTGAATACCAATATATAAAACCTAAAAGTTATTTTAGATTTTCTATGTCATCCCACAATAGTAATGTAGATACAGATGATGCCTATTTTGTTGCGAAAGGAAAACGGGAAGGCAAAATCTATACTATAGCGTTATTTATTCACTACAATAGATCTTCATGGGAAGGTTTAAAAAATAATATTTTTATTTTGGCTCAAATCGTAGAACAAGAAGACATGGAAACTGGTCAAGTTTCAGCAGCATCTATAGAAGAGAAAATAAAAAATGAAGGAAAAGAAGTCTTTCATAATATCTTATTTGACTTTGGAAGTGACAAATTAACTTCTGAATCTTATGCAGTCATTGAAACTTTAGCTGAATATCTAAAAGGGAATCCAACACAAAAATATTATATCGTTGGTCATACAGACAATGTAGGTTCATTAACTACAAACCAAACTCTCTCTGAGAAAAGAGCTCAGTCTGTTTTAAATGCATTAACAACTAAATATGACGTGAGTACTTCCCAAATATCTGCACACGGCGTTGGGCAATTATCTCCATTATCAATAAACACAACAGAAGAAGGAAGAGCCTTAAATAGGCGTGTAGAAATTGTTTTAAAATAAGAAGGAATGAGTTAAATAACTAAGCCTCCAAACTCGCGCCACTAGCAGCAACAGTTCGGTCAATTTTTCGCATTAAGCCTTGCAATACTTTTCCTGGACCTACTTCTACAAACTCTGTTCCTCCATCAGCAATCATTGCTTGGATACATTGTGTCCATTTTACTGGAGCCGTTAATTGAGCAATTAAGTTTTCTTTAATTTCTTCAGGGCTTGTAACTGCTTTTGCAACTACGTTTTGATATATAGGACAAGTCGGTTCGCTAAAAATAGTTTCTTTAATTGCCGCTGCCAATTCTTCTCTTGCAGGCTCCATCAATGGTGAGTGAAATGCTCCACCTACAGGTAAAACTAACGCTCTTCTTGCTCCTTTTTCAGTCAATAGTTCACACGCTTTATTGATAGACGCTACATCACCTGAAATTACCAATTGTCCTGGACAATTATAATTTGCAGCAACTACTATTCCATCAATTTCGGCACAAGTTTCTTCAACTACAGCATCTTCTAATCCTAATACAGCAGCCATTGTAGATTCTTGGGCTTCACATGCTTTTTGCATTGCCAAAGCACGTTTTGAAACCAATCTTAATCCGTCTTCAAAAGTTAGAACGCCATTGGCAACCAATGCAGATAATTCTCCTAAGGAATGTCCTGCAACCATTTCTGGCTTAAAATCATCTCCTAAGACTTTTGCTAAAATAACAGAATGCAAGAAAATTGCAGGTTGCGTTACTTTCGTTTCTTTCAATTCTTCAGGAGTTCCTTCGAACATTATGTCTGTAATATGAAATCCTAAAATATCGTTTGCTCGTTCAAACAATTCTTGTGCTACTGTTGAGTTTTCGTATAAATCTAAACCCATTCCTGTGAATTGCGCTCCTTGTCCTGGAAAAATATATGCTTTCATTCCTCTTGTGTGTTGTTTAATTGTTGATGTATTTAATCGTTTGCAAAAATAAGGAAATTAAACCTCAATAGAAACTACCAAACCTTCATTGGCGCGAATATTAAAAACTGTACTATCCTCAAAAATTAAATATTGTCCTTTTATTCCTTTTAAAACACCCTTATAGTTTGATGCTTTAATCAAATTCAAACTTTTTACTTTTTCTGGATATTTATTTACAGGGAAATTTAGTTGTAATTCTTTCGTGTTTTTATCTAAATAATATGCCTTTGCTTCCTCTGGAATATATTTTGATAATTCTTCTTTTTTGGCAACCAAATCAACATCAGTAATATCATTTGTAAGCATTTTTCGCCAATTTGTTTTATCAGAAACATAGTCTTTTAGAGCTACTTCAGTTATTCCTGCCAAATAACGGTTAGGAACCTCAACAATTTCAATTGCCTCGTGCGCGCCTTGATCTATCCAGCGTGTAGGCACTTGAGATTTTCGAGTTACACCAACTTTTACATCACTAGAATTTGCCAAATACACAATATGTGGTTTCAATTGCATTTTTTTTTCAAACTCTAAATCTCGATCTTCAATTCCAAGATGTGCAGTACTTTTCTCTGGATTAATAATCCATTCTCCAGCATTTGGCGATTCAAAAAAACAACTTTTACAAAATCCTTGACGGTATATCTGTTTATCCTTATGGCAACTCAAACATTCATATTTTACAAATGACAACTCAATTTCTCTATCCAATAATTGATTCATATTCAAGAAATCAGCTTCCATTTCAAGATAGTATTGAATGGTATTATCATTAGAAGTCATCATTTTTTTAAGTACACCTTGATAAGTCATAATAGATTTGTATTTTTAACTCGATAAAGATACTCAAATAACAATGGCAATACCAATAGTAAACTCCATAATTTCTTGGTTTTTAAAAAAACGAATTCATCAAATAGAATTATTTATTAAATATCCTATTGATGTTCAAGAAGAACTGCTTTATCAACTCCTTTTTACAGCAAGAAACACCGAATTTGGTAAGCAATTCGATTTTAAAAACATCAAGGATTATCAAACTTTTATAGAGACAATTCCTATTCAAAAATATGAGACTTTTTCCCCATTTATAGAGCGAACTCGTAAAGGTGAACAAAATATTTTTTGGAATTCTAATATAAAATGGTTCGCGAAATCAAGCGGAACAACCAATGCAAAGAGCAAATTTATTCCAGTGAGTGATGAAGCGATTGAAGGTTGTCACATGAAAGCAGGAAAAGATATGTTGTGCTTGTATATCAACAATAATTCAAACGCTCAACTTTTTACCGGAAAAGGATTGCGTCTTGGCGGAAGTTCTGCAGTCTATGAAGATAACAACTCATATTTTGGAGATTTATCAGCAATCATAATTGAAAATATGCCATTTTGGGCAGATATAAGTAGCGCACCTAAACAAGAAACGGCTTTGATGAGCGAATGGGAAACCAAAATGGAAGCAATTATCAACGAAACAATTTCTGAAAATATTACAAGTTTAGTAGGTGTTCCTTCTTGGATGTTGGTTTTACTGAATAAAGTCTTAGAAAAAACTGGAAAAGAGAATATTTTGGAAGTTTGGCCAAACTTAGAAGTCTATTTTCATGGAGGCGTTAACTTTAGTCCATATCGTGAGCAATTCAAAAAATTGATTCCTAAAAAAGAATTTCAATATTATGAGACTTACAATGCTTCTGAAGGTTTTTTTGCAATTCAAGATAAAAACAATTCTGATGAATTACTCTTAATGCTCGATTATGGGATTTTTTATGAGTTTATTCCGATGGATACTTATAATGGAGAGAATTCAACAGCAATCCCTTTATCAGAAGTCAAAAAAAACATCAATTATGCTATTCTAATTACTACAAATGGAGGTTTGTGGAGATATTTAATTGGAGACACGGTTAAGTTCACTTCTATAAATCCCTATAGAATTAAAATAACTGGAAGAACCAAGCATTTCATCAATGTTTTTGGAGAAGAATTGATTATTGAAAATACTGAAGAAGCATTAAAAAAAGCCTGTAAAAAGACTGGCGCATCGATTACAGATTATACTGTTGCACCTATTTTTATGAAAGATAAAAAAAGTGGAAGTCACGAATGGATGATCGAATTTAATAAGGTTCCAAAAAACATTAATTATTTTATTGAATTACTCGACAATGCACTTAAATCTATCAATTCTGACTATGAAGCGAAGCGATATAACAATATGACTTTATCGATGCCAAAAGTACATGTCGCAAGAGAAGGGTTATTTTATGATTGGCTAAACAGTAATGGAAAGTTGGGCGGACAACATAAAGTTCCAAGATTATCAAACTCAAGAAAATTTATTGAAGAATTATTGCAATTAGATGTTATTACTACAAACTGATTTACACAACAAAATCTCTAATTTGAATTACATTCATTTCTATCTACAAAATCTTTATTTATTTAAAAAAAAACTTAACGTTATCATCATATTAGAATAAAAATTTATTTGTTAAATAATAATGGTAGTTTTGCAAAAATTTTATCAGAAATGAAAGCAATAAAAAGCATTTTAATTTTTACAATCTTTTTTGGATTTAATTCAATCTTAAGCGCACAAGAAAACACATTTTCATTTAAGTGGGACAATGGATTTAAATTAGAAAACAAAGACAAAACTATCAAATTTAAATTTGGTGGACGTGTAATGGTTGATAACGCTTTTATGCAACAAGATTCAGGTTTAGACACACAATTTGGTAAACTAACAACTACTAGTGCTGTCGAAATTAGACGTGCAAGATTGTTTTTTTCAGGTACTCTTTTTAAGAACACAGAATTCAAGTTAGATTTAGGTTTTGAAGGTGGAAAAGTTGCCTTAAAAGATGTTTATGTAGGAATAAAAAATATTCCTGTTGTTGGTACACTGCGTGTTGGGAATGTTAAAGAGCCCTTTCGATTTGAGATGCTAACAAGTAGTAAATATATTACGTTTATGGAGCGTTCATTAATTAGTGATTATTCACCTACAAGAAACAATGGAATTCTATTGTTTAATGAATTTCACAACAATAGAATTGGTTTTCAAACTGGACTCTTTAGGAATGCCGATGGAAATACAGCAAATGATAAAATGGCAAACAATGGTTATGTTTTTACAAGTAGAATTACAGGTTTACCTATCAATAATATTAACAAAAAACAATTATTACATTTAGGACTAGGTTATAGTCATAGAGTTTCAGACACAAAAGAATATAGTGTTGCTTCAAGACCTGAAGCGCACTTAAGCAGCGTGAAATATACTAATACCGGAACTATTATGAATGTGGACAATGTAAATTTGATGAATGCTGAAGTGGTATTTACTCAAGGTGCTTTTAGCGCACAAGCAGAATATTTAAATGCAAAAGTAAACGCCAACACTACTTATAACTTCTCAAGTTATTACATGGAATTAGGTTACTTTTTGACAGGTGAACATAAAAAATATAAAAGTTCTTACGCTGGTTTTGGTAGATTAAAACCAAAAAATAATTTTGGCTCAAAAGAAAACAAGGGTATTGGTGCATGGGAAGTTGCACTTCGTTATTCTAATTCTGATTATAATAATAAAGATATATTTGGTGGAGAACAATCAGATATTACTTTAGGATTAAATTGGTATTTAAATTCTGCTACTAGAATTATGCTAAATAATGTTTTTGTAGATGTTAAAGATGGCGGTAAGGCTACTATTTTTCAAGCAAGAATACAATTAGACTTTTAAATAGCAAATGAATTATATTATACCTTTTATAATTGGTTTTTTAGCAGCATTTATTGGTCTTTTAGCGCCATCAATGTTAAATATGACTGCTGCAAGAACAAGCATTGAAAAAGGGAAGAAAGCAGGAATCCAATTTGCTGCAGGAGCAGCATCCGTTGTTTTTATCCAAGGTTTTATTGCTGTGACTTTTGCTAAATATTTAGTTGCACATCCTGAAGTTATTACCAATCTAAAAACTGCCGCTATTTTTGTCTTATTAGCGTTATCAATTTTCTTTTTTATACAAGCACGTAAGAAATTTAAAGCCGAAGGCAAAAATAAAAAAGGCAGTAGTTATGTTATAGGCTTAGGAATGTCTTCGTTAAATATGTTGGCAATTCCATTTTATTTGGCAATGGCAACATTAGCAGAGAGTAAAGGCTGGATGACTATTGAACAACCTTACTCGACAATTTATGTTATTGGTGCAGTTTCAGGTGCATTTTCTTTGTTTGTAATGTATGCCTCATTTGCAGATATCATTGCCAAAAAAGCACAGTTTATTGCAAAAAATATAAATTATATACTAAGTGTTTTGTTTATTGTATTGGCAATTTCGACTGCAGTGCAAGTGTTTGGATAAGGCAAGTTATATTTTACGCTCAATCACATAATTAACCATTTTAACAAGTGATTCTTTGTATTCTGAAGTTGGATAAGCATCTAATATTTCTAAGGCTTGTTGTTGGTATTCTTCCATTTTAGAAGTTGTGTATTCAATACCTCCTTTTTGCTTGACAAAAGCAATTACTTCCTTTACTCGTTTCTTATCTTTATTATGCTTTTTAACAGAATTAATCAGCCATTTCTTTTCTGATGCTTCGCAGTTATTAAGTACATAAATCAATGGTAACGTCATTTTTTGCTCTTTGATATCGATTCCTGTTGGCTTTCCAATTTTTTCATCAGAGTAATCAAATAAATCATCTTTTATTTGAAATGCAATTCCGATAAGCTCGCCAAACTTTCTCATTTTTTCAACCTCATCATCATCACTACCTACAGACGCAGCACCAATACCACAACAAGCAGCAATCAAAGTAGCAGTTTTTTGACGGATAATATTAAAATAAATATCTTCTGTAATATCAAGTTTTCGTGCCTTCTCTATTTGTAGTAATTCACCCTCACTCATTTCTCTAACTGCAACAGAAATCAGTTTTAAAATATCAAAATCATCATTATCAATAGATAATAACAATCCTTTTGATAATAAAAAATCACCAACTAAAACGGCAATTTTATTCTTCCAAAGTGCATTTAAAGAGAAGAAACCTCTTCTTCGATTGCTATCATCTACAACATCATCGTGTACCAATGTTGCTGTATGAATCAATTCAATTACTGATGCTCCTCTATACGTGCGTTCATCAAATTTACCATCAGAAACCATTTTTGCAACTAGAAAGACAAACATTGGTCGCATCTGTTTTCCTTTTCTACGAACTATATAATGTGTAATTCTATTGAGTAGTGGAACTTTAGAAATCATGGCTTCTTTGAATTTCTCTTCAAAGAGTTCCATTTCTTTTATAATTGGTTGTTTTATTTGTTCTACTATCTTCATTGTCAGAAGTCAAAAGTAAGCAAAATATAGATTCTTCACTCTGTTCAGAATGACAATAAATTTATTTAGATTTATTTGCCAGTTGTCCGCACGCAGCATCTATATCTTTTCCTCTACTTCGACGAACATTTACAACAATATCATTCATTTCAAGCACACTCACATAATCTGCAATTGCTCTTCTTGGTGCTTGTTGAAATTCGCCATCATCAATTGGATTGTATTCTATAATATTGACCTTGCAAGGCACATATTTACAAAACGTTACTAATGCATCTATATCTTTTCGAGTGTCATTAATTCCATTCCAAACGATGTATTCATACGTTATCATTCGTTCGGTTTTTTCATACCAATACTCTAAGGATTCGCGTAAATCATCCAATGGAAAATTTTCATTAAAAGGCATTATTTGTGTACGAACTTCATCAATTGCAGAATGTAAAGACACTGCTAAATTGAATTTAACCTCATCATCAGCCAGTTTTTTTATCATTTTTGGGACACCAGAAGTAGATAATGTAATTCGTTTTGGCGACATTCCTAAACCTTCAGGAGACGTTATTTTTTCTATTGATTTTAGCACATTGTTATAATTCATCAATGGCTCTCCCATTCCCATGAAAACAATGTTTGTCAACTTACGATTATGATACAATAAACTTTCTTGGTTGATGGCGGCAACTTGATCATAAATCTCATCAGGATTCAAATTTCGCATACGTTTAAGACGTGAAGTTGCGCAAAATTTACAGTCAAGACTACATCCAACTTGACTAGAAACACATGCTGTAGTTCGACTTTCTGTAGGAATTAAAACTGACTCAACCATCAAACCATCATGTAATCTTACAGCATTTTTTATGGTACCATCTTTACTTCGTTGCATTTCGTCAACCTCAATATGATTGATTACGAAGTTGTCTTCGAGCATTTTACGAGTCTCTTTTGAAATATTCGTCATTCCATCAAAAGAATGCGAAACTTTGCTCCACAACCATTCATAGACCTGATTTCCACGGAATGCCTTGTCGCCATTTTCTACAAAAAAATCACGTAATTGTTCTTTGGTAAGAGATCGTATATCTTTTTTTTTCGCTTCGCTCAAAAGTTTACTATTTATAAAAAAAACTGACACTTTTTTTAGATAGTATCAGTTTTTAATTATTTAATTATTTGTGTTTTATTAAATTTAGATAATCAACATTGCATCTCCATAAGAGTAGAAGTGATATCCTTCTTTAATTGCAACTTTATATGCTTCTGTTAAAAAGTCATGACCTGCAAATGCTGATGCCATCATCATTAACGTTGATTTTGGCATGTGGAAATTGGTTATCATACAGTTAGCAATAGAAAAATCATGTGGAGGAAAAATAAATTTATTTGTCCAACCATTAAATTCATTTAATTCTCCTTTTGAAGACACCGAACTTTCTAATGTTCTCATTGATGTTGTACCAACAGCACAAATTCTTCTTTTATTTTTCAAAGCATCATTTACTATTTTTGCTGAAGCTACTGAAATATCAATTTCTTCAGAATCCATTTTGTGCTTAGATAAATCTTCTACTTCTACTGGATTAAAAGTTCCTAAACCAACATGTAACGTTACTTTAGCAAAATCTACTCCTTTTATTTCCAATCTTTTTAACAAGTGTTTTGAGAAGTGCATTCCTGCAGTTGGTGCTGCAACCGAACCTTCATGCTTTGCATAAATAGTTTGAAAACGCTCTTTATCTTTAGCCTCTGTAGGTCTTTGAATATACTTTGGTAACGGAGTCTCTCCTTGTTTTTTTAATCGCTTTCTGAATTCTTCATAAGAACCGTCATACAAGAAACGAAGTGTACGTCCTCTTGAAGTTGTATTGTCTATTACCTCAGCAACTAAACTTTCGTCTTCACCAAAAAACAATTTGTTTCCTATTCTTATTTTTCGTGCTGGATCCACCAAAACATCCCATAAACGTTGCTCTTCATTCAATTCTCTCAATAAGAAAACTTCAATTCTTGCACCTGTTTTTTCTTTTTCACCAAACAAACGAGCTGGAAATACTTTTGAATCGTTCATTACCAATAAATCCCCTTCGTCAAAATAGTCAATCAAATCCTTAAACCTCTTGTGTTCAATCGTTTGTTCTTTTCTATTTAATACCATCAAACGTGATTCATCACGATGCTCTGCTGGATGTTCTACTAATAATTCTTCAGGTAATTCAAACCCGAATTTCGACAATTTCATTCCCATAGTTACGTTTTAAAGATTGCAAATATACAACATCGCGATAGGCGTTGTCAAGTGTTTTGAGTAAAACTTTTATATCATACCAAATTAACATTATAATACTGTATCATATTGTTTCTTTTTCACAATTTTTTTCTTAAAAATATTTTTACTTCAATCTTGTAAAAAATAATTCAATATAATTTCACAGAATTATAAAATTAAATTGGTATTTGTTAATTTTTGAATGTCTTTCCAGAACTCTGGATATGATTTAGATACAACTTCTGCGTCTTCAATCTCTAACGATGTTTTAAGTAATAATGGTGCAAATGCCATTGCCATTCTATGATCATTATACGTTTTTACCAAAACTTCTTCTTTAATTACTGATGTAGATTTTAAGTGTAAACTATCTTCTGTTATTCTTACTATTGCACCAAATTTCTCTAACTCAGTTTTGAGAGCAACCAATCTATCGGTTTCTTTAATTTTAAGTGTGTGTAGTCCTGACAATCCACAAGAAATATTCAGACCAAAGCAAGTTACAGCAATAGTTTGCGCAATATCTGGAGCGTTCTGAAGGTTATGGGCAAAAGGTGAAGGGTTAAAGTTTTTCAACTTCGTAAGCGTGATAAAATCTTTCCCAAATTCTGTTTCTACTCCTAATTTTTGATAGATTTCTGCTAATACAGAATCACCTTGCAAACTGTTTTTTTTATAGGCATTTAAAGTAATTTCTGCATCTTCACTTAAGGCTACTAAACTGTAATAATAAGATGCCGAACTCCAATCAGATTCTACAGTTACTATATTATCTTCAAGTTGCTTTTTTGGTTTTACTGTAATTGTGTTTTCTTCCCAAGAATTTTCAATTCCAAGTTCGGAAAGTAAACTCAATGTCATTTTTATATAAGGAACTGACGTTACTTCGCCTTCAAATTTCAATTGCAATCCGTTTTCAAGACTCGATGCAATTAGCAACAATGCAGAAATATATTGACTGCTCACATTACCATTTATTGTAACTTTATCATTCGTCAATTTTTTACCGATAATCTTAATTGGAGGAAAACCATCGTTCTCCATATATTTAATTTCTGCACCTAAAGACCTTAACGCATCAACCAATAGTTGGATTGGTCGTTCTTTCATACGTTTTGAACCTGTAAGTACCGTTTCTCTACCTTCAACAATGGAAAAATAAGCAGTCAGAAAACGCATCGCTGTTCCTGCGTGATGAACATCAACAACTTTTTCATCGGAAAATAAAGCCTTTTTCATCACAGCAGTATCATCAGACTCTCCAAGATTTTCTATCTGTAGATTCTTATAAAACTGTTGCAAAATCAACAATCGATTTGATTCACTTTTAGAACCAGTAATCTTTATTGTTCCTTTTAATGCGTTGGAATATTGAGGCAATTTTAAGTTCAATTTATTTTAATTTTATTAATGTCAGGTCGAGCGCAATCGAGACCACTTTTTATATCATGTAGTTCTCGACTGCGCTCGAACAGACAAAATGTTATTTTTTTATAAATTTATAATACACTGTCATTCCCAATCCGTAAAGGGTTGATAGTCCTAATTTTATTCCAACGAATTTAATTAACTTATCTTCTGCAAACACTTCTTTTTTCAAGCCTTCGTAGCCTTCTTCTCCAAAATAAGTCATCACCAAACTTATAATGACGAAGAGAATAAAAAAGGGGGTAAAAAATTGTAAAAATAGTTTTAAAAAAGAGGCGTTTTTGTATCGGTTCATATTTTTATTTTTCTGCAAGGGACTTAAGTCCCTTGTATTATTTCAACTTTTCATTATTATGATGTCTATCGTGATCTCGTTTGGTTTTAAAATCCAATTTCTTATCAAAAGACTCTTGCAGATTTATTCCCGTTTGATTTGCCAAACACAAAACCACAAACATTACATCTGCCAATTCTTCGCCTAAGTCTTTATTTTTATCACTTTCCTTTTCGCTTTGCTCTCCATATCTACGTGCAATAATTCGTGCTACTTCACCAACTTCTTCTGTCAATTGCGCCATATTAGTAAGTTCATTAAAATAGCGAACTCCATGCTCTTTTATCCAATTATCTACTTGTTGTTGTGCGTCTTTAATATTCATTTAAAACGATTTTAAATTGATTTTCAAAGATATGGATTCTAATTTTAAGAAAACAAAGTTATTCCGCAGATATTTCTTAATTTTAAACTTTATTAATTTCTAAATCAATTAATGGCATTATTCCAAAGTTCGGTACTTAACAAGTACCTAAAATTGCAAGAAAAAGAAATACTACAAAAAGCATATAAAAAATTCTAAAGAAGAAGAGTATCAAGGTATTTTTTTAACGGAATTATTTGTCCATATTTTAGGCTATGAATTAAGCCCAAAACCTAATTTTAATTTAGTTGCAGAATATAAAAATCAAACAAACTCTAGAAAAGCGGATGGAGCAATTTTAAAAGAAGGAATAGCATTAGGTGTAATTGAATTAAAGGGAACAAAAACTAAAGATTTAGAAAGCATTCGTAAGCAAGCATTTGATTATAAAGCTAATCAAAAAGGATGTGTGTATGTAATTACTTCCAATTTTGAAAAACTGAGATTTTATATCAATGATGCTACTGAATTTGTAGAATTTAATCTATTTACTTTAACCCAAAGTGAGTTTAACTTAATGTACTTGTGTTTGCATAAAGAAAACATATTTGCAAACAATCCTTTAAAAATAAAAGAAGAATCAGTAACTGTTGAAGAAAAAATTACAAAAAGCTTTTATGCAGATTACTCCATTTTTAAACGCGAGTTATATAGAGATTTAGTAAAGCAAAATGCCAAAAAATTAAAAACGCTACGTCAATCTGAATTAGTTTCAGATTCGCAAGATAATGAGCAAAAAATAAAAGATTTAGATCAATTAGAAAAAAATGTAAAACAAACACTTTTTAAAAAATCACAAAAACTAATTGACCGATTTCTATTTATCTTTTTTGCAGAAGATAGAGGGCTTTTACCGCCAAACTCTACTATAAAAATATTAGACGACTGGAACAAACTCAAAGAATTAGATGCTGTCGTACCATTATACAATAGGTTTAAACTCTATTTCAATTATTTAGACAAAGGAAGAAAAGGAACGGACAAAAAAGCAGAAATATATGCATACAATGGCGGTTTATTTAAACCAGACGCTATACTTGATGCTGTTGAAATTGATGATGAATTATTAGCAAAACATGCTCGGAAATTGGCTAATTACGATTTTGAAAGCCAAGTAGATGTAAACATTTTAGGACACATTTTTGAAAATTCACTAAACGAAATTGAAAGTGTAAATGCTGAGATTGAAGGTGGAAATTTTGACAAACAAAAAAGCAAACGTAAAAAAGATGGTGTATTCTACACACCAAAATACATAACCAAATACATTGTAGAAAATACGGTTGGTAAACTATGTGAAGAAAAAAAATATGAACTCGGTTTTAAAGAAGAAGAGTATTTTAAAAGTAGAAAAAACAGACCTAAAAAAAAGTTAGCAGAATTAGTACAACTTCTAGACACCTATAGAGACTGGTTGTTGCAACTCACCATTTGTGATCCTGCTTGTGGTTCTGGAGCATTTTTAAACCAAGCATTAGATTTTTTAATAAAAGAACATAGTTATATTGACGAACTAAAAACCAATGTATTAGGTGAAGGCTTACCCTTCTCTGATATCGAAACAACTATACTTGAAAACAATATTTTTGGTGTTGACCTTAACGAAGAATCTGTTGAAATCGCAAAACTATCCCTTTGGCTACGAACTGCACAACCAAGACGTAAACTAAACGATTTAAGCAGTAATATTAAATGTGGTAACTCGCTAATTGACAGTAAAGCAGTTGCAGGAGATAAAGCATTTAACTGGCAAAAACAATTTCCGAAAATATTTAAAAAGAAACACAAAAAAGCATATCATATTACAACAGCAATTCATGATAGCCGCACATCGGCAAGAATGATAAAATATAAGTGCGCGAAAAACGTGAAATGGGAACAAACCCTTATCCAAATGTTGTTTATTTTACTGAAGAAGAAGACTTGTTTATAACTCAAACTATTGCTACAATAGTAAAAGAAGAACATCTAAATATGTTGGCTTATAATATATGTGCAGACCATATACATTTGCTATTGGTTTGTGATATAGACGAAGTGCCAAGCATAATGCAAAAAATAAAAGGCAAAACATCGTTTAGTTACAAGAGGTATTACAAGGGACTTAAGTCCCTTGCAGAAAAAGAAAAAGAAAAGGAACAGGAAAATGAAAGTAAAAAACCTTTATGGCAGCAAAAATATAGTGCACCAAAAGAAATAACATCACAAGAACAATTAAATAATACCATAGATTATATACAAAACAACCGAAGCAAACACGAATTACCAGAGCATAGCAACAAACTAAACACTGTTATCAATGCTATGTGTAGCGATGTAAACACTGCTTTTAAGGACCAACATAATGGTGGCTTTGATGTAGTGATTGGAAATCCGCCTTATGTTTTTGCAAGAGATAATATTTCAAAAGAATTAAAAGATTATTATGTTAAAAACTATGTTTCGGCTGAATATCAAGTAAATACTTATTTACTATTTATTGAACAAACCATAAAAATTATTAGAGATACTGCCAACTTCGGCCTTATTATCCCGAATGCGTGGTTAATGGTTGGTTCAGCAACTGGATTAAGAAATTATATTTTACAGAATTGTTCAATAAGTGAAATTATCAATTTAGCAGGTTATTCTTTTGAGGGAGTTAATGTTGAAACAATAATTATACTTGCTAAAAAAACAAAACAGAAGCAAAAAAATAATTCCATTAAAGTATTATTAAGTGATGATAAAGAGTTTAGATATTCTCACGATAGAAAACAACTTGATTTTGAAAATAATGAGGGATTTGAATTTAAAGTTTTCTCTGATGAAACAAGTGTAGAGTTAACCAAAAAACTCAAAGAAGGGTCTAAAAATTTAAACGATTTAGTTTTAATTAAAGCAGGTCTACAGGCTTATGAGAAAAATAAAGGAGAACCTAAACAAACTGTTGAAGATGTAAAAAACAGACCTTTTGATTACACTTACAAGTTTGACAAAAACACACATAAATATTTAGAGGGTAAAGATGTTGGCAGATACTTTACTAACTGGTCTGGTCAATATTTACAATATGGAAAACAACTTGCTGCTCCAAGAACCTTTAACCTGTTTAACGGTGAAAAAATAATTATTCTAGAAATTACTGGAAAGTTTCCAAATAGCATCATTTCAACCTATTCAGAAGATTTATACCTGTACAACAGGAGTAATATTGCAATTGTAAAAAGAGAAGAATTTAATATCTCATTAAAATATGTAGTTGCAATTCTTAACAGTCAGTTAATGGCTTATTATTTTGTAAAGAACACCGCAAAATCGGTACGTAAAATGTTTCCGAAAATTATTTTAAATGATTTAAGAAAGTTTCCATTTAAAGAAGTTTCAGAAATTGAACAACAGCCTTTTATAGAAAAAGTAGATATTATGCTCTCACTTAATAAAAATTCACAAGAAACCTCCCAAAAATTCCAACGCACAATCCAACGGAAATTTGAATTAGAAAAGTTACCAAGAAAACTACAAGATTGGTATTTGCTAACGTATGGAGAGTTTGTAAAAGAGTTGGCGAAAAAGAAAGTAAAACTATCGCTTTCTCAAGAAGCAGAATGGGAAGATTATTTTATAACAGAACAACAAAAAGCAGTTGCATTAAAAACTCAAATAGACCAAACAGACAAAGAAATAGACCAAATGGTATATGAATTATATGGCTTGACAGAAGATGAAATAAAAATTGTGGAAGCATCATAATACAAGGGACTTAAGTCCCTTGTAAAACAATCTTCAAAACAAAAAAGTTACAAGGCAAAATTTCATGTTGTAATAAAGGACAATACAAGGGACTTAAGTCCCTTGCAGAACAAACCTCAAAAACTCATTTCTCGAAATCTCTTCTGCGCCTAAACTTGCTAAGTGGTCATTATAAACTTGGCAATCTATCAATTTATAATTGTGATGCTGTACTAAATGCACAAACGCAACTTTAGATGCGTTACTTACATCACTAAACATACTTTCTCCGCAAAAAATATCGTTTATTTCAAGACCATACAAGCCGCCAACTAACTTATATTTTTGTTCACTTCGACTTCGCTCTGCGTCCAAAACCCAAACCTCAACAGATTTTGCAATTCCTAGTTTATGAAGTTTAATATAAGCATCTTTCATCTCGTCTGTAATCCAAGTTCCCGTTTCTCCTTGTGCAGTTCTATTTACGGTTTTACAGTTAGAAATCACCTCTTTAAAGGCTTGATTAACTGTGATTTGAAACTTTCCTTTCTTCAAAATTTGGCGCATACTTTTCGATACCTTTAACTTATCAGGAAACAATACCATTCTTGGATCTGGACTGTACCAAACAATTGGTTCGTCATCAGAATACCAAGGAAAAATGCCGCTTTTGTATGCCAACAATAATCTTTCTGGAGATAAATCTCCACCAACAGCAACCATTCCGTATTGATTGGCTGTTTCTACTGAAGGAAATTCTATTTTGTTGGTAAGTATCTGCATTTTACAAAAATAAGAAGTTTATTCTATACATTACACACTTAGTGTCATTCCTGCGAAGGCAGGAATCTATATAACTTACAATGAATGGATTCCTGCCTTCGCAGGAATGACATCTAGAACATAATGTCATTGTGAATGAAATGAAGAATCTGAGATTTTTCGACTGCGCTCAAAATGACAAAAAAGTTCACAAAAAAACCGAAGTTAAAACTTCGGTTTTTAATTATTTTTAGTTCTCGACTGCGCTCGAACTGACAATTATATTTGTCGCATTGCGACCGACTTAGAAAGGCAAATCGTCTGGTTCGCTTTCAGATAAATCTGTTGCTTTTAACTCTTCTAAAGGAGGTAATTCAGTACTTTGAGGTGCAGCAGTTTGTAAGTTTTCAATTCTCCAACCTTGAATAGAGTTGAAATATTTTGCAACTCCTTCTGGATTAATCCATTCGCGACCTCTTAAATTGATTGCTACTTTTACATCTTGTCCAACTTGATAACTGTTTAACAAATCACATTTGTCTTGTACAAATTCTATCATCAACATCTGAGGATATTGCTCGTTTGTAGTTACTACCAATTCTCTTTTTCTAAAACCACTTGCTCCAAATGTTTGTTCTTCGCCAATCAATTTAACTTTTCCTGTTACTTCCATTTTTACGTTTAATTATTTGATTAAAAGCACTTTCCAAGCACTTTCTATTTCTTTTTTCTTTAAAAATTCTTGTGCAAATGTATGCTTTTCTTTGGATTTTATTCCCACAAACTGCGGATGTTCTTCTGCAAACTTATCAACATTTTGTTGATTTGGGATTGCTTCTATATTGCCTAACATCCCAAGATCGTTTCCAGTAAGAATAGCACTATTTTTTATTTCTGATGGAATCAAATCCACACCAATTCCTAAGGTTGACAATGGTTTTGGCACTTCAAACAATCCGTTATTGGCTCTCGAATACCAACTTCCGCCCATTCTAGAAACCAAGTCTATTTTATGTTGGTCTATTACGCCATTTTCATCTAATATTTCTTCTTTTATATGCAATTTTACTACTTCGCAAATTATCAAGTTTCCTGCGCCTCCTTCAGTTCCTAGTTCTACAATCTCGTTTACCTTGCATTCCATTTGCACAGGAGATTCAGCTACTCTAAAAGGCTTTACAACATCCGATTTTAACATCGTTAATCCTGCTTTTTCAAATTCGTTTACACCTTCTCCATATTCGGTACTCGATAGTGACATTTGCTGTACCAAATCATAATTCACAATATTTATTACAACTTCTTTGGTTGCTTTTGCATTTATCAATGTGTGCTTAATCGTGTTATCTCGAACTCTACGTGCTGGAGAAAATATCAAAATTGGAGGATTGGCACTAAACACATTAAAAAAACTAAATGGTGATAAATTCGGATTGCCATTTTCATCAATAGTGCTTGCAAATGCTATTGGTCTTGGTGCAATTGAACTTAATAAATAGCCATGTAATTTTGAAGTTGGTATGTCTTTTGGATTGATTGAAATCATACATCAAAAATAAAGAATCTAACCGAAAGATAATATCAAAATGGAAATTTAGTTATTAAAGATAGAAAATAGTTGTCCGTTCGAGCGCAGTCGAGAACTATTCACTTTAAAAAGGTCTCGACTCCGCTCGACCAGACATAACGATAAAAAGGAGTTTAACTCAAAATTTATTTTATATTTGTGTTGATGTCAGTATTTAAAAATTCTCAAACTACACGTTGGATAGCAATCATTGCATCCTTTATTATTGTCACTCTTATTCTTTGGAACACATATTCGTTTTTTCAAAAATTTAAGAGTGAAGAACGTTTAAAAATGGAAATCCTTGGAAAAGCACACAAGCGTTTTGCAAATTCAGATTTAGAAGCAGATGTTAGTTTTGAAGACTATATCATCCAAAGTAACAATTCAATTCCAATGATTATTACTGATAAGGACGGTAATATTACTTTTTGGAATAATATTGCTGTTAATGACTCAATTGCTCAATATAAATCTTTGAGTGTAGATGATAGACAATTTTTGACTAAGCAATTAAAAATAATGAAAAGTCAAAACTCGCCAATCGATGTGAGTTATAGTATTGAAAATATAAATATTCAGCAATTTATTAACTATCGTGATTCTGATTTGTTAACCAAATTAAAATACTATCCAATTTCTTTTTTATTGATTTTATTACTGTTTACAAGTGTTATTTATCTGTTTTTTAAATCAAATAAAATTGCGGAGCAAAATCGTTTATGGACAGGTATGGCAAAGGAAACTGCACACCAAATTGGCACTCCTTTATCGTCTTTACTTGGTTGGATTGAATTACTTCGCGCTGATAATGTAGATGAAAGTATGGTAAGCGAAATTGAAAAAGATGTAACACGTTTAAATGTAATTGCAGATAGGTTTTCAAAAATTGGTTCTATTCCTGAGTTAAAAAAACACAATGTTGTCAAAGAAACTCAAGACGCATTTAAGTATTTTGAATCTCGTAGTTCTAAACAAGTCGTTTTCTCTTTTGAAAGTCAAAAAGAAGAAATGTACTCACAGTTAAATCTTCAACTTTTTGGTTGGGTAATTGAGAACTTGGTAAAAAATGCTATAGATGCTATGAAAGGTAAAGGTGAAATTACAATTAGCATCAACGAAACTATGAAGAATATTAATATTTTAATTTCTGATACAGGAAAAGGAATTCCGAAAGGTATAAGACAGCAAATATTTGCTCCAGGATTTACAACCAAACAAAGAGGTTGGGGACTTGGTCTATCTCTCTCCAAAAGAATTATTGAAGATTATCATAAAGGTAAAATCTTTGTGAAAAAATCTGAACTAGAAAAAGGGACTACGTTTTGTGTGAGCTTGAGGAAGGCAGATTATTAAAAAATTATTTTGTCATTCCTGCGAAACCGAAAGGTTCATGAATTCATTATTATAAAAATTTGAAACAATGAATAAGGCAGGAATCTAAACATAAGTCTTACAAATGGATTCCTGCCTTCGCAGGAATGACAATAGATTACATATTCTCACCAATTGACTTTGCAATCTGCTCAAACTCATCTTTAGACAAAGACACTTTTTCTTGAAATTGTATATCAGCCATCGTATTCAAAGGAACTAAATGTACATGTACATGTGGAACTTCCAGTCCAATTACAGACATTCCAATACGTTTACACGAAATTGTTTTCTCCAATGCAATTGCTACTTTTCGAGAAAATTGCATCAAACCGTCATACGTTTGTTCGTCCAAATCAAAAAGTTTGTTTACCTCTTTTTTTGGCACAACCAATGTATGTCCTTTCGCATTCGGATTGACATCTAGAAACGCAATAAAATCATCATTTTCTGCTACTTTATAGCAAGGTATTTCTCCATTGATTATTTTGGTGAATATAGAAGCCATTTTATCTAGTTATTTCTATTATTTCGAAATTCATAATACCATTTGGCACTTGAATTTCAGCGATATCGCCAACTTCTTTTCCTAACAATCCTTTACCTATTGGAGAGTTTACTGATAACTTCCCTAATTTTATATTTGACTCAGAGTCAGCAACCAATGTGTATGCAAACTCCATATTGTTGGCTGTATTTTTAATTTTAACTTTCGATAACACCAATACTTTTGACGTATCTAATTGAGAATCGTCTAATATACGCGCATTAGAAAATACATTTTTTAATTTAGCTATTTTAAATTCTAAATGTGACTGCTCTTCTTTCGCTGCATGGTATTCAGCATTCTCACTTAAATCTCCTTTATCACGAGCATCACTAATCTCTTGAGTAACTCTTGGTCGCTCTACATGTTCAAGATGTTCTAATTCATCTTTTAATTTTTGAAATCCTTCTGGTGTGTAATATGAAATATCACTCATAACGCTGCATTTTATTAAACAAAAAATCTCAAAACTGACAAGACAGAATGAGATCGTTTAACAAATGTACAAAATATTTGTAAATTGTGCTCGTTTAAAATAAACATCTTAACAAAACACGATGAACCGAGCGTGCTAAAATCTTTATCTCTGAAGAGAATAATTAATAGCGAACAGAAAGCCTGTACTGAGCGAAGTCGAAGTATGACAATTTAAACCATAGATATAAACACATGAAAAAACTCCTTTTTATATGCTCCTTTTTATTAATTTTTAGTTGCGAAAATGATGGCACAACACAATTTTGTGACATTATAAACAATCAAACAATTAATCTCGTAAACCCTGAATTTATCAATTTACAAGTTCCTGCAGGTTGGGCCTACGCAAATGGTGGAACCAAAGGAATTGTTATCTATCGTCTTGGTAATTCTTATCGAGCATTTAGTCGTGAATGTCCACATCTAACTTGTGCAAATAAAATGATTATGACAAACGACATTAAACTTGTTTGCCCTTGTGATGATGCTGAATTTAGTATTTTAGACGGCTCTCCTCTAACTGCAGGAGTTTCAAATTCGGTTTGTGAATTTAAAGTTAGCCAAGTAAGTAGTTCTGTTTTAAATGTTACTAATTTTTAAATTGTCATTGCGAATTGGTGGTAACTGAGCGGAGTCGAAGTTCCATAAATGTGGCAATCTTTTCTTTTATAGAGATTACTTCGTCATTTCATTCCTCGTAATGACGGTTTGTTTTGTATTTCTTCTTATTTTTGTACGAAATATTTTTAAGTGAAAAATTATTTTTCTTCTGATTTTAAATTAGGTGTTCTTGGAGGCGGTCAATTAGGCAAAATGTTGTTGTCCGAAACCCAAAAATACGATATTTACACTGTAATTTTAGATAGTTCTAAGAATGCTCCTTGCGCGCAAATTTGTAATGAATTCCATTTAGGAGATCTCATGAATTACGAGGATGTTTACAATTTTGGAAAACGAGTTGATGTGCTTACTATCGAGATAGAACATGTAAATGTTGAGGCATTAGAAGCATTAGAAAAAGAAGGCTTAAAAGTATATCCTTCTTCAAAAACACTGCGAATTATCCAAAATAAAGGAGTTCAAAAACAGTTTTTTATTGATAATAATATTCCTACAGCAAATTTCAAACGTTTTGATAGCACATCAGAAATTAAAGAGACAACATTTCCTTTTGTTTGGAAGTCTACACAATTTGGTTATGATGGCAATGGTGTAAAAATGATTAAATCTTCAAAAGATTTAGAAAGTTTACCAAATATTGAATGTATCACTGAGGAATTGATTCCGTTTAAAAACGAATTGGCTGTTATTGTTGCTCGAAATAGTGATGGAGAAGTAAAAACGTATCCTGTTGTAGAAATGGAATTTCATCCAGAAGCAAATCAAGTAGAATATGTGATTTGTCCTGCAAGAATTGATGAAAAAATTGTACAAAAAGCTCAACAGGTAGCCTTACAAGTAGCAAATTCTTTTAAACATATTGGTTTATTGGCTGTAGAATTATTTCAAACACAAAACGATGAAATTATCGTCAACGAAGTTGCTCCAAGAACCCATAATAGTGGACATCATACGATTGAAACCTCATACACAAGTCAGTTTGAACAACATCTTCGCGCTGTTTTAAATCTCCCTTTAGGAAACACAGAAAATAAAGTTGCAGGAATTATGGTAAATTTGGTAGGTGAAGAAGGGTATAGTGGAGATGTGGTATATGAAAATATTGAAGAAATTATGCAGATTGATGGTGTTACGCCACATATTTATGGGAAAAGACAAACAAGGCCTTTTCGTAAAATGGGACATGTAACCATTGTAAACACAGATTTAAACGAAGCTCGGAAAACTGCGGAAATAGTAAAGAAAACAATTAGAGTGATAACTAAATAATATAATTATGGCAAAAGTAGGAATCATTATGGGAAGCGATTCAGATCTTCCAGTTATGCAAGGTGCAATTGATATTTTACAAAGTTTTGATATAGAAACTGAGGTTGATATTGTATCAGCACATCGCACTCCTGAAAAATTATTTGACTATTCTAAGAATGCTCATAAAAGAGGAATTTCTGTAATAATTGCTGGTGCTGGAGGTGCAGCTCATCTTCCTGGAATGGTGGCTTCATTGAGTCCATTGCCTATAATTGGAGTTCCTGTAAAATCAAGAAATTCTATTGATGGTTGGGATTCTGTTTTATCAATATTGCAAATGCCTTCTGGAGTTCCTGTGGCAACTGTTGCTCTTGATGGCGCTACAAATGCTGGAATTCTTGCGGCGCAAATTATTGGTTCTTCTGATAAATGTGTGCTTGATAAAATCTTATTTTATAAAGAAAGTCTGAAAGTAAAAGTGAATAAGGCAGCTGATAAAATCAAAAAATAGTTCCTCACCGAAGCAAGGAACTATCTATCAATAGTTAAATATTTAATTACTGATTATATGTCTTGCTCCTTTTCGTATTTCCCCAAACCGAAAAGTCACTCAACATACTATTATTAAGACACCTTTTTTCATTACAAGTCACATTAAAAAAAATTTAATTTATGAATCCATTATTGCAAAAATTTGACACTGCTCCTTTTTCTAAAATAAAAAATAGTCACTTTAAAAATGCTATTGAAACTTGTATTAAATCTGCAAAAGAAGAAATAAATAGTATAACATCTGATAATGAAACTCCTACATACAAGAACACTATAGAAGCATTAGAATATAGTGGCATGCAACTCAAGCGAGTTACGTCTATTTTTTTTAATTTAAACTCAGCTGAAACTAATGATGAGATTCAAAAAATAGCTCAAGAAATTTCTCCTTTGCTGTCAGATTTCGGGAATGACATTCGCTTAAACAAAGTTCTTTTCGAAAAAACAAAAACGATATATCAACAAAAGGACTCTTTGAATTTATCTCAAGAACAAATAACTTTACTTGACAATCAGTATAAAATGTTTGTGAGAAACGGCGCTAATTTAAATAAGAGTGATAAAGAAAAATTACGAGAAATTGATAAGAAGGCTTCAAAATTATCTTTAAAATTTGGAGAAAACATATTGGCAGAAACAAATAGTTTTGAACTGCATATAACTGACAAAAAACAATTAAAAGGGCTGCCAGAAGGAGAACTTGAAGCTGCAATGCAGACTGCTAAACAAAAAGAAAAAACTGGTTGGTTGTTTACTTTAGACTATCCGAGTTATGTTCCTTTTATGACGTATATCGAAGATAGATCATTGAGAGAACAAATGTCAAAGGCATTTGGAGCAAGAGCTTTTAAAAACAATAAATACGACAATCAACAAACGGTTTTAGATATTGTTAAGTTACGTCACGAACGTGCAAATTTATTAGGTTATAAAACACATTCTCATTTTGTTTTAGAAGAACGAATGGCAGAAAACCCTAAGAAAGTACTTTCTTTTTTAAATGATTTACTTAAAAAAGCGAAACCTGCTGCAGCACGTGAATATGAGCAATTATCAACATTTGCAAAAAAAGATGGAATTGATATTCTTCAAAAATGGGATAGCGGTTTTTATTCAGAAAAACTAAAGAAAGAACTTTTTGATTTAGATGAAGAGCAATTAAAACCATATTTCAAACTTGAAAATGTTTTAAACGGAGTTTTTACGGTTGCAAATAAACTTTATGAGTTGAATTTTGAAGAAATTGATACAATAGATACTTACCATAAAGATGTAAAAACATATAAAGTCACAAATAATGATGGTGATTTCATTGCTTATTTCTATGCTGATTTTTTCCCAAGAAAAGGGAAACGAAATGGTGCTTGGATGACCTCATTTAAAAGTCAATGGAAAAAAGACAATGGTAATTCTCGTCCGCACATCTCTATTGTATGTAACTTTACTAAACCTACCGAAACTAAACCTTCTCTATTAACTTTTAATGAAGTTACAACGTTATTTCATGAGTTTGGACATGCTCTGCATGGAATGCTCGCCAACACAACGTATCCAAGTTTGTCAGGAACAAGTGTTCATTGGGACTTTGTAGAATTACCGAGTCAAATCTTAGAAAATTGGTGTTATGAAAAGGAAGCATTAGATTTATTTGCTAAGCATTATAAAACCAATGATCCAATTCCGATGGAATTAGTACAAAAAATTAAAGATTCTTCTAATTTTCTTGAAGGAATGACAACATTACGTCAGTTAAGTTTTGGCTTATTAGATATGAATTGGCATGGTGGCGAGTCTCCACAGGCAATTACTTCTGTAAAAGAATTTGAAAAAAATGCATTTGCTGACACTAAATTATATCCAGATGTTGCAGAAAACTGTATGAGCACTGCTTTTTCACATATTTTTCAAGGAGGATACTCTTCTGGATACTATTCCTATAAATGGGCCGAAGTATTGGATGCGGATGCTTTTGAATATTTTAAAGAATCTGGAATTTTTGACAAAGAAATTGCTCGAAAATTTAAAGATAATGTCCTTTCAAAAGGCGGAACTGAAAATCCAATGACACTTTACAAGCGTTTTAGGGGAAAAGAACCAAATGCTGATGCTTTATTAAAACGCGCAGGATTGTTAAAATAAACAAGCCTCTTTTTTATCATTTTACCTCTTAATAAGAAATTAAACCAAAAAAACATCTATTCAGTAATTTTTATTGGATTTAACTTAAAAATTCGTTGAAATTTAATTCAAATAAATTCCTTTTTAATGGCTTCTGAGCCATGAGATAGGAATATCACTTGTACCTACAAATAAAATAAACTGCACGAATTAGCAATAAACGGTACGTTTTTAGCAACAAACGGTAAATTTTTTGTAAAAATATTTGGTAGTTACTATTATTTACCATATTATTGTCCTATAATTATTTCATCATAACCCCACAAATCCCCACACAATGGAACTAATTAAATTCAAACCTATTGCTTTTTTGCTGAAACTTTCAGCAGAATATTTTTCTTTAAATAATATAAAAGAAGATTTCAATTTTAGCGTAAACAAAAATTTATCGTTATCAACAAATGTTATTGTTGCTTCTAAGATTCAACAAAAGAGCATAGGTATTTGTGTTTCAAAAGAGCACATTCTTCAAATTAAAAAATACATTTTACATAATATTTTTAGTAGGATTGGGTAAATCAGTCGTTACTATCTGTAATATGATTGCCCCCACAGCAACCATGTTACAACTATAGGAGTCACGACTTGATTTATCTATTGATTTTTTAACCCAAAAACCCCCACACAATGAAAAATTTTACCCACAAAATTCTAATTTTAACTTTAGTAAGCACTTTTCTTTTCTCATGTTCAAGTGATGATAATGAAGTGATTAACTTATCAGAAAAAAGTGATATTGCATTATCTTATACGAATATAGAACACGAAATATTTGCCTTAATAAATGATCATAGAATAAGTAAAGGTTTGCCAAAACTAGATGTTTATAATATTGTTTCAGGCGAAGCAATAACTCATACAGATTATATGGTAGAAACTGGCGATGTAAGTCATGCTAATTTTGGAGTTCGTCATCAAAATTTAGTAACTTATGCTTCTGCAAGAAGTGTTTCAGAAAATGTTGCTTATGGTTTTAGCAGTGCTGAAGCAGTAGTAAATGCATGGCTAAACAGTGACGGTCATAGACTTAATATTGAAAACGCATCTTTTACCGATTTTGGAATTTCCACTAAAAGAAATGACGAAGGAAGATACTATTTTACAAATATCTTTATCAAAAGATAATAATATAATTAATTGCTATAAAAAAGCAGTTGCAACAATTTTTGATTTTTTCGTCCCCACAACGATAAGTAAATCTTAGAATGCTACAACTGCAAAATTTAAAAGGAAACTCTTACAGAAAAACTGATATTTTTGTTATTGTGTGTGAATTTATTAGTTTTCTGTAATCGTTTTTTTATTTCATCTTTATAATAATAAATTCTGTTCTTCTATTTAATTGGTGTTCTTCTTCCAAACACTTCACATTATTACTACACTTATTTCTCAATTGCGTTTCACCAAAACCTTCATACTTAGTAATTCTAGATGCATCAACACCATTTGACACTAAATAATCATAGGTAGATTTTGCTCTTCTATTTGATAAAGCAATATTATAATCATCTCCTGCTCTACTATCTGTATGTGATTCAAGTCGAATCACCATTTCTGAATATGTGTTGACCATTAAGTTTACAACTTTATCAAGTTCTATAGCAGCATCTGGACGGATAAAATCTTTATCCAAATCAAAATATATTGTCTCTAAATCTGCTAACAAAACAACATCTTCTATAGGTTCTAATCCTATATTTAAATCAACTACAAGTTCTTTTTCTTTTTCAAGTCCAAAAGAGTTAAAGCCTTTTTCAATGTCTTGGTATTTTTCTTTTGATCCTTTTAAAACAAAATCTTCATCTCTATCTATTAAATGTTCATAAGAGCCATCCTCTTCTGTAATAAAATATGCTATTTCTTCTCCGTTTTTTCTAGTTAAAACAACTTTCGCACCAGCAATTGGCTCATTGTTTACAGCGTCAAATATCTGCCCTTTAAGTATTAGTAGTGGAATTCTTGTAAATGCATAAATATCATCTCCACCTAATCCTCCTTTTCTGTTTGAAGAAATATATCCTTTAAACCCATCTTCTGACAAATAGTAGGCTATATCATCCTTCTTACTATTAATTGGCTTCCCTAAATTTATCACATTTACTATTTCATCATTCTCATTTTTTACCGACGCAAATACATCCATTAAGCCTAAACCAACATGACCATCTGAAGAGAAATATAACGTTTCGTCTTCAGCATGTATAAACGGGAAAGTCTCATTTCCTTCAGAGTTTACAATTGCACCTAAATTTTCAGGTTCCCCTAAAGTTCCGTTAGAACCTACTGAACTTACATATATATCTGTTCCTCCATAACCTTTAGGCATATCAGAAGTGAAGTATAATTTCTTACCATCTTTACTTAGTGAAGGATGATAAATACTATAATCAGAATTATTTATATTGACAGCCTTTACATTTGTCCAGTTGCCATCATTTAATTCTGCGCTATAAATTCCTAGATGCATAATCCCTTTTACATCTTTTATTTTTTTATTATTATCATAGTTGTTTCTTGAAAAATACATTTTAGTACCGTCTGCACTAAAAGTTGCTGGACCATCATGCTCTTTAGTATTTACATCTCCTTCAATTTTAACAGTCCCTTCAACAGAACCCTCTTCTGATGTTTTAAATATATCTAACATTGGCTGTCCATCCCAACCATATAATCGCTTCACAGACACGCCTTCATCTCTTGATGATGCAAAAAATATTTCATCATTTAAAGCATACGCACCAAATTCATTAAATGTTGTATTAAAGTTTACTTTCCTTAGTATATTTTTTTCTTTTGAATTGAATATTGCACTCGCTAAATCATCATCTTTAAAAAAACTTTTTACTCTCGAATCTTCTTTATTTCCAGCATCTCTATATTTCTTCATCCATTTTTTTGATTCCTGATATTCTCCATTTGCTCGTAGTGTTTGTGCATAATATAAAAAATATTCTGAAGGAACATTCTCTTGTTCCACTACTTTCTCATATATACCAAGTGCCTTCTCTGGCTGACGTAACATAATGTATGCGTCGGCTAATTTCCTCATTGCATAATGCTTATTGAAACTTGTATCAATAAGTTTCTCATAAGTATTGACTGCTCTGACAAACGAAAAAGTATTGAATTGTCGTTCTGCTCTTTTTTGTTTTGCCTTCTGACCAAATATTGATGTACTAATCAATATAAATACAATAATTAAAAGTCCTCTATTTTTCATAGTATTCATCTTTTATATAATTAAAAATATCTCGGAGATTTTTGCTTGTTCTTCAAAAACTTAAATTCATAAATCAATAAAATCTCGTGTGATCCAGATGTGTAATCTCTGATTTCTCCTGTTGCAATCTCATATGCATATCCAACTCTAAATTGGTTTGACACTTGAAAATCTGCAATTGCTCCTAACGCTCTTTGTTGGTCATTAATTCTATATGACGCTCCTAACCAAAACTTATCATTAAATAAGAAATTTGCTGTTAAGTCTGTAGAAATCGCTGCTCCTTTTACATGTTTTACCAAAAATGATGGTTTAAACTTTGTCGACTCACTTAAATCAAACACATAGCCTCCTATTAAATAATAATGTACTCTATCTAAACTCTCATATAATTTGCTTGAGTTCTTGTCATGATTAATCAATCTTGGTGTTGAAAGTCCTGCATACCATTTATCTGTATGGAATAGAACTCCTGCACCAACATTCATATTCCACTTATTTAATTTTTCATTAAAATAAGGGTCATCTAATACATCTTGTAATTCTTGGATTTCTCCTATTGTACTTCCTTCTAAGAGAAATAAATCATTATCTATTTTATAATGTGATGCTCCTCCTTTTAATCCAAACGAAACTTCCATTTTATCACTTGCCTCTATTGTATAAGAAAAATCTGCGTAAATAGAAGTGAAGTCTTCATATCCTAAATCATCTTTAATTAAAGATAGTCCTAAACCAACTTTTTGGTTACTTAAAGGAGAATGAATAGATAGAGTTTGCGTTTGAGGGCCTCCATCAAATCCTGCCCATTGATTTCTATTTAAAGCTATAATACTTAATGCATCTCTACTTCCAGCATAAGCGGGATTTACAGCAATTGTATTATACATATACTGTGTGAACTGAGGCAATTGTTGTGCTATAGAATCAACATTGGTCAATACCATCAACAATAAAACGATTAGTGTCTTTTTCATAATATATATTTATTAAATTTTTATAGTCAATTAATGGCCTAAATAAATGTATCCTGTTATTGGCTTAAATCCGCTGCCTACAATATTTACTACATAATAATATGTTCCTGCAGGTAGTTTATCACTGGATCCTATCGTCATTCCTCCTTCAGAATTATAGCCTGTCCAGTTATTTTGATAGTTTCCTGATTCGAAAACCATGTGTCCCCATCTATTTAAAATTTTTACATCATATGTAAATCCACATAACTCTAATCCTTTAATTTTAAAGGCATCATTATGTATATCTCCATTATGTGTGACAACTCTTGATATGTATAAATCATCTGTAGAACATGGCAACACAACACAATCATCATTTACATTAATTATAATAGATATTGTAACATTACATGTATCATCTGAAGATGTATATGTAAATTGATATGAACCAAGATTTACTACTGATGGGTCAAAATCATCTCCTGACAATCCTCCACTATCATTATCATCCGTCCAAGTACCATTGCCATCTGCTACTCCTTCTAAAAAGGAATTTAAATCAATTGAAACATCTT
Source organism: Lutibacter sp. (assembly GCA_002733665.1). Lineage (GTDB taxonomy): Bacteria > Bacteroidota > Bacteroidia > Flavobacteriales > Flavobacteriaceae > Urechidicola. Next base: position 231,717 of record NVWM01000027.1, read on the forward strand.
CAATACAAATATCTATTGATGGTGTAGTTGTCGTAATGCCAATTTCAATTACGTTCACCGTTTGGATGAATGTACTTACATTATCACAATCATCTGTAAACGTCCATGTTCTTGTAATTATATAATTCCCTTCATTATCTGGTGTCGTTTCTGTTTCTACGTAATTCATTTCAACATCATCATCACAATCATCAGTCACAGTAATTGTTGGTACATCTGGAATGTTACCACATTGAACTGTTATTTCTTCTTCTGGTAAATTCGATAAAATTGGTGCCGTAACATCAATTACAGTAATAATTTGTTGTTGAGTAATTTCTCGTCCACAAGCATCAATATATATCCAATCTTGTGTAATGACAAATCCACATCCTGTATCTGTTTCAGTCAATGTACCTAAAACAGTACCTTCTATCAAACATCCACCTAAACCAGAATTTGTATAGAGTAAGTCACTCGCTACAAACATAGCTGCTTCATCACAACTAATTTCCATTGGTTGTACTGCTGCAAACGTTGCTGCTGGTGCTGGTAATACTGTGATAACTTGTTCTTGAGTGATTTCTCTTCCACAAGCATCTGTATAGATCCAGTTCTGAGTAATTGTTCCACCACATTCTGTATA
>NVWM01000028.1 GCA_002733665.1 Lutibacter sp.
TATAAATCAAAAAACCTGAACAATAGTACTATTGTTCAGGTTTAAATTATTATTTTTAATCCTTTAATAATCTGTATCGATTATTTAGGACGAGACAAACATCAAAGAAAATTTATTTTAATTAAGTAGTAATTGTACAATATAAAATGTGACTTTTTTATATATTCGCGGGTCTAATTATAGTGTAAGTAAAATACAACTGAATTATATGAGATTACTAACAATCATATTATTAATATTGGCAGCACCCATCTATAGCCAAACAGGTCCAGGAGGTGTTGGGAATACTGATGGAGCATCTTCTTTAAAAATATGGTTAAGAGGTGATGATTTGGATGCAGATGCAGATTTTACTGATAATCCCTCAAATGGAGCATTAGTTTCTACTTGGTCAGATTATAGTGGGAACTCTAATAATTTCACCCAATCTGGAAGTAATAGACCGACTTATTCTATAGGGACATTCAATGCTGTTAATTTTAATGCTAGTGCTGCTACTGTTCAATTTATGAATGCTACTAGTGGTGGTTCTTATAATAATTTTAGCGCTTTTTTTGTAACTACTCCAATAGATGTTAATGTTTCTCATACATTATTTGATGGAACATCGACTTCTTTAAGAGTAGAGCAATGGAATAATACAAATTTAGTAGGCTTTACAAGATACGGAGTTGCAGATTATTCATCGACTTTGTCTACACCTTTTGGCACTCGCTCTATTTTATCTTTCCATAAATCAGCTGGTTCTTCTACAATGAATTTTAGACGAAATAATGCTGGTAATAATGTAAATATAGGTTCTTCATCAGCAGGAATTCCTTATAACACTCTTGGGAGAAACTCTGTCGGTGCAGATAAAGCAACAGGAGATTTTTTTGAAGTAATTTTATTTCATAGTCGAGTGAATAATGCCCAAAGGATTATTATTCAGAACTATTTAAGTGCAAAATATGGTAATATTTCTATACAACAGAATTTTTACAACCAAGATAATGCTGGTAGTGGAAATTTTGATTTTAAAGTAGCAGGTATTGGTAGAACTAATGCTTCCAATATACATTCAGATTCTCAAGGAACTGGAATTATCAGAATAAATAATCCAAGTGCTTTAACTAACAATAATTTTCTTTTTTGGGGAGAAGATGTAAAAGATGCAAATTATACTTTTTCGATAACCGATGCTTCAAATAATTATGTAGATAGAATTGATACTAAATGGCGTGTAAGTAAGCGTAATAATTTAGGGACAGTAACGGTTAGTGTGAATGCTTCAGATTTAAACTTTAACTCACCAGATGGTTGTAATCAATTGCAATTAGTTATAGATAATAATAGTAATTTCTCATCACCAATAATCACTCACACATTTACGCTTTCAGGAACAGGTGCTAGTGCTGTTTATACTGCAACTGGAGTTAATTTTAGTAACAATAATTACTTTACACTTCAATATGTTGATACAATTGTTTTAGATGACACAACAGCATACAATGGTTCTGGTATTTCAAATGTCTCGGATACATCAGATGGTTGTTATAAGTTGTTAATTAAAAGTACAGCAGACGGAACACCATCTTTATCAGAAAACGCAAATGTTAGAGAAGTAGAAGTAGAAAGTGGAGGTAAATTAGTTTTAGATGATGGATTTAGATTACAAGTAACTAACGGAATACAATTAGATGGAGAAATTCGTTTAATTGGAGACTCGCAATTATTACAAACACATACAGGAACAAGTCAAGTAACAGGTTCTGGTAATTTATATAAAGATAAACAAGGGATATTAACTGATGTCTTTCAATCTGGATATTGGTCATCACCAGTTACAACGATAGGATCCGAATATACAATTGCTGGAGCATTAAAAGATGGAACTGTGGTAACTAGTGCTACATCTACACCTTCAAATATTACTTTTGTGGATGATCATAATGGAGCAACAACTTCACCAATAACTTTAAGTAGAAGATGGTTGGCGAGTTTTGTAAATAGTGATGAGTTTGCTGTGCATCAAAACGAAAATCAAACATATAATCCTGGAGAAGGATTTAATACAAAAAGTACAGGAAATACTTCAGGGCAAAATTACACATTTATAGGATTGCCAAATGATGGAGATTATTCCTCAGCCATTACTTACGGTTATTTTAGTTTGTTAGGAAACCCATATCCATCAGTTTTAGATGGAAATCAATTTTTAAGTGATAATAGCGCAGTGCTGAATACACTATACTTTTGGGATGGAGAAAACGATAATTCAGGCTCACATATTAGAAGTGCTTACCAAGGAGGTTACGCAACGTATGTATCAGGAATAGGAACTCCTTTTGGAGCAGGAGCAACACCGAATCAGTATGTTTCAGTAGGTCAAGGGTTTCTTGTATATGCCTCAACAACAGGAACTATAGTCTTTAACAACGCTCAAAGAAATTTTAGTACTGCATCATCATTTTATGGAAAATCTTCGGTAACAACACCTTTTCCAATACTTCGTATAGGTCTTGATATTGAGTTAGATAATAATGAAATATACCATAGACAATTAGGTGTTGGTTTTAGAGGCTTGACAAATAATCTTGATGAAGGCGATGCCTATATGTTAGATTTTCAACCGAGCGATTTTGCTTTAGTTGTCAATGATACTCCAGGTCTTTTTGTAATCACAGGAATAGAAGATTATTCTGAATCTATAGAAATACCATTGCGTGTGTATTTAAATCAGCAAAGAAATTTAACTTTCAAGATTGATGCAATTGAAAATTTCACTCCAACAAATATTTTTCTTAAGGATGCTGATACAAATCAATTTTATGATTTAGCAACTGATGTTGATTTGACGTTGCCTGCAGGAGATTATGTTGATAGGTTCTTTGTTACATTCAATAATGGAGTTCTTTCTACCGGTGAAGAAACGATAGATGATAATAATATTTTAATTTCTGATAATGATGATGTATTAAATGTTAGAACTGCTGATAATACAATTATAAATACTATTGCAGTTTATTCAATTTTAGGACAAATATTAATAACTGAAAAAGTAAACGCTTCAACAATTGACTTATCAATTAAATTTAAAAAAGGGCAAATTCTTATTGTAAAAGTTGAGTTAGAAAACGGAAGTGTTATTTCAAAAAAGTTTATAAAGAGATAATTTTTATTTAAATTAAACTATAAAGGCCGTTAAGAAATTAACGGCTTTTTTTTGGCTCATAAAAATGTAAAAATCTATCTTTGTACTAAATAAAATAAGCTAATGACATTAATAAAATCTATATCAGGAATTAGAGGGACAATTGGAGGAGAAATTGGAAATAATTTAACACCAATTGATGCAGTGAAATTTGCATCAGCATACGGAAGTTGGCTTATCAGGAGGAATGCAGATAAACAACAATTAACTGTTGTTATTGGTCGCGATGCACGTATTTCTGGTAAAATGATAAGTTCATTAGTAGCCAATACATTAGTTGGTTTAGGAATAGATGTTATAGACTTAGGACTTTCAACAACACCAACAGTTGAGGTTGCAGTACCTATTGAAAATGCTGATGGTGGAATTATTTTAACTGCATCGCACAATCCAAAACAGTGGAATGCATTGAAATTATTAAATGAAAAAGGAGAGTTTTTAAATGGAGCAGAAGGTCAAAAAATATTGACAATTGCTGAAACTGATGATGTTTCTTTTGCAGATGTTGATGATTTAGGAACGTATTCTAAAAACAAGACTTATGTTGATAAACATATTGATGAAGTTTTAAAATTAGAGTTAGTTGATATTGATGCAATTAAAAGAGCAAAGTTTAAAGTAGTCGTTGATGCTGTTAATTCAACTGGAGGAATTTTTATTCCTGCTTTATTAGATAGATTAGGAGTAGAGTGTGTAAAACTATACTGTGAACCAAACGGACAATTTCCTCACAATCCTGAACCTTTAAAAGAGCATTTAACTGATATATCAGAATTAGTTGTAAAAGAGAAAGCAGACTTTGGAATAGTTGTAGATCCAGATGTTGATAGATTGGCATTAGTTAGTGAGGATGGTTCAATGTTTGGAGAAGAATATACTTTAGTTGCTTGTGCAGATTATGTACTTTCTAAAAAGCCAGGAAATACAGTTTCTAATATGTCATCTTCTCGCGCTTTGCGTGATGTGACTCAAAAGCATGGAGGAACTTACCAAGCAAGTGCTGTTGGAGAAGTAAATGTTGTGCAGTTGATGAAAGATACCAATGCAATCATTGGAGGAGAAGGAAACGGAGGAATCATTTATCCAGAATCTCATTACGGACGTGATTCTCTGGTTGGTGTAGCCTTATTCTTATCGCATTTAGCAAATCTTGACGTGTCTTGTAAAGAGTTGAGAGATAGTTATCCTAGTTATTTCATGAGTAAAAACAAGATTCAATTGACACCTCAAATTGATGTTGACAAAATCTTGGGAGTAATGGCTGATAAGTACAAAAACGAAGATGTTTTAACTATTGATGGTGTAAAAGTAAATTTTGAAACGGAATGGGTTCATTTACGTAAATCAAACACAGAGCCAATCATTAGAATTTATACAGAAAGTACTTCTCAAGAAAGCGCAGACAACTTGGCACAACGAATCATTTCAGAAATTAAAGAAATTATTGAATAATGAAAAAACTATTATTATTGCTTATAATTTTAACTGTAACACCTCTTTTTTCTCAAGTAAAAGAAGATAAATCAGAAAATGGAAATAAGGGCAAAATGTATATTATTTGGGGGTGGAATAGAGGAAATTATAGCGATTCTGATATTCATTTTAAAGGAGAAAACTATGACTTTACATTATACGATGTAAAAGCAAAGGACAAAGTAAATGCATTTACATTTAGAGATTATGCAAATCCTGGAAGAATTACAATTCCACAGACAAATTACAGAATAGGATATTTTTTTCATGAAAACTATACCGTTTCTATAGGAGTAGATCATATGAAATATGTGATGAGAAATTATCAAACTGTCAAAATTGATGGAGAAATAAATGTAGGAACACAGTTTGATGGAGTTTATAACAATGATGATATTCTTCTAACACACAGTTTTTTAACATTCGAACATACAGATGGATTGAACTATATTAATCTAGAAGTAAATAGATTTGATAAGTTAAATAAGTTGTTAAACTTTAAGTCAAAAGATGTTGAGATTAATATAACAGAAGGAATTGGAGCAGGAATTTTATACCCAAAGACAAACACAAAACTGTTAGGAAAAGAGCGCTATGATGACTTTAATGTTGCTGGATATGGAATTAGTGCCAAAGTTGGTTTAAACCTGACTTTTTTCAAATATTTCTTTTTGCAATCAGATTTTAAAATTGGATATATTAATATGGATAATATTAGAACAACAGCAAATAAGTCAGATTCTGCATCACAAAATTTTACTTTTTATGAAAAAACAATTATGATTGGAACACGTTTTCGATTAGGAAAGTAATTATTTAGATTTCATTTTCAAGTACTCTTGATATTTATCCTTGTGCTTAAAACGATTGTGAGTCCAGAAATAATATTGAGGAGTTTCACGAATTTGTTCTTCAACTTTTCTTAAGAAAATATCAGTCAATTCGTAATCCGGATATTTTTTTGCATCATCAGTAATTAAAGTAAATGAACTTTCATAATAACCTCTTTTTAATTTTTTAGTACTCACTAAAATAATATTCAGATCATATTTTTTAGCAAGCATTTCTGCTCCAGTATGTATAGGAACTTTTACTCCCAAAAATTCACTCCAATAATGTGTCTTTTCTAACATTGGAGACTGATCGCTTAAAAGACCATACATTCCTTGGATTTTATTTTTTTGATTATTATTTATTTCTGAGATCACCTTAGATGTCTGAAAAAATTCGGCACCGAACTTTTGCCTTGACTTTAATATTTTCGCATTAAAATAGGGGTTACTTACTTTTGTGTAACCTGCATATCCTTTATATTTCATGAAAGAATTTAGCCCAACAATCCATTCCCAATTAGCGTAATGAGAACCTATAAGAATAACACTTTTCCCATCTTTATATATTTGGTCCAACAAATCAATGTTAGTATAAGAATAGTGCTTTTTAAGGCTTGTTTTAGAAATTGTAAATGATTTTATCATTTCCATAAAGATATCTGTAAAATGGCGATAAAATTTACGTCTAATGCTTTTCAATTCCTTAGCCGATTTCTTAGGGAAAGCCAATTTTAAATTACCGTAAACAACTTTTTTTCTATAACCAATAATATAGTATAATAAGAAAGCAATTACATCAGAAAGCATGTAAAGGATTCTAAATGGAAGAATAGATATCAGCCAAATAATTGGATAAACAAGTATGTAAATTAATAATTGCATTGAATATTTCGTGCAAATATCGGATATAATTTTATCTTTGGATGAATAAAAAATAAAAATGAGTCAAACAGTAATTATTATCATTATAGCCAATGTTCTATTCTCGTTGAAGGGATTTAAAGATCAACATTTTTTTAATAAAAATAAGTTTCAAATTGGTGCAATAAAAAAAGGGGAATACTTGAGACTTTTTACCTCTGCATTTTTACATGTAGATATGCAGCATTTGATATTCAATATGTTAACACTCTATTTTTTTGCTGATTTTGTCATTGATATTGTTGGTGTACCAAAATTTGTAATCATATATATAGGAAGTTTATTATTTGGAGGATTATTTTCGCTTAACTATCATAAGAATGATTTGTATTATAGTGCTGTTGGAGCATCAGGAGCAGTTATGGGAGTTTTGTATGCAGCAATAATGCTGGATCCAACAATAAGATTAGGGTTCATTTTTGTCCCAATTCCAATTCCTGGATATGTTTTTGGATTAGGATATCTATTATATTCTATTTATGGAATGAAAAAAAGTATTGGAAATATTGGGCATAGTGCACATATTGGAGGAGCCATTGGAGGTTATGCATTGACACTACTTTTATATCCAGATGTTTTTATAATCAATAAAAGAATGGTAATCATTCTTGCAATACCTATTATATTACTATTTGTATATGAAGAATACTTAAAAAGAAAGTCATAAAAAAACTCTGATGAATTTATCAGAGTTTTTTTGAGCGAGAGACCGGGCTCGAACCGGCGACAGTCAGCTTGGAAGGCTGAAGCTCTACCAACTGAGCTACTCTCGCATTATCAAGTGCAAATATACAAGTACTTTCAAGCATTACAAACAACTTTTGTTAAAAAAAATATTAATAAAACGTATTGTCCTCTCTTAGAACCTTTAAGAAATGAAAACCATAGATATTATACCCTTCATTATAATAAAATTTATGACTTTTAGGATTTCCAACATAAGTATTCAATTCTGATGCTTCGCAACCTTTTTCTTTTGAATATTCATAAATCCATTTAAAAAAACGTTTTCCTAGACCTTTTGAACGATAATTATGATCAATAACAACATGATCAACTTCCATGCTTTTACCTATATAATGTCTTGTCATAAACCAGATTCCGCAGATACCAATTAATTTGTTATCATCATACATAACTGCACATTCATAATTTTGTTCGCACATTTCTAGTAATCGAGGTTTTAAAATCTCATCAGGAGTTTTATCATTTACTTTCCTTAGAAGTGGAATGATGTCAAAAATTTGATTTTTTGGTAATATTTTTATTTTGATAGAATCCATTAATAATAGTATATTTCACAAATATAAATATTTTATGGTTGATATTAAATTCATTTCTACTGAAGAAACATATAAAATAAGACGAGAAATTTTACGAAGAAATATTTCATTGACTGAAAAAAACGAAGATGATTTTGATAAAACAACCTTTCATTTAGGAGCATTTATTGATGATAAATTGGTTAGTGTTGCTACTTTTATGCAAAATGACCATAAATATTTTGAAGGATTTCAATATCGATTGCGCGGAATGGCAACATTAAATGAATTTCAAGGAAAAGGATTAGGAAAGGAATTAATATTAAAGGCAGAGGAAGTTTTGAAAGTAAAAGAAGTAGATGTACTATGGTGCAATGCACGAGTTGTGGCTTTAGGATTCTATAAAAAAATGGGATTTAAAATAAAAGGACCGAAATTTGATATTCCATTGATTGGTGATCATTACGAAATGTATAAAATGTTAAAAGATGTTTAAGAATTTTTTTGTAATACTATTATTTGCATGTTTTGTATCTGAATCTGATAAAGAATACACATTGGATGAACTAATAGGAAAAGGCTCGCCAGAATTTTACGGAGAAGGTTACCAACTTCAAAAAGAAGCATACGATGCTTTCTTATTAATGAAGGCTGAAGCTCTAATAAGCGGAATAGATATAGAGATTGTTTCAAGTTATCGCAGTTTTGAGCATCAAAAAAGAATATGGACGCGTAAGTATATGAAATTTATTTCCGAAGGTTTGACTCCTTCAGAAACAATTGATAAAATAATCGAATATTCAACAATTCCGGGAACATCTCGCCATCATTGGGGAACAGATGTTGATATTATAGATGGAAGTAAGAAAGCACCTAAGAATGTTCTCAATTCAAATAATTTTTTAGACAATAACGTATATAGTGAATTGCGAATTTGGTTAGAGGAAAATGCTAATAAATTTGGATTTTATCTTGTTTACACAAATGACACTTCTAGAAAAGGCTTTAAATATGAGCCATGGCATTATAGTTATAAACCGCTTTCAAAACCAATGCTCAAGCAATATTTAAAGGTAGATATTCAGAAATTATTGAAGTCAGAAGAATTGCAAGGAAGCAAATACTTTACTGATGAGTTTATAGATAAGTATATTATTCAAAATATATGTGCTATAAATACCTCTTTAAAATAAAAAAACCCTTGATTTCCAAGGGTTTTTGAGTAGCGTGATGCAGAATTGAACTGCAGACCTCCGGGTTATGAATCCGACGCTCTAACCAACTGAGCTACCACGCCATTAAGCGGTTGCAAATATAAAATAATTATAGATTGTGACAAGCAATACAATTTAATTTTTTTAAATAAAATAATTAGTTATATTGTGCTTTCAATAGATTGTATATGAGTGATAAAATAAAGTTCGAAATAGAGTTTCCAATTCATGCATCTCCAAAGATGTTATATCAATATTTTGCTACACCTTCAGGATTATCTGAGTGGTTTGCAGACAATGTTAACTCTAGAGGAGAGGAGTATACTTTTATTTGGGATGGAGCAGAAGAAGTTGCTAAGATGCTGACTAAAAAAAGAGATTCTAGAATACGTTTTAAATGGGATGAAAGTGAAGGTGACGATTCTTATTTTGAATTTAGAATTCAAGTTGATGCTTTAACGAATGACGTCTCTCTAATGGTAACTGATTTTGCAGAAGGAGATGAAGTTGAAGAATCAAAAATGTTTTGGGAAAATCAAATAGGTCAATTAAAGAGTACCATAGGTGCTTAAAATGATATGAAATTTAATTAAAAAAGCCCTGATGATTCAGGGCTTTTTTAATTAAATTTGCAGTCTAACTTTAGTAAATGATAAATCTTAACAGCCAATTAATTTCAAATAACCAACCAATTTTAAGCAATCAAAACAGAGCTTTTAAATATGGTGACGGAGTTTTTGAAACATTAAAAATATATAAATCTAATATTGTCTTTTTTGAAGAACACTATTTTAGATTGATGGCATCAATGCGAATGCTACGAATGGAAATTCCGAAAAATTTTACGTTAGAATATCTTGAAAGCGAAATTTTAAAAACAGCAAAAGCAACTAATTTTGATGAATCTGCGAGAGTAAGATTGACCGTTTATAGGAAGGATGGAGGCTTGTACACTCCTGATTCAAATGAAATCGAGTATCTCATTGAAGTATCTGAATTTGTTGAAAGCAGAAAAGAAGTCTATAAAGTAGAATTATATAAAGATTTCCATATTTATTCAGGTTTGTTATCTACACTTAAAACTACAAATAGAATTTTAAATGTTGTTGCAAGTATTTTTGCATCAGAAAATGAATACGATAATTGTTTGTTTTTAAATGAGAAAAAACAATTGGTTGAAGCTATTCATGGGAATATCTTTTTAGTGTTTGGTACTAAAGTCGTTACACCAGCTATAAAAGAAGGTTGTATCAAAGGAGTCATTAGAAAAAAAATTATTGATATTTTAGAAAAGCATACTGATTTTACTGTTGAAGAAAGAGAAATTTCTCCTTTCGAATTGCAAAAGGCAGATGAACTCTTTGTAACCAATAGTATTATTGATATTCAGCCAGTAACAAATTATAGAAAGAAAACGTATAAAACTGATATTTCAATAAAAATATTAGAATTACTTAAAAACGAATACGTTTAATTTAAAGAAGGGTTTTTAGGCGCATTTGCCCAAATTTGGTATTTACCACCAAACTCCATCAACTTATTTTTCCAGATAGATGCATTTGTAGTCAGAATGTTTGAGTATTTATTTTCTGTCACAAGCCAAGAAGAATCATCTGTCAATTCTTTAGAAAGTTGATTTGCTTCCCAACCAGAATAACCTAAAAAGAAACGAATATCACTCTGAGTTATCTTTTTATTGATCAATAAATCTGAAACCGACTCAAAATCTCCTCCCCAATAAATTCCGCTTGCGATTTTGATACTATTTGGAATTAAATGTGGAATATTATGGATAAAGTAAAGGTTTTCTTGAGAAACAGGTCCGCCATTATAAATAGTAAAATCACAATTAATCTCAGGAACTAAATCACTAACGCTATATTTCATAGGTTTATTCAAAATAAATCCAACAGAACCAGTTTTATTATGTTCGGTCAATAAAATGACAGACCTGTTAAACGATCGATCATTTAAAATCGATGGCTCAGCAATCAGTAATCTGCCTTTTGTTGGGTGTAACTCTGTCATTTATAATGATTATACATAGTAAATGTAGACAAATGTTTTGGATAAAAAAAACTCTCTTTAAATAAAAGAGAGTTTTAAAAATAAGGGTTTATTTTTATTTGTTTAGTTTACTGCATCGCTAAATCCAGCTCCTGCTTTAAACTTCACAACATTTTTTGCTTTAATTTGGATTGCAGCTCCAGTTTGTGGGTTTCTTCCTGTTCTTGCAGCTCTTCTAGATACTGTCCAAGTTCCCCATCCTACTAATGCAACTTTTCCTCCTTTTTTAAGAGTTTTTGTTACATTTGAAGTTACTGATTCTAATGCTGCCTTTGCAGCTGCTTTTGAAATTCCAGCATCTGCTGCTACAGCATCTACTAATTCTGATTTGTTCATAATTTTTAATTTAATTATTGGTTAAACATTATTTCGCTTTTTATAGCCTAACAAATATAGACGGAATAAGGGTTTACGCAAGATTTATACCATAAAATCATGTATTTTGTTAATAAATGAGGGTAAAATGTTAATAACCATAGGTTTTTTTTAAGGAATATCACCAATCCCATGCCTATAAGGGGTTTAGAGCATTCTTGCTTCCTGATGAAAAATGAAACCATTTAGTAAGCTTTTAGCGTCCATTTTACGCTTTCCTGCAAGTTTTAGACTTTTAATGACTAGGTAACCGTTGGCTGTAGAAACTTTCAATTCATTTTTAGTAGTGATGATAGTTCCGATTTTATGATTGTGTGTGGTTTTTTCTTTTTCTACATCATAAATTTTTACAAGAATTTCTTCACCATTATTTTCAAGTGTTGACCAAGCTGCTGGATATGGATTTAACCCACGAATCATATTATAGATATTGTTAAGGGAATCAGACCAATCGATCTTGCAAGTTTCAGTATGGATTTTTGGAGCCGCTTTTTCCTCTTTTTCAGGCTGCTCATATGTTTTTACTTTTCGTTGTTCAATCTGCTTTACAGTTTTATTAACCAATTCTGATCCTAATACCATTAATTTGTCATGTAATTCACCAACATTCTCTGTTGGATTGATTGCGACTTCACTTTGCAGAATAATTTCTCCAGTATCTATTTTATCATCAATAAAAAAAGTAGTGACACCAGTTTTAGTTTCACCATTTATAATTGCCCAATTAATTGGTGCTGCACCTCTATATTCTGGTAACAAAGAAGCATGAAGATTAAATGTGCCATATTTTGGCATTTTCCAAACAACTGTTGGTAGCATTCTAAAAGCAACAACAATCTGAAGATTTGCTTTTAATTTTTTTAATTCTTGATGAAACTCCTCGCTTTTTAAGTTTTTAGGCTGTAGCACATGAAGGTTATTTTCAAGAGCAAACTTTTTAACTGCAGATTGGTTAAGTTTTCGTCCTCGTCCCGCAGGTCTATCTGGAGCAGTAATTACTCCAACAATAGTAAACTTTTCGTCAAGCAATCCTTTTAAGATTGTAACGGCAAATTCTGGAGTACCCATAAAAACGATGCGAAGTTTTCTATTCAATTTGATTGATTTTATATTTATTTTGCGAAGTTACTGCTAAAATGCTTTTTTCTAATAAGATTTGTAAAATAAATATCACATCAGATTCAGGAAAATTTAATAGAGAAACAATTTCTTTAGAAGACAATTCGTTTTGTTGGCTTAAAAGATTAATTACCTTAGAAGACACATCTTTAACGTTTGTCTTTTTAGAATCATTCTTGCTAGAAATACATACATCGCAAATCCCACATTCTTGAGTTTTAGTTTCATTAAAATAGGAGAGGAGTTGCCTACTTCTGCAAACTTTATTGTTTTCTAAAAACAAGATTAGATTGTCAATTTTTTCTACTTTTAATTGATTTCGCTGTTCTATGTTTTTTGAAATTACATTTATAGTTCTATTATCTTCTCTTGGAACCAAAAATTGAATTTGGGTATTGTTATTTGCGTTGTAAAAATTGATAATTTTATCTTTGTGTAATAAAGATAATTCTTTTTTAAGTGCTGATATTGAAATATTTAATGCATTTGAAAGGTAGTTTTCATTTATTTTCTTAGAACTTTCAAAAATACCTCCATATGTTCTCAATATCAATTTTATTAATTTATTTTTTGATGGATTTGTATCGCAATAATCAAGAACTTTATGGTTGTCTACCATAAATTTCACTGCAGATTTTCTACTAAAGCTTTCGTCAAGTAAAAGGATACTTTCTCTATCTAAAATTTTTAAAGTGTTGTAAGTTTTTAAAATAGAGTACTTATAGGTTTTACAAAATTCACCAATATTAAACTCATATTTTATAAGAGATAATTCTCCATAAACAATTTGAAAATATTGATTTAAACTAAAATAGATTTTTTTTACTATTTCTACAGTTGCAAGATTTTTTTCAACAATAGTTTTTGCAGTAAGAATATCAGTTTTGTTTTTTAAAACAACTGAAAAAGCTTTTTTATTATCACGTCCTCCACGACCTGCTTCTTGAATATAATTTTCAACACTTTGAGGTAAGTTTAAGTGTATAACTGCTCGAACATTGGCTTTGTCAATTCCCATTCCAAAAGCATTAGTAGCAACTATTATAGGAGTCTTTTCAGTCATCCAATCTTCGTAGGCTTGTATTTTGTCATCTAACTGCATTCCACCGTGATAAAAATTACTTTTATAGCCCAAGGAGTTTAATTGTTCTGATACTTCAATTGTTTTTCTGCGAGTATTTGTATAAATGATTTTTGAACCTTTTATCTTAGTTAAAATTTGTTCAACTTTATAAAGTTTGTCTTCTACATCAAAAATTTGATATGCTAAATTGGCTCTGAAAAAAGATTTCTTTACAATTTCTGGTGTTTTTAAATCAAGATTTTTAACAATATCATCTAAAACTTTTTCTGTGGCAGAAGCGGTTAAAGCAATAATAGGAGTAGTTGGATGATAGTCGCGTATTATATTGATATTTAGGTAAGAAGGTCTGAATTCATGTCCCCATTCTGAGATGCAATGCGCTTCATCAACAGCAATTAGTTGAATATTTATTTGCTTTAGTTTTGATTGAATAAACTCTGACTGTAATTTTTCAGGAGATAAATATAAAAACTTATAATTACCAAATTGTAGGTTATCAAAAACTGTTACAATTTCATCTTGCGACAATTTTGAAGTCAATGCAACTGCTTTAATGTTTCTGTTTTGTAAGTTTTTCACTTGATCATTCATCAAGGCAATCAAGGGAGAAATAACAACACAGACTCCATCTTTTAGAAGTGTTGGGACTTGAAAACAAATAGATTTTCCTCCACCAGTAGGTAGTAAAGCAATAGTGTCTACACCATTTAAAACATTAGAAATAACACTTTCTTGTGGATGTCTGAATGTATCAAAACCCCAATATTTCTTTAATATTTCAAGAGGAGTGTTCAATATTATAGAGCGTTTAGAATAAAGTTGGTGCGTTCATTAACGGTTCCATATGGAACTTCAACGACTTTATAGCCACAATTTGTATAGCCATCTTTAAGATGTTGGTAAATCTCTAAAGATTCTTCGTAAGTTTCGTATCGCTCGTTGTCAGGAGTGTAAATGGCTTCCCAAGGCGGAAGCAAAAATATATGTGTATAGCGATATTTATTGCTGCTCTCAATATATATGTCCGGAAAATCGGTTTTAAAGAAATTCATATAAGAATGCACATCAGGAATTCCTCTATCAAAAAACACATGGTCATCATTGTATTTATCAGCCTCAGTATGTTGACCTATACGCCCTTCTAAGAGTAACTGACTGAACAATAAAGGTTCTGTTAAAAAGAGTTGTTCTGTACCGTTTTCACGAGCTCTAAGGGTTATTTCACGAGAAATTTCTACCATACACTTATGGTTTCTACTGACAAGTTCTTCAACTATCATTGTTTTCCCTGTTCCAGGGCCTCCAGTAATTACTATTTTTTGTTGCATACTGCGAAAATAATATATTCAAAATTTGTTTTAGCAATTTATTAAAAATCATTAAATATAAGCGTAATTTTGCATAGCAAAAAATGACTATTTATATTGGTAATGTTTTTGTATCTAATTTAATAAAATTTTATAATGGATAAAACACCAGAAGTCTTTAAAAAATTAAAATTAAGTTTGGATGAAACAATGATTTTTCCTTCCAACTATTTATATAAATTTATTATTCCAAAGGATAATGATAAAATGAAAATGATTGAGGATATTTTTAATTATGCAGGAGCAGTAATAACCACAAGACCATCAAAAACAGGGAAATACACAAGTATCTCAATACTCATCGAAATGAATAGTTCAGACGAAATCATATCAAAGTATGTTGAAATCGGAAAAGTTAAAGGTGTAATTTCTTTATAATTTCCTTAACATTACAAATCAAAAATAAAAGATAAATTGCGCCGTTTATTATGTGTAATAACTCAGGTGAATTCTTATTTTTGTATGTATTAAAAAAAGAAAAATGACATTTAAAAACTATATTATTTTATTTATTGCGTTAAGTTTTTTTAACGTTAATTCTCAAAACAACGATTTAATTTTATTCACTATTGCTGATGAGCCTGTTTTTACTTCAGAATTTTTAAGAGTATATTCTAAAAATTTAGACATTGTAACAGATGAGAATCAAAAGGATATAAAGAATTATTTAGATCTTTTTATCAATTATAAATTAAAAATTAAGCAAGCATACGATTTAAAGTTTGACACTATTAAGTCTTACCAATCAGAATTGGCATCTTACAAGAAACAACTAATGGATCCTTATTTACGTGATGAATCTGTGTTGAATGATGTGGTTAAAGAAGCATATGATCGTAGTTTGATTGAAATTAATGCTAGTCATATTTTAATAAATGAAAATTTTAAAAACCCTCTAGATACTTTAGCATCATATTCTAAAATTATAGAAGCAAGAAATAAAATTATTGGAGGTGAGTCTTTTGCAGAAGTTGCAAAAAAATACTCTCAAGATCCATCAGTTCAAAAAAATGGAGGGAATTTAGGTTATTTTTCAGCGTTTAATATGGTGTATCCTTTTGAATCGTCTGCATACAATACACCTATAAATGCAGTTTCTATTCCTTTTAAGACAAGGTTTGGTTATCATATTTTGCAAGTTCATGATAAGAGAGATGCACGAGGAGAAGTTGAAGCTGCTCACATAATGATAAAAGGTGATTCTGAAGTAAGTAAAATTAAAATAGATGAAATTTATTCAAAACTAGTTAGAGGAGAAGGTTTTGATAATTTGGCAAAAACACTATCAGAAGATACATATACTGCAAAAAAGAATGGTAGTTTAGGAAGATTTGGCTCAGGTAGAATGGTTAAAGAGTTTGAAGATACGGCATTCGCTTTAACAAATGCTGGAGATTTTTCAAAACCCTTCAAATCAAGGTTTGGTTGGCATATTATTAAGTTAGTAAATAAATTTCCAATAGAAAGTTTTGACAAGATTGAAGATAAAATAACAGAAAAGGTCAAGAAGGGAGATCGTTCTAAGAGTATCGATTATTCTATAGTTCATAAGTTAAAAACAGTGTATGACATTGAAATAAATGATCGTTCTTTAAAGGCTTTTAAGAAAGAAAACTGGAAGGATAATAAGAGAAAATTTATTAAAAATTTGATGATTATTGATGGCGAAAAGATAAATCAAAAAGCATTATTTGATTATTTAAACGGAAACGATTTGACTGAAAAGGCTTTAAATTCATTTAAAGAAGTAAAAATTTTAGAGCATTTTAAAAATGATCTAGAAAATAACAACCAAGAATATAAAAATACATATCAAGAATACAAAGAAGGATTGTTATTATTTGAAGTGTTACAGAGCCGTATTTGGGAAAAATCGAAAGATAGTTTAGGTGTTCAAAATTACTATGATGCAAATGCTAATAATTATCTATTAGTTGATGGAGAAACTCCACAAGAGTTGAAAAAAATAAGAGGTAAAGTGATTAATGATTATCAAGAATTTTTAGAATTAGAATGGATTAAAGAATTACACTCATTATATGCTGTAAAAATGAATGAAGAAACAGTAAAAAGTATAATTGAAAAATAAAATGTTTAGAAATATTATTTACATAGTAACTATGATGCTATTTATCTCCTGTGAATTTCCTATGAAGTTTAAAAAAGAGGAGATAAAAATGCCAGTTGCAAAAGTATATAATAAGATTTTGTATCAATCAGAGATTGATGCAGTTTTAGTATCTAATCTTGCAAAACAGGACAGTGTTTTATTTGTAGAAAACTATATTAATTCTTGGGCAAAACAACAGTTATTATTGCATCAAGCAGAATTAAATTTGAAAGATGAAACAATATCATTTGAGAAATTAGTATCAGATTATCGCGCTACACTTTTTATCAATGCATATAAGGAGGCATTGGTTTCTAATAAGTTAGATACTCTTGTGACAGATTATCAGATTGAAAAATATTATGTAGCTAATCATGATAACTTTAAGTTAAATGAAGAATTAGTACAGTTAAAGTACCTTCATACTAACAAGAATAGAGCAGATAAGAGAGGATTGATAAAATTATTTAAATCTAATAAAGCAACAGATAAAGATAGTTTGCAATTACGAACATTAGAATTCAAATCATTTAATTTTAATGACTCAATTTGGATAAAATATAATGACCTGCTAAATGAGATTGATTATTTAAAAAGTGAGAATAAAAAGAATATCTTAAAAAAATCAAATTTTCTTCAAAAAGAAGATTCATTAGGATTATATTTGATAACAATTAAAGATGTTTTAAAACGAAACGAAATAGCCCCTATAAACTATGTTTCGCCAACTATAAAGCAGATTATTCTGCATAAAAGAAAATTAGAATTATTACGAAAAATAGAAGTAGATTTATTAAATGATGCAATTAAAAATCAAAAATTTGAAACATATTAAAATGATAAAAAAAGGATTAATACTAACATGTTTATTGTTTGCAATCAATACATATTCTCAAGAAAGAATTAAAGTTGATGGAGTAGCAGTTGTGGTAGGTGAAAATATAGTGTTAGACTCTGATGTTGAGAAGTTTAAAATAGAAATTGAGCAGCGAAGTGAAGGTAGAATTAAGATATCTGATTGTGAAATGCTTGAAGAAATTATGTCACAAAAATTACTAGCACATCATGCAGTTATAGATAGTATTCCTATATCTGATAGTAGAGTATTAGAGCAAGTAGATAATCAAATTAGTACGTTTGCACAGCAATTAGGAAGTATTCAAAAAGTAGTAGAGTTTTATGGATTTAATGATGAAGAAGACTTAAGAACAGAATTAAGTCAAATACAAAGGGAACAACAACTTATTCAGGGAGAACGAGCAAGTATCACAGAAGAAATTGATATTACTCCAGATGAAGTTCGTACGTATTTTAAGAACTTAGAAACTGAAGGAAACTTACCAGAATTTGGAGCTGAAATTGAAATTTCACAAATTGTTATTTACGCAAAGCCAACAGAAGAAGAGGTAAAAAGAGTTGTAGATAAGTTAAAAAAGATAAAGTCTGACATTGAAGCTGGATCAAGTATGAATTTGAAAGCAATTTTACATTCTGATGACCCTTCTGCTTCAGGAAACGGTCCAGGATCTGGAGGAGCATATACAATTACTCGTGAAAGTGGATTTGTAAAAGAATTTAAAGAAGTTGCTTTTAGTTTAGATGTAGGTGAAGTTTCGGACCCTTTTAAAACAGATTTCGGATATCATATTATCAAAGTAGAAAAAATTAAAGGTCAGCAAATAGATTTGCGTCATATATTAATTCAACCAGAAATAGATGATAGTAAACTGTTAGACGCAAAAGAGACTTTAGAAAAATTGACAAAAGAAATTGAAAAAGGAACAATTTCATTTGAAGATGCTGTAAAAGAGTATTCTGAAGACACTGCAACAAAGACTAATAAAGGTGCAATTTTACATCCTCAAACAGGAGATTCACATTTTGAGTTAACTCGTATGGATCCAACGCTATACTCTCGTATCTCTGACTTAAGTACTGGAGAAACTACAGCGCCATTTTATGATGAAACAAGAGAGGGTGAAAAAATGTTTAAAATAATTTTATTAAAATCCAAAACAGATTCTCATACAGCAGATTATGTAGATGATTACGTAAAAATTCAATCATTATCATTGCAAAAGAAGAAAGAAGAAGCGATTGATAAATGGTCGAGAGAAAAAATTTCAGACACTTATATAAAGTTAAACGGAAGTTACAAAGATTGTGCTTTTGATAAAAATTGGAAAAAGGATTAATCATTTATGTCAGATGTAGCAGCAATTGAGCAGTTAGGAATTAAGTATAAAGAACTTAAAAAAGAAATTTCTAAAGTTATTGTAGGTCAAAGCCAGACTGTTGATCATGTTTTGTATTCTATATTTGGTGGAGGACATTCATTATTGATTGGTGTTCCAGGTTTGGCTAAAACATTACTTGTTCATACGATTGCTGAAGCAATTGGATTAGATTTTAAACGGATTCAATTTACACCAGATTTAATGCCTTCGGATATTCTTGGGAGTGAAATTTTAGATGAAAATCGAAATTTCAAATTCATAAAAGGACCAATATTTTCAAATATTATTTTGGCAGATGAAATTAATCGTACACCACCAAAAACACAAGCAGCATTGCTTGAGGCGATGCAAGAACGTACGGTAACAATTGCTGGACATCATCATAAATTAGCATTGCCATTTTTTGTGTTGGCTACTCAAAATCCGATTGAGCAAGAAGGTACATATCCACTTCCAGAGGCGCAATTAGATCGCTTTATGTTCTCAATATATTTAGATTATCCAACTTTTGAAGAAGAAGTACAAGTTGTAAAAAGCACAACGTCTGACAAAGATGTAACTGTAAATTCTCTTTTCACTGCTGATGAAATTATTGAATACCAAAAGTTAATTCGCCGTATTCCTGTTGCAGATAATGTTGTAGAATATGCAGTAAAACTGGTTTCTAAAACTCGACCAAACACAATAAATACTCCTGAGATTGTAAATAACTATATAGATTGGGGCGCAGGACCAAGAGCATCACAAAATTTGATTATAGGAGCAAAAGTAAATGCTGCAATCAATGGTAAATTTTCTCCAGATATTGAAGATGTGAAGGCAGTTGCGTATCCAATATTAAGACATAGAATTGTTAAGAATTATAAGGCAGAAGCAGAAGGAATATCAGAAGATGATATTATCAAAACACTGTTATAATTCTTCTTTCTCAAAGAAACTAAACATGTTTCCACCATATCTTTTTGAATAACTAAAATGCTCGTTTTCAGATAAATCTGTTTGTTTAGCGTGTTCAATAATCAGCATTCCACCATCATTCAATAAATTATTTTTAAACACCAATTCAACTATTCTTTCAAATTGTTCTTTTTCAAAATTATATGGAGGATCAGCAAAAATAACAGTTGCTTTTAACGATGATTTATCTAAAAATTTATAGACATCACTTTTGATAGTATCAATAGCAAAATCAAGTTCTTTGGCAGTAGTTGCAATGAACTTTACACAGCCATAATGAGAATCTACTGAAGTGATTTTTTCACAACCTCTTGAGGCGAATTCAAAACTGATATTCCCTGTTCCAGCAAATAAATCAATCACAGTTAAAGTATCAATATAATAGTTGTTGTTAAGGATATTGAATAAGGCTTCCTTCGCCATATCAGTAGTTGGTCTTACGGGTAAGTTTTTTGGCGCAGATAAGCGTCTTCCTTTATGTTTTCCAGATATAATTCGCATCTAATGTTGGTTTAGTAATGTGAAATGCGAATGATTAGAAATCAATAAATCTTTTGAAAGCATATAATTTGGTAGAAAGAAATGTATGTTTTTTATATACTTATATATGATGTCATATAATTCTGATTCTTTTTCTATATCGCCTAAAAGTGTTAATTGAAACTCTTCAGGATTTAAGTTTAACTGCTCTGCTGTAAATAAGATATAATAAATAAAATCTTCTTTTGTTTTAAAGTTAAATGTATTAAAGAACTTCATTTTTTTGTTCTTTAAAACAACAATTTGAAAAATACCAGTTTCAACATTTACAAAAAAATGAGTTTTATCATTTGCTAAAGTTTCTTTTAGCAGCGTTTCTACCAAAACAGATGAAGAATGCTTGTAATCAAAACTTCCAAATCTATCAAATAAATAATTGTTTAAGTGTACAAACGGAATATATACATTTATCATTTCTGCACTTTCTATAGTGTCATATGCGATAAATTCATTTTCTAGCACCTTAAGATTGTATTGTAGGTATTCACTCAAATTGTCTTCATTAAAAAATGGTAGCGGAACAAATGTTGACAAATTATTACTGTGCGTTACGTTTACTTTGGTGAAACTATTTTTGAGCAATTCATTGGTTTCAAATTGATTGACAAAGAAATCTAATTGTTTTTGTGGAGTGATATTCTCATTCTCAAACAAACAATCTTGTACAACAATGCTCTCCTTTGAATCCTTATCAAGAATGCAAAAAGAAAATCCATCCGACCGAAGTTGAATGGATATATCTATATCTTTAAAATCTGTTTTAATGATTTCTATTTTTTAAGATCTCCCAAGTCATAAGAAGGAGGCCAGTTTCCACTATCACTCACTTCATTTAGAGACCCAATTCTTACATGATCACCTTTTATTTGGTCATTTTCAATAGCTTCTTTTTCTTGACGAATTAAATCAGCGTCCATACCATTTAACACAATATCTTTAGAAACTTTCACTTCATATACAGGAGCCATGTAACCGTGAGTTTTTTGCACTTTTCCTAACGTCATCACAAAATTAGCATCAGTTCCAGGAACTTTCATCAGGTTTTTATAATCTCTTCCTGCAAAATTTGCTCTTACATCAGTAAAACCTACAGTATCAGTTACTCTATATTCTACATCAACATAAATTCCTCCTCCACGATCTTCTTTTTTTATTTCATTTCTTGATTGTGTAACTGCAAACTTTGCAGTATCAATAAACTTAATCAATGCATCACCAGTTTTGGCATACGTTCCAGTTACTTTTTTATGTGCTTTTTGAGCATCACCAATAACTTTCAAACTTTTCACAACTTTAGTATAACGTTTTGTTTTTTCTGCATTAAATTGAATTGGCTTCATAACGCTTTGGTATGATATATAAAATAGCCAAACAATTAATATCCATAAAAGTATTCCAATAATTGGTTGTACTTTTTTTGGAACAAATTTTAAAATTGCTTTTGCAATAAAATAACAAAGGATGATTCCAATAATAAAAGATAATAAGATTCCTAACATTTGATAATTTTTATAAATTGATTACACGCAAATTTACATTTTTTTTTCAATGGTAAAAATTTTTTTGCAAAAATCAAGTCGTATATTTGACTTTTTATAAATATATATGATAAAAACTGCTCAAGATTTTTGTAATGAACTTGTAGAATCCTTTCCGTTTAAACCGACAGATGCTCAAAATTTGTTATTAATTCAGTTGTCAGATTTTATTTTTGAAAAAAATCCTAATGGATTATTTTTATTGCGAGGTTATGCAGGAACTGGAAAAACTACAAGTATAAGTACAGTTGTTAAAAATTTATGGAAATCAGGAAAAAAATCTGTGATGCTTGCACCAACAGGAAGAGCAGCAAAAGTAATCTCTAATTATGCTGGCAGACCTGCATATACAATCCATAAAAAAATATACCACCCAAAAAAAGCAAAAAATGGAGGCGTAAATTTTGTAATGCAAACAAATAAGCATACCAATACTTTTTTTATTGTCGATGAAGCCTCAATGATATCTGACCTCACTACTAATTCTAAACTCTTTGAAAATGGCTCTTTACTCGATGATTTAATTTCATATGTATATTCAGGAGTTGGCTGTAAATTAATTTTTATAGGTGATACAGCGCAATTGCCTCCAGTAAAACTAGATATAAGCCCAGCGCTTGATGCAAATAAATTATCATTAAACTATAATAAGGATGTCGTTGAACTAGAACTTACTGAAGTAATGCGTCAACATGCTGATTCAGGGATTTTATCAAATGCTACGGAATTACGACAACTTCTTTCAGGATATGTTTTTGATACATTTAAATTTAAACTTGATTTTCCAGATATCATTCGTTTAGAAGATGGCTATGATATAGAAGATGCTATTACAACAGCATATGACAGTCAAGGTGTTGAAGATACTGCTTTTATAGTACGGTCTAATAAACGCGCAAATCAATACAATCAGCAAATAAGAAGTAAGATAAGAGGCCAAGAAAATGAAATCTCAACAGGAGATTATGTAATGGTTGTTAAGAATAATTATTTTTGGCTAAGTGATTCATCAGATGCAGGATTTATTGCAAATGGTGATATTTGTGAGATTATGGAAATCAGAAAGATAAAAGAACTATATGGTTTTCGTTTTGCCGAAGTAAAAGTAAGAATGATAGATTATAAAAATCAAAGACCATTTGAAACCGTTATTTTATTAGATACGTTGACTTCAATTACACCTTCGCTTTCTTATGAAGATTCTAATCGCTTGTATCAAGAAGTTGCAAAGGACTTTGAGAACGAAAAGTCTAATTATAAAAGGTTACTATCTATTAAGAAAAACAAATTCTTTAATGCACTGCAAGTTAAGTTTTCTTATGCTATGACTTGTCATAAGTCACAAGGTGGACAATGGAAAACAGTTTTTATAGAACAGCCATACTTGCCTGAAGGTCCTAATAAGGAATACCTTCGTTGGTTATATACAGCAGTTACACGTGCGCAAGAAAAACTATACTTGATTGGTTTTAATGCTGCTTATTTTGAAGAATAATATTTTACAATATAACTCTTTTAAACCGTTTTTTTTTTTTAAGTTTGCATGTAATTAAAAATACAACCTTATAATGAATAAACAAGAAACTAAAAAACAATGGCAAGCGCCTCAAGTATTTGATTTG
Source organism: Lutibacter sp. (assembly GCA_002733665.1). Lineage (GTDB taxonomy): Bacteria > Bacteroidota > Bacteroidia > Flavobacteriales > Flavobacteriaceae > Urechidicola. Next base: position 23,913 of record NVWM01000028.1, read on the forward strand.
GACGTGAAAGATACAGAAGGAGGTTACATTCCCATTACATTTGAAAGTGGAATTTTTTACCCATCTTCAAGTTAAATTAACTTTTACACATTTCGCCTTTGTTGCTGTATCCTACCAACAAAGGCATATAATAATATTGAATCCGTCATTACAAAAAAGAGTAACGATTGAAGTAATCTCTCTGCTATAAAGGGAAATCTTACTACTAATCAGATTGCCACATTCTCCGAGTTCATTCTCAATGATGCCAATCAAAAGATTGGTCATATTTTTAACAATTCATTATTACTTATTGCTTGTTTATTATAAACGAACGCTTATTTTTGTGTCCTTATAAAAATAACAGCATGAGCATTCAAAATGTAAACCCTCCAATTGCCACTAAAAAACCAAAAGAATTAAAAATTCACGGCGATACGCGAATAGATAATTATTATTGGTTAAATGAGCGAGAAAATCCAAATGTCATTGACTATTTGAATGCTGAAAATACGTACTTTGAGCAGATGACAGCGCATACAAAGAAGTTTCAAAAGGACTTATTTGAAGAGATGAAAGGGCGTATAAAAGAAGAAGATGAGTCTGTCCCTTATAAGAAAAATGGTTATTTCTATATCACGCGTTTTAAAAAAGGAGATCAATACCCAATTTATTCGCGTAAGAAAGGAAACTTAAAAGCAGATGAAGAATTGCTTTTTAATGTAAATAAATTGGCAAAAGGATTTGACTATTTTCAATTAAAAGGAATGTCTGTAAGTCCAAATAACAAGCTAGTAATTTTTGGTGTTGATACCGTGAGTAGAAGGCAGTATACATTGCAATTTAAGAATTTAGAAACTAACGAAATCTATCCAGATAAAATTGAAAATACAACAGGAACGGCAACTTGGGCAAATGATAACAAAACGATTTTTTATACTAAGCAAGATGCTGAAACACTAAGAAGTCATAAGATTTACAAGCATGTTTTAGGAACAAACTCTAAAGAAGATGTTGAAGTTTTTCATGAAACAGACGATACCTTCGGAACGTTCGTTTATAAAACGAAATCACAAAAATATATAATAATAGGCTCTTTTAGTACACTTTCATCTGAGTACCAAATTTTACCTGCTGATGATATTTCTGGTGAATTTAAACTATTTCAAAAGCGAACAAAAAATTTGGAATACAGTATTGCTCACTATAACGGTGATTTTTATATACTAACCAATAAAGATAAAGCAACCAATTTTAAGCTGATGAAAACATCAGGAAATAAAACTTCTAAAGAGCATTGGAAAGAAGTAATTGCTCATAGAAAAGATGTTTTATTAGAAGATATATCTATCTTTAAAAACCATTTAGTACTTGAAGAACGCTCAAACGGACTTAATAAAATTAGAATTATCCGTTGGGATAAAACAGAAGATTATTATTTACCTTTTGATGAGGAAACTTATTCTGTTGGCGTATTTGCAAACCCAGAATTTGATACAAATAGTATTCGTTATGGATACAATTCGATGACTACTCCAAGTTCGGTTATTGATTTTAATATGGATGATAAGTCACAAGAAATCAAAAAAGAACAAGAAGTTGTTGGTGGGAAATTTGATAAAAAGAATTATAAAAGCGAACGAATTTGGGTAAAAGCACGTGACGGAAAGCAAGTTGCGGTGTCACTAGTATATAGAGAGGACACAAAATTGAGTAATGAAACACCATTATTGTTATATGCTTACGGTTCGTACGGTCATACAATTAGTGATGGTTTTAGTACAACTCGATTAAGCCTACTAGATCGTGGCTTCGTTTTTGCAATAGCGCACATCAGAGGAAGTGAGTACTTGGGAAGACAATGGTATGAAGACGGCAAATTGCTATGTAAGATGAATACGTTTACTGATTTTATTGATTGTGGAAAATATTTAATAAAAGAAAATTACACATCTGAAAAGCATTTATATGCGATGGGAGGATCAGCAGGAGGATTATTAATGGGAGGAATAATAAATATGAATTCAGAACTGTTTAACGGAGTTATTGCAGCAGTACCATTTGTAGATGTTGTGACGACAATGCTTGATGATACAATTCCACTAACAACAGGAGAATATGATGAATGGGGAAATCCTAATGAAAAAAAATATTATAAGTATATGAAGTCATATTCACCTTATGATAATGTCGAAAATAAAACATATCCTAATTTGTTAGTTACAACAGGCTTACACGACTCTCAAGTTCAATACTTTGAACCAGCAAAATGGGTAGCAAAACTAAGAGAACAAACAAAAAATAAAAATAAAATTATAATGCATATTGATATGAGTGTAGGTCATGGAGGAGCTTCAGGAAGATTTGACAGTTTGAAAGATGTAGCTCGCGAGTATGCGTTTTTATTAGATTTAGAGGGGATTATTGCAATTTAATTTTTTTTTGTAAATTTGCCTCTTGTAAAGTTATTACAATTCATGAAACGAAACAAAAGTATTCATCAGAATATATTAGAACTTATTGGTGACACACCAATGATACGATTAAACAGCATCACCGAAAATTTAGACGGTGAATTTTTAGCAAAGTTCGAAGGATATAATCCAGGACATTCAACTAAAGATCGAATAGCACTATATATAATCAATCAAGCAGAAAAACAAGGAATCTTAAAGTCTGGAGATACAATTATTGAAACAACTTCAGGAAATACTGGTTTTAGTCTGGCTATGGTTAGTATTTCGAAAGGATATAAATGTATCTTGGCAGTAAGTTCAAAATCATCTAAAGATAAAATAGATATGCTCAAAGCGATGGGAGCAAAGGTATATGTTTGTCCAGCACACGTTAGTGCAGACGATTCAAGATCTTATTACCAAGTAGCAAAGAGATTGCATGCAGAGACAGCAAACTCAGTATATATCAATCAATATTTTAATCAATTAAATATTGATGCACACTATCATTCTACAGGACCAGAGATCTGGGAGCAGACCAAAGGTGAAGTTACGCATTTAGTAGCAGCAAGTGGAACTGGAGGAACAATTTCAGGAGCGGCACGTTACTTAAAAGAACAAAATCCGAATATTAAGATATTAGGAGTTGATGCATTTGGTTCTATTTTGAAGAAATTTCATGAAACTAAAGAATTTGATGTAAATGAAATTTATCCATATAGAATTGAAGGACTTGGAAAAAATTTAATTCCAACGGCTACTGATTTTGATATTATTGATAAGTTTGAAAAAGTTTCAGATGAAGATAGCGCACATACAGCAAGAGAACTTGTTTTAAAAGAAGCAATTTTTGCTGGATATACAAGTGGAGCAGCAATGCAAGCCGTAAAACAATACGCAAAAGCAGGAGAATTTGACAAGAATAGTAAAGTAGTTATTATTTTTCCAGACCATGGCTCGCGATATATGAGTAAGATTTATAGTGATATATGGATGCGAGAACAAGGATTTTTTGACAGTCAAAAACAAGAAAATTCTACGGTAGAGTTTATTAAATAATTAAGTAAAAAAATATAAAAATAATGAAGGTGTTGAAGTTCAACACTTTTTTTATTTGAAAATACCTCAAAAAATAGTTAATTTGCAATCTCAAAATTTTGAAGTTTACTAATATTATAGTAAGATAGAATATATGAAAGATTTATTTGACAGAATAAAAGACGATAAAGGACCTCTTGGCAAATGGTCAAAACAAGCTGAGGGTTATTATATTTTTCCGAAGTTAGAAGGTAATATTTCTAACAGAATGATTTTTAATGGCAAGAGAGTAGTTACTTGGAGTATTAATGATTATTTAGGTTTGGCAAATCATCCTGAAGTTATAAAAGCAGATGGTGAAGCGGCAATGGAACATGGAATGGCGTATCCTATGGGAGCGCGAATGATGTCTGGACATACAAAGTATCATGAGCAACTAGAGCAAGAATGTGCAGAGTTTGTTGATAAAGATGCTGCATATTTAGTAAATTTTGGATATCAAGGAATGGTATCTGCAATAGATGCTTTGGTAACTAAAAATGATGTGATTGTTTATGATATGGACACGCACGCTTGTATTATTGATGGAGTAAGATTACATGCCGGAAAACGCTTTGTATACCGTCATAATGATATAACTAGTTTTGAGAAAAATATGCAACGTGCTACACGAATGGCTGAAAAAACTGGAGGAGGTATTTTAGTGATCTCTGAAGGTGTTTTTGGAATGAGAGGAGAGCAAGGTCGTTTAGCAGAGATAATTGCGTTAAAAGAGAAATATAACTTCCGTTTATTGGTTGATGATGCCCACGGATTTGGAACCCTTGGAGAAGGAGGTAGAGGAACAGGTTTTGAGCAAGGCGTACAAGATGGTATTGATGTATATTTTGCAACATTTGCAAAGGCAATGGCAGGAATTGGAGCTTTCTTTGCAGGAGATAAAGATGTAATACAATTCTTGCAATACAATATGCGTTCTCAGATGTTTGCAAAATCATTGCCAATGGCAATGGTAAAAGGAGCATTAAAACGTTTAGATATGATTCGTACAATGCCTGAATTAAAAGATAAATTGTGGGAAATTACGAATGCTTTACAAAACGGATTGCGCAATGCAGGTTTTGACTTAGGAACAACAAAAACATGTATAACTCCTGTGTTTTTAAAAGGAGAAATACCAGAAGCAATGGCAATGGTACATGATTTAAGAGAAAATCATGGTATTTTCTGTTCTATTGTTGTATATCCAGTAATTCCTAAAGGATTAATTATTTTAAGATTGATTCCTACAGCAGCACATACTTTAGAAGATATAGAAGAAACTATTACAGCATTTTCTGCAATTAGAAGTAAATTAGAAAGTGGAGTTTATAAAGAGATTGGAGCAAAAATGCTCTAATTTAAATTTAAAATAAATAGCATTAAAACCTCTGATTTTCAGAGGTTTTTTTATTAGATATTATTATATTTGTGTATGGTAGAAGAAGAAAATATACAGGAAGATATAATAGAAGAAATCAAACAAGAGCCAAAACTTACGCAACGAGACTTTGACAGCGCAACAACAAAAGAAGAATTGTTGACTGTAATAAAAGAGAAAAACATTAATATAGATAAAGTTTTAAATACACTAACATACAATGAAGAACTAAAAATGCTTCAGATTGAGTTAGTAAAACTTCAGCAGTGGATTTCTAAAAATAAAAAACGCGTTATTGTTATTTTTGAAGGACGAGATGCCGCAGGAAAAGGAGGGAATATAAGACGCTTTTCTGAGCATTTAAACCCTCGTTCTATGAAAACTGTAGCACTTACTAAACCTACGGAAACCGAAAGAGGACAATGGTATTTTAGAAGATATATAAAGAAGTTGCCAAATCCAGGTGAAATAGTCTTTTTTGATCGTAGTTGGTACAATCGTGCAGTAGTTGAACCTGTCATGGGGTTTTGTAATGATAAACAATACAATAAGTTTATGGTGCAGGTTCCAGAATTTGAACATATGTTATATGAAGACGGTATTACTATAATTAAGTTTTGGTTTTCTATTTCGAAAGACGTTCAAGAAGAGCGTTTTAACGCACGTATTGCAAACCCTTTAAAGAGATGGAAATTTAGTCCTGTAGATAAGAAAGGACAAGCTCTTTGGGATGATTACACAAGCTATAAAGAGCAAATGTTTAGCAAAACACATACAGCATATAGTCCGTGGATACTTGTAAAAGCAAATAATAAAAAGGCTTCTCGATTAGAGAGTATGAGATATCTGCTCTCACAGTTTAATTATGAAGGAAAAGAGGAAGCATTGACAACATTACATCCAGATCCTAATGTAATAATGCGCTATTATCGTTCAAATAAACAAATAGACTAACATGGAAGAATTTAATTATACAGAAAAAAATCTTCAGAAACTGAATTCTAAAAAGGGATTGACGGCATTATTATCTTCAGATAAAGTTAATGTTGAAAAAGCAATTCGTTACATAGATTATGAAAAAAAATTAGAAAAAATTCAAGTAGAATTGGTAAAGTTACAAACTTGGGCGATTGCAAATAACGAACGCATCATTATAATCTTTGAAGGTCGTGATGCAGCAGGAAAAGGAGGCGCAATTAGAAGGTTAACTGAGCGTATTAATGCACGTCATTACAGAATTGTAGCACTTCCTAAACCAACCAAAGAAGAGCGTACACAATGGTATTTTCAGCGATATGTGTCGTTGTTTCCAAAAGAAGGAGAAATCATACTCTTTGATAGAAGTTGGTATAATAGAGCAGTTGTAGAGCCTGTAAATGGGTTCTGTACTGAAGATGAACACGAACTATTTATGAATCAAATAAATGATTTTGAACGAATGGTTACAGAATCTGGAACGAGATTGGTCAAATTGTATATGTCTATTTCTAAACGAGAACAAGCAAAACGTTTTGATGATATCAAATCTGATCCTTTAAAACAATGGAAAATGACAAAGGTTGATGAAAAAGCGCAAGAACTTTGGGATAGTTATACCTTTTATAAAAATAAGATGTTTGCAAAGGCAAAAGAAGGGGATAGACCTTTTAAAATAATTAGAGCAAACCGTAAAACATCAGCACGTGTTGAGGTTATAGAACATATATTAGCGTCTATACCTTATGATAAAAGTATTGAAGTGTAAACTGATTACTTGACTTTGTTTTTATCACTAACTTTATCTGTCGTACTTATAATAATCAAAAATTTAACTTAATGAATAAAATATTTGGAGTAATACTTTACATAATTGGATCTTTATTTATATTGGCCTTTGTAGGTCAAATACAAAGGTTTTTAGCCTCAATTTTTAGTGTTTTTAAATATTTTCAAGTGAATTAGATGGATTACAACGTGGTAATATTATAGGCTCAATAATATACTGGATTATACATTTTGCAATAATTTATTTTTCATTTAAATATGGAAAAAAGTTAATAAAAAAAGCCACATGAAGACTTCTCTTGATGTTTAAGCCAAAAATCAATTTGGAGCCAACAACGTAAAAGGATACAAAGGAATATTTCTCAATATCCAAAAAATAATAATAAGCACTAATATCAATATTGGTGCTTTTTTATGATATAGAATGTTTTTAATTCCCTTATTGTAAAAGGTGTTTAAGAAGTTGACTGTCAAATGATAAATCAAAATTGAAAGTCCAAATAAGAACAATAAATTGTGTCCAATAACCCCTTTAAAATCAAGATGTAATAAGTCATGGAATGCACGTTGACTTCCGCATCCAGGACAATAGATTCCTGTAGTTGTGTATAATGGACATTTTGGAAAAAATGTGACACTAGGATTAAAATAAAAATAAAGGATTGCTATCATCATTCCAACAAATAGCAATCCAATAGTTTTGAATTTCATTTTATTGATTTTCTAAAGCCTCAGTATAAGCTTTCATAAATCTGTCAGACACTTCACTAATATCATTAGTAGAAAGGATGTATATAATCCTTATAATTATTAGTACACCTAAACCTAATCCGATAAGTGAAGTTATTTTTCCTGCTTCTACATTTCCTAAGCCATCATATTGCTCTGGATTTTCATCATAAGTTGCTTTTGCTGTTTTTGATTTATTATAACCGAGATATCCCATAATAACTCCAGGAAGACCAAGACAACAACATGCTGTAACTATTGAAAATATTCCTAAGATTAATGAAGACTGTGCGCCAGGTAATTTTTGTTTTTCCATTTAAATAAAGTTTAGTGAGTGATTTTTAATATAAAGTTAGTTAATATAATTAGTGCATTGATACTGAATAAATAAATGAGTATTCTTCCTCCTTTATTGAAATCAAATTTTAAGTGAAATCCAAGAAAGACAAACATAACAATAAGTGTATAAATTGCTGGATACATTTTAAATGCTTCCATAAACTCTCCTTTAAAAAGCTGAATGATAGAACGTTGCATTCCACAACCCATACAATCTACACCAAAGCCTTGTTTCCAAGAACAAGAAAGCATATTCTCTTCTAAAAATTGTACAATACCCATAATGCTATTAAGATTACGAAAGTAAGGAATTATATCATTTTACTGATATGTAGAAACAAAAAATTCATTTCTGCAGCAATTTTTTGATTTGTTTCTAAGTATTTTTTTGATGTAGAATCTGTATTGTCAGATGATTTTGGATCTTCATACTCTACATGAAAGCGTTGTAATGCCTCAGGAATAAAAGGACAATTTTCATTTGCAGATGAGCAAGTAGTAATGGCAATAAAAGGTTTTTTTGTGCTAGTATCATCATATACTTTTGAAAAGCCTATGATTGTCTGTTGTACACCTTCAAAAGAAATCTCATAATGAGGATTTGTATGCGAAATTTCAGTTAATATAAATTCAAATCCAACTTCTTGCAGTGTTTTAACAGTATTTCTATGAAATGCAGTCGCTTCCGTTCCTCCAGAAAAACTTAGAATATTTTTCAGTTTATAATGTTCAACAGCATAATGCGCCCAAACTTGTGCTATCTGACTCCTACGAGAATTGTGCGTGCAGATAAAATTAAAATTTATAGCGTTATATTTTTTAATTTCTGATGCAATAAAATCTGCAATAGAAACTAATATTTCTTTCCTTTTTTCATCGATTGACACTTTTTTTAAAGCATCGGTAAAGAAAAGTTCAGTTTTTATAGTATTAGTTTCTTTTGTCATATTATTTTTGTGCTAAATTACAAATCATTGTTGGTTTTTTAAATGTCAGTTCGAGTAAAATTCTAATTAGAATTTTGTATCGAGAACTAATTGGAAATAAATTTACTATTCTCGATACAATTTTTGTTCGTTTTATTCTTAAAAATCACTCGAATTGACGTAAATTTTGAAAAATAATAACAAAACATAAATAAATTTTTAAGCATGAAATTTAAAATAGGAGATAAAGTTGCTGTCACAGACGATGCCATTAAAGGCAAAGTTACTGCTATTGATAATCAAATGATTTCAATTCTTACAGAATACGATTTTGTAATGAAATTTACTGAAAACGAATTGGTAAAAATTGGTGTTGAACAATCTGAAATAGCAAAAACAGTTATTGTATCTAATCAATTGTCGTACAAAGAAGAGTATAAAAAAGGGCAGAAACAAACGAAATTTAAAAAGAACAAAGGAGAAATTCCACCAATGGAAGTAGATTTGCATATAGATAAACTGATTAAATCTTCACGTGGAATGGACAATTACGATATGCTCACTTTACAAATGGATACTGCAAAATACAAATTAGAGTTTGCGATAAGAAACAGAATTCCGAGAATTGTTTTTATTCACGGTGTTGGCGCAGGAGTTCTAAAAACCGAACTTGATTACTTATTTAATAGATACAATGTGAAAATAAGTGAAGCATCCTACCAAAAGTACGGAATGGGAGCAACGGAAGTGTATATTAACCAGAATTTGAAGTAATTAATTTGTAATCGTATAGCTTCCAGTTAATGTACCATAATCGAAAACATCAAATGTAATTGTTTCTGAATTTGAATCAATTAAGACCAAATTATAAAGAGTAAAAATTAGTGCATAAGATGAAGTGTAACTATCAGTAATTAAATCTCTAGAGACCGATAAAGCAACAGCAGAATTAGAGTCTAAATAATCTACAGTTCCGCTATTGTCTGTATCAGACAAAGACTCATTAATAGTAAGAATTAAATCATCATCATCATCTGTATCTAAATAATCATCAATTCCATCATTATCAGTATCTATTGGATTTCCATCAATATCCAATTCATTGATAGTCAATATACCATCTCCATCATCATCATTATCTAAATAATTAAATGTTCCATCACCATCAGTATCAAGTAATAAGTCAGTTTCTTCTACACCATCATTATCATCATCAGTAATAGTATTTTCTAAAATTAATTCTGCTGTTCCTGTCCATTCTTTAGTGACTGTTGGTGTTGCTGGAGGAATAGATTGGCAGAAATAAGAAGAACTTACATCTTCACTAAAGATTCTATAACTTATAGTATTACTCGTACCTAATTGAAAAGTGTTATTATTACTATCTCTTTGTTTAAGAAGAAATTCTTGCTGAGTATCATTTGTGTTTAATTCGATAATAAGAGATTCACTATCATTTATTTTAAAAAATACAAGGTCTCCACAAAATTCTATATTTTGAGAATCAAAGTCTAGTGCAGGAACATCAAAATCTCCATCATCGCAAGATAAAAGAGCAATACAAAAAAGAAGGGCAAGTATTTTTTTCATCATTTTTATTTATAAAGCAAAAATAATCGTTTTGCACTTATTAACGCAAATAGTTCAAATTAATTTCAGTTACTTTGTACTATGAATAAAATTTACTTTGATAATGCAGCAACAACTCAGATAGATTCTGAAGTTATTAACGTTATAACCAATTCTATGCGAGAAGTTTATGGGAATCCATCTTCTACGCATCAGTTTGGTCGTACGGCTAAATCAATGGTAGAAAAAGTTCGTAAAAGCATAGCAAAACGATTGAATGTAACAGCAAGTGAAATCGTTTTTACTGCAGGTGGAAGTGAGGCTGACAATTTGATTTTGCACAATGCCGTTACAAATCTTGGTGTAAAAAGGATTATTACTTCAAAAATTGAGCATCATGCAGTTTTGCATACAATTGAAAGGCTTGAAAATGAGCATGCAATTAAAGTCGATTATGTAAATTTTCTTGCTGATGGAACAATAGATACAAACCATCTGGAAACTTTGTTAACTACTGATGATTCTAAAACATTGGTCAGTTTGATATATGTGAACAATGAAATTGGAACTATATTAGATGTAAGACGGGTTTCTCAATTGTGTCAAGAAAATAACGCCCTTTTCCATTCAGATTCTGTACAAGCAATAGGTCATTATCATCTAGATTTGCAAGAAATTCCGATTGATTTTATGGTTGCGAGCGCACATAAATTTCATGGACCAAAAGGAGTAGGATTTGCCTATTTTAAAAAAGGATTTGGTATCAAACCAATTCTTACAGGAGGAAATCAAGAAAGAGGAGCAAGAGCAGGAACAGAGAATATTCACAGTATTTTAGGGATGGATAAAGCCTTAGAATTGGCATATCAAGACTTAGATACTGATATTGAAAACATCCAAAGTTTAAAAGATTATTTTATTGAGCAATTGCAATCTTCATTTTCAAAGATTGAATTTAATGGTACTATAAATCCTAAAAATAGCAGTTATGTTATTTTAAATGTGCGTTTTCCAAAAACAATAGAAATGTTGTTATTTTCGCTAGATATTAAAGGAATTGCTGCTTCTGGTGGTTCTGCTTGTCAAAGCGGAAGCCTTGGAGGATCTCACGTTTTGAATGCTATATTGTCTGAAAATGACGCTAATAAAACTTCTGTTCGTTTTTCTTTTTCTAAACACAATACGAAAGAAGAAGTAGATGTTGTTATCGCGGTGCTGAAAGATGTTTTGAATAAATAATTGCCTTTTTTGTCATTCTGAGTAAACGAAGAATCTCATCATTTTAAAATAGTTTTGCATTATTTTTTCATACTCCTTTGTCACTCCGTACTTGATACGGAATCCAAACCCAAACTTTGTTATAGATTCCTGCCTTCGCAGGAATGACAACTCTTTATAATTAAGCACTCATCAATCATTAAAAAATAAAAGAAACTCTAATTTTTTAACGAATTCTAATTAGTTCCCTACGAATTCTAATCTACTTAAAATTTACCTGAAGTTCCGTTCTACATTTGATGTATAATTAGTAATAACCTAAAACATTAAATTATGAAAACTTCAATTAAAGTATCAGTATTAGCAATTGCAATCGCATTTGTTGGATGTAACGAAATATCCGAAAAAAAAGCAATCGAAACGACTCCAATGCTATCAGAAGTCGCAACAGTAACTAATCCAACAATAGAAGATACAACAGCATCAAGAAGATCAGTAGTCTTTATTACAGGCGTTGATAAAGGAAGTAAAACGTATTTTACAGATGCAAAAGCGTATTTTGAGACTAAGAATAATGAAATTGTAGAAACTGCTTATTCGCTTCAAGAAATTATTTTATGGCTCAACATCAATAGTAAGAAAAACCTTATTTCTGAAGTCCATATTGTTACCAACAACAAAATGGGTCAAGTGCAATTGGAAACAACTATAAAAGGAAGAACATTGAGTGCAGTATCTATAAGAGAATCGGTTGATAAAGGCTTACTTCCAAAATTAGATAACGTATTGAAAAACAATTCAAAAGTTGTAATTCACTCTTCAGGATTAGGAAAGAATACAATGTTGATTGACGGTTTAAAACAAGTTTTTACTACAGATGTAGCGTCAGCAGTAATTGCATCAGAAAATGTGAGTGTTTTTGATAGCGAGTTTACAGGGCATCTTTTAGCAAAACCTTACTACGGATTTTATCCAACGGCAAATTCTCCAGGAAGAGTTGATTTGTCTAAAGAATTTGAAGCAAAGTATCCAGATTCAGAGATTAATTGGTTGTCTGCAATGGGAAATGAAGCAGAAAGATTTCAAGGAGATGTATATAGTTACAAGTTTAATGTGCCTGTAAAGTGGGAAATCACTTATGAAAATGATGATGAAATGCCAAGTTTTAAAACGCTTGAAGAAATGTATACATTCATGAAAGATAATGACATGATTTCAACAGATTTATTAGAATTGAATATTCCAATTGAGAAATTTAGATGGAATCAGACTGTAAAAGGAGACAAACTTGTAATCAAAGGGTTGGCAACTGTAGTGTGTGTTTTAGAACCTGTTATGAGTCTTGCATATCCATCAGAATATATGATTCCAAATAGTGATAACTTAAGATTGTATAATAGAATATAAAGAATGGTTAGTTAGTTTGGTAAAACAGGAAAGAGCACGAAAGGTTTTGTTTGAAGTATAAAATCGTCACTCTTTTCTGTTTTTATTTGTTGAAATTATTTTGTCATTTCGAATGGAATGAGAAATCACATCCTGAGAATCACGGGAATTTTAAGATGTTAGATAAGATCTCGATTCCGCTCGATCAGACAATTGTCTCCTCGAGCGGAGTCGAGAGGTTAATAAAATAAATTCACATATTAAAGAGTTATATTTGTGTAATGATAAAATTTATTTTTCAAAAAATCATACTAGTTTTTCTAATCTTTTCTGCAACTGTAATTCAGTCGCAGAATTCTCATTTACATCATTATACAGTAGCAGACGGTTTGCCACAACAAGAAATAATTGATCTGGCTCAAGATGAATTTGGTTATTTGTGGATTACAACAAAAGGAGGAGAGTTTACACGATTTGATGGAGAAAAATTTGAGATTCCTGCAGTTAATTTAATTCCTGATGTTTTTTTAGAAGAAACTATTGAGTATGATAAGTTACATGAAAACATTAAACAAAAAATAAAAAAATCTGGCGTTTATAAAATTATAAAAGATAGACAATCAACTATTTGGATAGCAACTTTAGATGGTTTGTATAAAGTTGTTGAGAATAACTTTGAGCAATTCCTGCGAGGAAATAATATCTCAACAACTCAGAATTTTGAAAATGAATTGTTGGTTGGCACAAATAGCGAACTATTTAAAGTTGATAATAATGGGAATCAACAATTTTTATTGAACAATACTGTGCAAGCAATTGCAACCAATAAAAGCAATCAAATTTTTATTGGAAGTGATACATCTATTTTTGTTTTAGATTCCTTAAAAGTTGTAGATACTCTTGATTTTAAAGAGAAAATCAGTAAGATTTTAATTCAGGATGATACTTTTTGGGTTGCAACGACTACAAACGGAATTTTTAGTTTTTCGTATGATATAAAAACAGGAAGTGTATTTAATTCGATGCATTTTGATGCGTCAGAAGGTATTTATGATCTTAACATTTCTGATATTCAAATTGATAGAATTGGTCGACTTTGGTATGTTTCCGAAAAAGGATTTTTAGGATATATTGATAAGAATATTGTAAAGCACTTGGGTAAAGTTTTAAATGCTGATGCTAAAATAGGCACACTTATTTTTCACAAGACAAAACTCTTTTTAGGAACTCATGGAAAAGGAGTTTGGTGGTCAGAAGTGAGTGAAGAATTGAAGTTCAGAAGGTTGCAAGGGTCTGAGAACTTGTATTCAGAAAATATAAATCAGTTGTTATTTGACTCAAATGATAATTTATGGATAGGAACTCATAAAGGAATTGATAAAGTTTTATTGAATGAAGACACTCAAATTACTTCTGTAAAACATTTTGGTAGAAACGACGGTTTTTTAGGAATTGAGACAACAAAAAACACAATTTCTGAAGATGAAAAAGGAAATTTATGGTTTGGGACTGTCAATGGTTTGATGAAATATGAACCATCAGAAAATAAAAAGAACTTTGTACGTCCAACTATTTATTTTGAAACCATTGAAGTGGTATATAACAAAATTGATACTATTGATTTAAGTGCTTGGACAAATAGTGATAAAACTTTGAATTTAAAACCTTCAGAGAATCATTTATCGTTTAGTTTTAAAACAATCGATTTAAATCATCCTAATGAAATTCAGTATAGATGGCGATTGAATGATGAGAACTGGAGTCCTTGGTCAAAAGATAGGAGAGTTAATTATTCGAGTTTGAATGCAGGTAATTATGTGTTTGAGGCACATTCTAGAATTATAAATAGCAAAGAAAGTGAATCCATAAAGTTTCAATTTAAAATTGGTTTGCCTTTCTATGAAAAATTATGGATTCAATTAGTTGCTCTAGGAATATTATTGTTCCTTGGATGGCTGATTTTACGTAATTATCTTCAAACAATAAAAATAAAAAATAAAAGAGAACAAGAGAAATTAAAAATGGAAAACAATTTGTTATCACTAGAGCAAAAAGCCTTACAATTGCAAATGAATCCTCATTTTATTTTCAATGTTCTCAACGGAATTAAAGCATTAGGCGTAAATGATACTGATAAAATGAATACAACTATTAATAAGTTTGCTACCTTGTTGCGATTGACATTGAGTAACTCGCGTCAAGAAAATATAACACTTGATGAGGAAATAAAAACGTTAAAAAATTATATAGAAGTAGAGCAGTTGATGAATGAAAAGCAATTTAATTATTCAATTGATGTTGATTCAGAAGTTGATATTGAGGAAGTGTTGATTCCACCAATGTTAATACAGCCATTTGTTGAAAATGCAATTGCTCACGGAATCAAAACAATTGATGGAGTAGGTGAGTTGAAGATTGCATTTGCAGTAAAAAACGACTTTTTGCATTGTACTGTTCAAGATAATGGCATAGGAATTGAGGAGTCTATCAATAGAAAAACCAATGTCAACCATCAATCAATGGCATTGGAAGTAACCAAAGAACGCATAGAATCATTGTCAGGAAAAGATGCTTTTATAATTGAGCAATTAGGTGGAAATGAGACTAAAATTCTTGGCACAAAAGTAAGTTTTAAAATACCTTTATTAACCGATTATTAGATGAGCCGAGCATGTTAATATCTGTATCAGTATAGAGAATGATTATTAGCGAACACATGTGACAATTAAAATAATAGACATCAACACATGAACAAATTAACAGCAATTTTAGTAGATGATATGCCTTCGGCATTACAATTATTACAATCAGATATTGAAACGAAATATGCTGATATTGAAATCATAGGAACAGCAAAATCTGTGGTTGAGGCTGCAAAATTATTGCGAAATATAACTCCAGACATCTTGTTTTTAGATATTATGCTTGGTGACGGAACAGGTTTTGACTTGCTAGAAATTGTTCCTGATTTAAAGTCCAAAATCATCTTTGTGACTGCAAGTGATGCGTATGCTATAAAGGCATTTAAATTTGCTGCAATCGACTATATTTTAAAGCCATATTCTGATGAAGAATTGTCAATAGCAATAAACAAAGTAAAACACCAAATGCATCCTGACAAAGAACAATTTAAGATTCTTAAAAACGCAATATCACATCCTACAAAAAAACCTCAAAAGATATCTTTACATACTTTAGAGAAAATTAGTGTTGTGGATTTAGATGAGATTGTTCGTTGCGAATCTGATAGTAATAACACACAGTTTTATCTCTCTGATGGACGGAAAATATTTGTAACAAAAACGCTAAAATATTTTGCGGATATTTTGAAAGAATATCAGTTTGTGAGAGTGCATCAAAGCCATTTGATAAATTTGCAGTACGTCAAAGAGTTTATTAAGTCAGATGGCGGATATATAATTTTAAAAAACGGTTCTAATATCCCTGTTTCTGTAAGAAAAAGGGCAGAAGTGATTGAAATAATATCGAGTATTTATAGAAAATAAACAATAATTTATTTCAGTAATTTCTTCATTTTATTATTGAAGTTCTTCTCATTTATTCCAATTTTATCATCTAATAGTTTAAAGAAATTTTCACCATTATTACCAGAATGAAGGATTTCAATTGCAGTATCAAAACCATGTTTTTCAATAACTTCAGTTGCTATTATTGCTGTTATTATGCGATCATATAAATGCTTGCCATCATGCCTTTTTGATTTACGCCCTTTTTTTAATTCACTTAAAAAGTCATATTTTGAATTAGTTTTTAATTCACTTCTCAAAACTTCTTTCAACACACTTAAAGGAACTCCCCAATTATCACCATAATAAATCGCAATCCCTTCTTCAAATTCTCTCCATGTCTCCTTGCTATCATAGATTTAACCGAAAAATGAATGAACATAATCGTGTAAATAATCTTCAGAATTTATGCCTGTAATAAAGTTTCCATAATCATCAGACATTCCAAAACCTGAACCTGAATTTGCACTTCTTAATGCAAATTGAATTCCGAATATCTCTAATGCTTCTTGTGTATTTTTACATTTATAATAATTTTTGATAGGACTACTTTGTTTAGTTAATTTTTCTAAATTTCTATGAAACTTTACAAACTTATTTGCTTTTTCTTCGTTGTAATTTGTTGAATAATAAAAAGTTATTCCATCATTAACTTTACTTTTCCAATTGACAGTATTCTCATCAAATAAGCAAAAGAATTGATAGTAATCATCTTTTGGAGTGGCTTTAAATTTTAGAATTGTATTAGTGATAGGCTTTTCTTCATTAACACCAATATATTGTATTGTCAAATAGTAATCTTGATTTTTATCTACTACTGATTTCAACAACTGAGGCTTAAAGAATACTGAATCTTTAAAATATCTACTGTTTGTTATTTGTTCAAATTCCTCGTAGAAATATTTATTCTTTTTCAAATGATTTTGATCAATATATTTGATATTATAGTTCCCTTTATTTGTTTCAGTTAAGAAGTTGTTTAATGAAGTTTCTAATTTGGTATTTATAATAGAATCTCTTGAGAATATTGTCCAAGAGTTTTCTAAAATGGTTTGTTGTGCAAAAGTGATTGAACAGATAAAAAAGATTGAAATAGTTATTATATTTTTCATAGTATGTGTTAGTTTCTACAAAAATCAATAAATAAAAAAATATTTTGAGAATTTATTGGGTTGAAAAAGGAACTAGACCTCAATTATTTTCTAATTTTATGATATTAAATACTGTATTTTTGCATTAACAAATCATCAGTAATGAAAGACATCGAAAATAGAGAGGATATCATAGTGTTAGTGAACACTTTTTATGATAAAGTGCAGAATACAAAAGAGTTAAGTTATTTTTTTAATGATATTGCTCAATTAGATTGGGAAGCACATTTGCCGAAAATGTATGATTTTTGGGAAACAATTTTGTTTCATAAGTCAGGTTATAAAGGAAATCCAATGGTGAAACATGTCAACCTTCATAAAATTGCACCACTTAAAAGCGAAAATTTCGATACTTGGTTGTTGATATTTAAAGGAAATGTCGATGAATTATTTAAAGGAGAATTGGCAACTAAAATTAAAATACGTGCAACTTCTATTGCAACTGCAATTCAGCTAAATACTGTATATCAAAAATAATGGTGTATATCTTTTCTTGAAGTAATAGAAAGTTTGGAATAGATATTATTTATATGTGTTTTTACAGTACTTAAACTAATAAATAACTGTTCTGCAATCTCTTTATTTGAATGACTCTCATTCATTAATTTAAATACTTTTTGCTCTTGAGGAGACAATACAGTTTTATAATCTACAATAGATTTCTTATCCCTTTTTTTACGAATTAAAATAAAATTAGCAATTAAAGAAAGTAATAGTAATGCTACTAAAATGGTTGTTTTTAAATCAAAATAATTCTCTGTAAAATTTATAGAATCTCTTTTTAAATCTTCTTTAAACTGTTTGGTGTATTGAGATTTTGGGTATTTCGATTTTAATTTTTCGAGTAAACTATTGTAGTATTCTGACGTTTTTAAATCCTCTAAATAATAAGATCTACTAAAGGATTTAGTGTCAGAATATAGATGGTACGCATAGAGTTCTACAAGAGGTTCGTTAAAGGATTGGCTATATTTTTGTAATTGCTCAAAGTAATTGTTATAAATTATTTTTCGTTGTGCATCACTTTTTGAGTCGTGTAAGGGTATTAATAAAGACTCTTGAATAGAATCAATTTGGTGAATAGCAATATTTTGTTTCCTACTATATTTTAAATCACAAAACATTTGCGAAAAACTGTTTAATGGAAAATGAATTTCATCATTATTATTGGCAATAAAAATGATGAAATTGCTATCATCACAATGATTTAATAAATGATTATAATCAGTTACACTCTCATTGCATTTGTCGATATAAATCTTGTAAAATTTATTTTTTTCAGACAAGAAATCTCCTTTGAAAACAAAATCTCCAGAACTATCAATTTCACTTTCCTGTATTATTTGTTCGGTTAGAAATAAAGTGCTTTTATTATAATCATCAATAGAAGTAAGGTATACAGATGAATTGATAAACTCTTCACTTGCAGTTCCTGAGAATTCAAATTGTGCTTGTAGTTTA
The DNA here is from genome assembly GCA_002733665.1 of Lutibacter sp. GTDB lineage: Bacteria > Bacteroidota > Bacteroidia > Flavobacteriales > Flavobacteriaceae > Urechidicola. Next base: position 42,876 of record NVWM01000028.1, read on the forward strand.
AAAACACACAATATGAAAAGTAAAAAATAAAAACGTTTGGTCATTTTGTAAATTTACTAAGCAAATATAGACAAAATATAAATTTAAAATAAAATGTCATTCTGAGTGAAACGAAGAATCTAAATTAAAAAAACATAAATGATTTCATAGTAGATTTTTCGACTTGGCTCAAAATGACACTAATTAGGTACTAAAAAAGATTATTTTGTTACAGATACAGCACTATTATTTGATGCTTCTTCTGATTTTAAAACAATTCCCTTAATTCTCACAACTTTTTTACTTTCACTTGCATTTGAAGTGATTGTAATAGTCTTAGAGAAACCACCAACTCTATTTGTGTCATACTTTACGCCAATCTTTCCTGTTTTTCCAGGCATTATTGGTTCGCTTGGTTTTGTTGCAACTGTACAGCCACAACTTCCTTTTACATTAGATATGATGATTGGAGTATTACCAATGTTTTTAAAAGTAAAGACGCGGTTTCCATCAGTTTTATGCTTTATTTTACCGTAATCTATAACTTCAGACTCAAAATCAAAGATTCCAGCAGTCGTGTTTGTTGTTTCTTGAGCAAATGAAATTGTACTAATAAATAAAATTGCCGTAAATACTAAATGTTTCATAATTATATTATTTTAATGATTAATTGTTGCAAACATCAAAATATAAATAGGTTAAATGGAGAAAATAAGAGTTGAAAAAAGGACTAGTCCTCGTTTGATTTTTTATTTATTGACTTTATTGCCCATTTTTCCCGTTCCTTACTTGTCAAGAAAGTCCAAGCAACAATCCTACTGATTTTGTGCCCTTGACTCATCTCAATTGTTTTAATTTCTGTAACATTCATAAGATTTAATGAATCATACATGCTTTGAACATTCTCTTTTTTAGAAACCAATGATGTAAACCAATAGCATTGTTTTTTATACTTAGAACTTTGATATAAATAGTTATGAAGAAAAGCTTTTTCACCGCCTTCGTACCATAATTCGTTTGAAACTCCACTAAAATTTCTTCCATTGTTTTTGATTCCTAAACCTTTTAATTTTCTATTATTTGCTTCAGAAGCATCTTGTTCTGAACTATAAAAAGGAGGGTTACACATACAAGCATCAAAGTAATCGTCTTCATTGAATATACCGTGTAAAATATCCTCTTTATTCGGTTGAAATCTTAATTTGATATCATCCTTCAAATTATTTTTGTCAATAATTTTTTGTGAACTATATATTGAATCATTATCAATATCAACACCAACAAATTTCCAGTTATAGATTGCGTTTCCTAAAATAGGATAAATGCATGTGGCACCAACACCAATATCTAAAACTGTTATATTTTTTGTAATAAAATCATATTCTAATAAGTCCTTTAAATAGTGAATGTAATCAGATCGACTCGGAATAGGAGGGCATAAGTTTAAATCAGAAAACTGCCAGAATTTGATGTTGTAATATGCCATTAATAAAGCAGTATTTACTGCTTTCACTGCTTTTGGGAACCCAAAATTAACAGTTTGGGTATTGTGTTCGTTTCTAAATATAGACTCCTTTAATGGAGGGTACACTTTGCATAACTTAGGGAAATCATATTCTTCAATATGAAGATTATTTTTGTGCATTTATTTTTTGGTTTAGTTCTTTTAAGCGTTTTTTGGTTTCTTCTTTTTGTTGTTTTTCTTTGTTTTTCTTCCTCGCCATTAATTTGCGATGCTTTCCTTTATTTTTTGTATTTTTTTCTTTTCCTTTTTTAGCCATTTTACTTTCCGATACAGAAATTTGCAAAAATATTACCCAATAAGTCATCAGTTGTTACTTCTCCAGTAATCTCTCCAAGATGAAATAATGCTTGGCGAATATCAATAGCAATAAGGTCTGAACTAATATTTAAGTCCATACCTTTCTCTACTTCTTTGATAGATTTTAAAGCATTTGTCAATGCTTCAAAATGGCGACTATTACTCACAATATTTTGATTATTACTTAATGCCCCAATATTTACTAAATCTGTAAGTTGTTGTTTAAGTAGTGTAATTCCTGACTTTTCTTTTGATGAAATGAAAATAGAATCTTGACTTTTAGATTTTAATTTTTTAATTTGATCATCAGTAAGTAAATCAATCTTATTGATAACGGTTACTATTTTTTTATTCGGATATTTTTTTTGTAACGCTTCATTCGTTTTTTCTTCAAATTTAAAATCTTCTCCGTCAATTAAAGACAATACTAATTGAGCCTTTTCAATATTTTCATACGTTTTTTTAATTCCAATGCTTTCAATTACATCTTTCGTCTCCCTAATTCCTGCAGTATCAATAAATCGAAAAGTTACACCATTAATAACAATTTCATCTTCTATAGCATCACGAGTAGTTCCAGCAATATCAGAAACAATGGCTTTTTCTTCATTTAATAAAGCATTTAGTAACGTAGATTTACCAACATTTGGCTTACCAACAATAGCAACAGGAATTCCGTTTTTAAATACATTTCCAATAGCAAAAGAATCAATTAATTGTTTTAAAACAGTTGATAATTTATCAACCAATCTTTTAAATTCTGCTCTGTCAGCAAATTCTACATCTTCTTCAGAAAAATCAAGTTCTAACTCTATTAAACTTGCGAAATTCAATAATTCTTGACGCAAAAATTCAATTTCTGATGAAAAACCTCCACGCATTTGCTGCAATGCAATTTGATGTGAGGCTTTAGAATCTGACGCTATTAAATCTGCAACTGCTTCTGCTTGTGTAAGGTCTAGTTTTCCGTTGGTAAAAGCACGTAGTGTGTACTCTCCATTTGTTGCGGTTCGGCATCCATTTCGCAAAAATAATTGTATGATTTCTTGCTGAATATATATGGAACCATGACAATTAATTTCAACAACATTTTCTCCTGTATAAGAATTTGGATTTTTAAAAACCGAGACTAAAACTTCATCAATTACTCTATTGTTGTCAATTATAGAACCTAAATGAATCGTGTGTGATTTTACATTAGTTAAATCTTTATTACCATATTTTGATTGAAAATGTTTTGCTGCTAGTTTGATAGCATCTTGTCCAGAAAGCCGTATTACCGCAATTGCACCCATTCCTGATGGAGTTGCAAGAGCAATTATTGTATCTTCTATAGCAATTGACACAGCTTTTTTTATGTTTTGGTTAGTATTTAGTTACAAACAAAGGTTTTCTGTAACAATATGCTAATATATTCGTCATATATATAACAACCAACTAAAACCAATATTAATTATGAAAAAAAATAAGCAACTGCTAGTTTTTACTCATTTAAGCCAATTATTAGATTACGTTACAGGAATCGGAGGGTTTATTGTTCCGTTAGTTATCTGGCTTACAAATAGAGATAAAGTAGAAGAAATGGATGAGCAAGGAAAATCAATATTAAACTTTAGAATCTCTATGTTTTTGTATCTAATTCTTTGTGTACCGATGATTTTATTCTTCGGATTAGGACTATTAGGATTTCTTGTAATCGGGATTTTCTATTTTATATTCCCAATATTGAATGCTATCAAAGTAAATAATGGTGAAGAACCAAATTATCCTTTTTCGATAGAATTTATTAAATAATCATCAAAAAATAATTATTTGAATTAATGACTGCCTTCATTCTGTGTTGGCAGTTTTTTATATTGCTTGTTTGATGATATCTTCATATTCATAGAAAAAACCCTCGAACTTTGACATTTTTTCTACGAAAAACTCATAGCAATCTCTCCAAGTATTTTTATTATGAATGCTGAATTTTGTTTGATGCTCTATATAAATTCTACGAATGATTTTTCCAGACTCTTGTAATTCATAAGCTTCATCATAAATTACATCGGATAAATATTCGGTAAGTAGAATGTTTTTCAAAGCAAGTAATTGATCGTATAGCAATTCATTGGCTATTTCATCTGGATGTTCAAAATCTAGACAAATCATTGCTTTTTTTCTGTCAGCAACAAATTTAAAAGTAAACCCTTTAATATTTGTATTATAGAGCAACCATTTTCTAGGAAATGATTTTCCAAAACTTGTCCAAAACTCTTTGCGTATTTTTGCAGATTCTTCTTTACTAAACATAACTATTTAATTGTTGATTATCCATGTACAAATGCTGAATTGCCTCTGTTTTTCATAAATTCTGCTTCGTATTTGAGTAAATCGTCCCATTTTTTATTTACAATTTTAGAATCTTGATATGTCCTTGCAAAACCTAAAAAAGTAGCATAATGATTCGCTTCCGAAATCATTAATTCTTTATAAAAATCAGCTAATTCTTTATCCTCTAAATTTTCAGAAAACACTTTGAAACGTTCGCAACTTCTGGCTTCGATAAGTGCTGCAACAAGTAAGCGTTGTATGAGTGCATCCGTTCTGTTTGAAGTTTTGGTAAAAAATTTGTGAATATGAAGAGCATAATCATTTTTTCGAGCACGTCCTAACACCATTCCTCTTTTAGTCATAAGATCATGTACCATCTTAAAGTGCTCTAACTCTTCAATAGAAATGGCAATCATTTCTTTAACCAAGGCTGTATCTTCAGAATAATTAATAATAATTCCAATGGCATTTGACGATGCCTTTTGTTCTGCATAAGCATGATCAGTAAGAATTTGCTCCAAATTATCTTTTGCAATTTCTACCCAAGAAGTTGCTGTTTCAAATTTTAATCCAAGCATATCTATTGTATATAAATTAGGTTTAATAACGAATACAAATCTATCATTTTCTTTCTATAAATAAAAAGTAAAACTCTCCTTAAAAAAAAGAAAAACAGTTAGTTTTTTAATTATTTGACAACTCAAACTTGAAATGTTAAAAAAATCATCTTTTAAAGCAACAATTTTTTCTGAAAAACGTATATTAACGACCTTAAATTACATTTTTATATCAACATATGAAGACTCACAACTCAATCCCTGCCACAGGAATTAAAGGCTTAAAAGAAAATTGGCGCAATGACCTTTCGGCAGCAATAAGTGTATCATTAGTCGCTTTACCATTGGCTTTAGGAATCGCTGTAGCTTCTGAAGTCTCACCTATGTCAGGCGTACTTTCCGCAATTATTGGTGGAGTTGTTACCACCTTTTTTCGTGGAGGACATTTAGCAATTAATGGTCCTGCTGCAGGCTTAATTGCCGTAATTCTTGGAGGGCTTGTAGCTCTTGACGGGAATATTAATTACGTTTTAGCAGCAATTGTAGTGTCAGGAGGTATTCAAACGATACTTGGTTTTTTAAAAATGGGACGTTTTGCTAAGTTATTGCCTTCATCAGTATTGCATGGTATTTTAGCTGCAATTGGTGTAATTATCTTTACAAAACAAATACATTATGCATTAGGAACTACTTCTGACGCAAAAACAATAATAGGAACATTAATCGATGCTTTTTATAAAATCCCAGAAATTAACCCTTTTGTTTTTCTAATTTCCTTAATTGGAGTTTTAACACTTGTTTTTTATAGAAAAATTAACACTAAATTTATTAAAATAATTCCAGCACCAATGTGGGTTTTGATATTGTCGATACCTTTAGTCTTTGTTTTTGATTTTTTTAACGGACATAGTATTTCTTTTCTTGGAAAAAGTTTTGGAGTAGGACCAGAATTATTGATTAACATTCCAGACAATCCATTAGATAGTATTATGCATCCAGATTTTGGAATGATAGGAACTACTGCTTTTTGGCTTACAGTATTATCAATTACTATGATTGCTTCTGTAGAGACGCTAGCAAGTGCTCGTGCTGTTGATAAATTAGACCCTTATAAACGAACTACAAATCTGAATAAAGATTTAGTAGGAGTTGGATTAAGCACAATGGTTTCTGGTGCTCTAGGCGGACTTCCTATTATTACAGTAATTGTTAGAAGTACTGTTAATGTAAATAGTAATGCTAAAACGAAATGGTCTAATTTCTATCATGGAATCTTTTTAATTCTCTTTGTGCTTATTTTAGCACCCGTTTTAAGAAGTGTTCCTTTGGCTGCATTAGCTGCAATCTTAGTACATACAGGATTTAAGTTAGCATCACCAAAAGTATTCAAACACGCTTACAATCAAGGTGTTGAGCAATTATTATTTCTTACATCAACACTTATTATAACATTATTTACAGATTTACTTTATGGAATTGTCGGTGGGATTTTAGTCACACTGTTTTTACATATGTTATTAGCAAAAGTTGGCTTTTTGCGTTTCTTTAAAATGATTTACAAATCTGGTTCAAAAGTATACCGTTTAGAAAATGGTTCCTATGATGTGAAACTTAGAGGAATTAGTAACTTCTTATATGCGTTGCAATTAGATAAATTATTAGAAGAGATTCCAAAAGGAGCTACGGTACGTATAGATATGTCAAAAACACGTTTAGTTGATTTATCAATAATGGAAAATTTAATCGATTTTAAACGAATACAGGACGATCAAGGTGGAGACGTAAAATTTATTGGATTAGATGATCATGTTTCTTCTACAAGTCATAATAGAGCTTTAAAAATTGTAACAGGTCGAATAAAAAGACGCATTACACAACGTCAAATTCGCTTACAAAAGTTGGCTATTGCAAACAGTTGGTCTTTTGAGCGTGAAGTAGATTGGAATACTTCATATTTAAGAAATTTTAAGTTTTTTGATTCACGTCCTATAGAGATGAAAATGAATTCTTTACAAGGATTAGATGTGAAAAATAATGCTCATTGGGAAATTGCTGATATTGTATTTGATGAAGGTGCGTTGCTTGCTTTAGAGGTGTATCAGACAACTGTACAGATAATAAGATTACCAACATCTATACCAAAATTTATAATTGATAAAGAAGGTCTTTTTGATAAAGTTTTTGACCGTGTAAAGATTTTTGCAGGTGCGAAAGGTGATATCAATTTTAAGAAATCTGTTGATTTTTCAAATAAATTTCGATTAAGCGGAGAAAATGAAGATGAGATTCGAGCTTTTTTTACAGATGACCTAATACATTTTCTTGAAGAAAACGAAATACATCATATAGAAAGTAATGGTGAGGCTCTGATGATTTTCAAATATATTCATGTAGCTCGCACAGATGAAGTAAAAAATATGCTTGTTTTTGCTAACAATTTATTGAGTCATATGAATTTGAAATAATTTTTGAGAAAAAGTAAATGAAAAATTTGCATCAAATTCTGCATGCTCTGTATTAAGACTTACAATGAAGGAATAACGTATTAAATGTCTAAGTCTAATTTCTTTCGAAATTCAGCAATAAAAGGATTTTTCTCTTTTAATTTCGCATATTTTTCTTGAGGAGTATATGCATATTTTTTTTCTTGAATTTCGTTTACATCAATAATCAAATCAATACTGTAATTATTAAGTTTTTCACGTATTACTTTTAAAATTCTCGGTTTTTGACTATTCAATTGAGATTGCATTAACTTATTAGGTAATGCAATATGAATGTTTGAGTCTTTAATTTTTGGAGTATCAGCATTCATAATAGATGCAATACTTTTTTTGCCATTTTTTATAAGGTTGTCAACATATTCTTTCCATGCTTTTAATACTTGAATATCAGTAAATTCAGTTTTTGGCATACTGCTGTAATCTACAATTTCAACTTCGATGTCATTAATTTCTTTTTGACGATCTACGCTTTTTAAAGAAAGAGAAGAGGAACGTTTTCTAACCGATTTTAAATTAGGTGCTTCAAGTTTTATAGATTCTTTAACTGTTGCTTCAGATTTTTTGTATGTAGTTGATTTTTCTTTGGCAATAATAGGTTCAGCAATTTGAACGGAATCAATTTTTTCTTCTACAATGACGTGTCCAAAGAATTTTGCAGGAATTATGTAGTTATTGTCATTTTTTTTTTCTCCATCAAAAGTGATAGAGGAAATTTGCATAATTGCTAATTCTACAAGTAATCGCTGATTTTTACTAGTTTTGTATTTTAGATCGCAGTCGTTTGCTTTTTCAATCCCTTGAAGTAAGAATTGCATTGATGCATTTTGTGACTGCTCTAGATAACGTTTTTTAGCATTATCACCAACTTCAAGTAAAGCAACTGTTGCTGTATCTTTAGCGACCAGTAAATCTCTGAAATGTGAAGCCAAACCACTTATAAAATGATGTCCGTCAAACCCTTTTGATAAAATTTCGTTAAATTGAATTAATACCTTCGGAATATCATTGGCAAGTAATAAATCAGTCATTTTAAAATACTCATCATAGTCTAGAACATTCAAGTTCTCTGTAACTGCTTGTCGTGTTAATTCCTTCCCTGAAAAACTTACAACTCTATCGAATATAGATAGTGCATCTCGCATCGCTCCATCTGCCTTTTGAGCAATAATATGAAGTGCATCATCGTCAGCGTTGACACCTTCTTTTTCAGCAATTATTTTCAGGTAGTTTTTTACGTCAATAACTGTAATTCTCTTAAAATCGAATATTTGACAACGAGAAAGTATTGTTGGTATTATTTTATGTTTTTCAGTAGTTGCTAATATGAAAATTGCGTGTGCTGGTGGTTCTTCTAATGTCTTTAAGAAAGCATTAAATGCCGCTTGTGATAGCATGTGAACCTCATCAATAATATATACCTTGTATTTTCCTACTTGTGGTGGAATACGTACTTGCTCAGTTAAATTTCGGATGTCATCAACAGAATTATTTGATGCCGCATCTAATTCAAAAATATTAAAGGCAAAATCTTCATCAGGATTTATTTCTGTTTGACCATCTTGATTTATTTTTTTTGCTAAAATTCTGGCGCATGTTGTTTTACCAACACCTCTAGGTCCAGTAAATAATAATGCTTGTGCAAGATGATTGTTTTTTATTGCATTTTCGAGCGTATTCGTAATTGCTTGTTGACCTATAACATCGTCAAATGTTTGAGGTCTATACTTACGTGCTGATACAATAAAGTGTTCCATTAATGAATTGAATTATTAAAAACAAAAATACATATTAACGATAAATTTTATCATATAAATCTTGATAAATTTCTTTTATAATTTTTCTTTTCATTTTCATTGTTGGCGTTAAGTGCCCACCATCAACAGACCATTCATCAGGAGTTAATTCAAAACGCTTGATAGTTTCCCATTTTGCAAAGTTGGTATTACATGTTTTTACTGCATTGGTAAACTCCTCTAAAACTTTATCTTTAGTAATCAGTTCTTCATTAGAACTAAATGGAACATTATTTTCTGTAGCCCAATCTTTTAAATACTCAAAATTTGGTTGAATAATGGCTGCAGGCATTTTTTCATTTTCACCAACAATCATCACTTGTTCTATAAATAAAGATTGTTTTAATTCTCCTTCTAATAATGGAGGAACAATATATTTACCACCAGAAGTTTTAAACATCTCTTTGGTTCGTCCAGTAATACTTAAAAAACCGTCAGCATCAATTTTACCTTTGTCGCCAGTATAAAAATAGTTGTTTTTTATAACTTCTGCTGTTTTTTCTGGGTCTTTATAATATCCTTGCATTACATTGGGTCCTTTAACTAAAATCTCTCCGTTTTCTGCAATTTTAACTTCTACATCACTTATAACTTTGCCTACAGTGCCAACTCTAAAACGTCTTTCACCATTTTGATTTACACAATTCACAGAGATTACTGGCGATGTTTCTGATAAACCATAACCTTCCATAATTGGCATTCCTGCTGCAGCAAATATTCTTGTTAACCTGTGTTGTAGTGCCGAAGCTCCAGAAACCATTAATTTTAGTTCTCCTCCTAAGGCAGCCTGCCATTTAGAAAAAATAAGTTTTCGTGCCAAACCTAGTTGCTTTTCGTACCACCAACCATTTGCACCATAAGGTTCATATTTCAAGCCTAAGTTTACTGCCCAGAAAAATAGTTTCTTTTTAATTCCTTTTAAATCTTCACCTTTTAAAATGATTTTATCAAAAATCTTTTCATACAATCGCGGAACAGCTGTCATTACATTTGGCTTAACTTCTTGTGCGTTTTCGGCTAGTTTCTCAATTCCTTCGGCAAAATAAATTTCAACACCACAGTATTGATATAAATACAAAATCATTCTTTCAAAAACATGACAAACAGGTAAGAAACTTAGCGCTTTGTCTGTTCCTTTTGTTAATGGAACACTTTCTTCGCTTGTTAATACATTAGAAACAATATTTCCATGTGATAACATTACACCTTTTGGTCTTCCTGTTGTACCAGAAGTATAAATTAATGTTGCTAAGTCATTAGATTTTACAGCATTTTTTCTAGTTTCAACTTCGTCTTGATTGCTAGTATCTTCACCAGATTCTAAAACTGTAATCCAACTTTTTTCATCAGTTATATCATCAAAAGTAAAAACCCCTTTAAGTTTTGTGTTTCCTTTAATTTGATTTAATTTTTCAATGATTGTTGTATCTGAAGCAAAACAATAAATGGCTTCAGAATGATCTAATACGTATTGATAATCTTCTTTTGAAATAGTAGGGTAAATTGGCACACTTTGGGCTCCTATTTGTAAAATACCTATATCACAAATATTCCATTCAGTTCTATTGGTAGTAGAGATTATAGCAATTTTGTCATTTGGCTGTACACCAAGACGTAATAGCCCTCTACTAATAGCATTAGCTTTGTCAATATATTCTTGTGTAGAAGTAGAAATCCATTTCCCATCATATTTTGTAGTAAGTGATTTTTTAAGATTGTATTTTTCTAATTGATAATATGGGAAGTCAAAAAGACGGGTAATTTCTATAGGCATAGTTAAAATAATTGATGAATTTGCAAATTACAAAACTTAAAAAGATTTTGCAAGTAGTTTTGATTTTAACCAAAATTGCTTGAGTTGAATTATCTATTCTCAATTCAAGTACGCACATTCACAAATGTTTTTAACCAAGGTGAAAATTTATCTTTTCATCCTTTTTAAATTATTGTATTAACAAGTATTTCTAGTTTATGTTTCTTTTTAGGTATCCAAGCCTTCCGATGCGATTACAGATTTACTTTATGTTTCATTAACTATACTTTGTATACTTATATGACACAATATTTATGAAAAAGTCACATTATATGAGTTTAAATAGTTGATTGTTAGTAGTTTATTTTTTATCAATCCACAATCTAGCATTTACAAACGCTTCTAACCAAGGAGAAACTTCATCTTTTCTTCCTTTCGGATAATTTGCCCAATTCCATTGAAAAGTTGAACGTTCTATATGTGGCATTGTAACTAAATGACGTCCAGTTTTATCACACATCATTGCTGTGTTAAAGTCTGATCCGTTTGGATTGTTAGGATATCCTTCATAACCATATTTAGCCACAATATTGTAATTACCTTCAGATTCTGGTAAGTTAAATTTCCCTTCTCCATGAGAAATCCAAACACCTAATTCCGTTCCAGCCAAAGAAGATAACATTACTGAATTATTTTCTTGAATTTTCACAGATGTAAACGAACTTTCATGCTTTTGTGAGTCGTTATGAACTAGTTTTCCGTGAACTTTATGATCTGGATTGATTAAATTTAATTCCATCCATAATTGTGCACCATTACAAATTCCAACAGATAATGTATCTTCTCTTTTAAAGAAGTTTTTAAGTGTTGCATTTGCTTTTTCGTTGTATTTGAATGCTCCAGCCCAACCTTTTGCAGAGCCTAAAACATCAGAATTAGAAAAACCACCAACCGCTCCAATAAATTGAATGTCTTCTAAAGTTTCACGACCAGAAATTAAATCTGTCATATGCACATCTTTTACATCAAAACCCGCCAAATACATTGCATTTGCCATTTCACGCTCAGAATTTGAACCTTTTTCACGGATAATTGCTGCCTTTGGTCTTTTGCCTTTTAGTTTTGGTAGTTTTCCAGTAAACTTTTTCGGAAAAGTATATTGTAAAGGTTGTTTTTTATAATTATCAAAACGTGCTTCTGCTAAATTGTTAGCAGTTTGTTTTTGATCTAGTAAAAATGAGGTTTTATACCAAGTATCTCTAGTTTCAGCAACATCAAAAGTAAAATTATCTTCGTTGTTTTTGATTGTTACTTTTCCTGAATTATTTGCAGTTCCTATGTTGAAAAACTCAATATTATTTTCTGATAAAATTGTTTCTACAGAAACATCGGCCTGAAAAACAATCCCTGAATTTTCAGCAAATAATACTTTTATAGAATCTTCTTCTTTTAAGTTTGATATGTTAAAATCTGCGCCTAAATTAACATTAGCAAAACACATTTCTAATAATGTTGTTATAAATCCGCCAGAAGCAACATCGTGGCCTGCAGTAATTTTATCATCTTTAATTAATTCTTGAATCGTATTAAAAACGGTTTTTACATAAGTAGCGTTTTTTACGTCAGGAGCTTCATTTCCAATTGCATTTAAAACTTGATTGAAAGAACTTCCTCCTAATTTAAAATCATCTTGAGAGATATTGATGTAATAAATATTTCCACCATCAACTTGTAAAACAGGTTCTACAACTTTAGAGATTTCATTACAATTACCTGCCGCAGAAATAATAACTGTTCCTGGAGAAATAACTTCATCATCAGCATATTTTTGCTTCATAGAAAGTGAATCTTTTCCTGTAGGAACATTCACACCTAAGTCTATCGCGAATTCTGAAATAGCTTTTACAGCTTTGTATAAACGTGCATCTTCACCTTCATTTTTACAAGGCCACATCCAGTTTGCTGATAAAGAAATAGAGTGTAAACCATCTTTCAATGGTGCCCAAATAATATTTGTCAAAGATTCAGTAATCGAATTTCTACTTCCAGCTTCTGGATTAATTAATCCTGAAATAGGAGAGTGGCCAATTGAAGTTGCAACTCCTTCTTTTCCTTTATAGTCTAGTGCCATTACACCAACATTATTCAATGGAATTTGCAAAGGACCAACACATTGTTGTTTAGCAACTTTACCACCTACACATCTATCAACTTTATTAGTTAACCAATCTTTACAAGCTACAGCTTCTAATTGTAAAACTTGATTTAAATAGATTTGTAAATTTTTCGTTTTATATCTTGGATTCTTATATTTTCTAATAACAGTTTTGTCTGTAAGAACAGTTTTAGGAGAACTACCAAACATATCTTCTAAAGCTAAATCCATAGGTTTATCGCCATTGGTTTTAGATTCAAAAGTAAATCGATTATCTCCTGTAACCTCACCAACAGTATACATTGGTGAACGCTCACGTTCAGCAATCTTTTGTAAAGTATCTATATGTTTTTCAGCAATAACCAATCCCATTCTTTCTTGAGATTCGTTACCAATAATTTCTTTTGCTGATAAAGTTGGGTCTCCAACTGGTAATTTATCTAAATCGATTTTCCCTCCAGTATCTTCAACTAATTCGGATAAACAATTTAAATGTCCTCCAGCACCATGATCATGAATAGAAACAATAAAGTTTTCTTCGCTTTCTACCATTCCACGAACTGCATTTGCAGCACGTTTTTGCATTTCTGGATTTGAACGTTGTACAGCATTTAATTCGATTCCTGAAGCAAATTCACCAGTATCAGCAGATGAAACCGCGGCTCCACCCATTCCAATTCTATAATTTTCACCACCGAGAATTACAATTTTATCTCCTTCTTTTGGAGTGTCTTTTAGCGCTTGTTCAGCTTTTCCATAACCAATTCCTCCAGCTTGCATAATTACTTTGTCGAAACCTAATTTTCTTGCTTTTGATGTGCTTGAAGAAGCATTTTCTTCGTGTTCAAAAGTTAATACAGAACCAGTAATTAGAGGTTGCCCAAATTTATTTCCAAAATCAGACGCTCCATTAGACGCTTTAATTAAAATATCCATTGGAGTTTGGTATAGCCAATCTCTTGCTTCAAATTTATTTTCCCAATATCTTGTATTCTTAACTGAATCAATGGAGGCTTCTAATCGAGAATAAGAAGTCATATAAACTGCAGTTCCTGCTAAAGGTAAAGAGCCTTTTCCTCCTGCAAGTCTATCTCTGATTTCTCCTCCAGAACCTGTTGCAGCACCATTAAAAGGCTCTACAGTTGTTGGGAAATTATGTGTTTCTGCTTTTATAGAAATTACAGAATTAAAATCTTCAGTTTGGTAAAAGTCTGGTTTGTCAGCTGTTTTAGGAGCAAATTGTTCAACTTTTGGACCTTTTATAAAAGCTACATTATCTTTGTATGCAGAAACAATATCGTTTGGAAATTGTTTAGATGTTTCTTTTATCATTTTGAATAGGGAAGTAGGTTGCTCTTCACCATCAATAATAAAAGTTCCGTTAAATATCTTATGTCGGCAGTGTTCTGAGTTTACTTGACTAAATCCAAATACTTCAGAATCTGTTAATTTTCTTCCAATTTTAGTTGATACACTCTCTAAATATCCAACTTCTTCATCACTCAAAGACAACCCTTCTTGTTGATTATAAGTGGCAATGTTATCAATATTTAAAATAGATTCAGGTTTAATATCGATTGTGAATGATTCTTGATTTAAACCATTAAATTTCTCTGAAATCATTGAGTCAAAATCTAAAAAATCTTCTGAGACAACTGTAAACTCTTCAATTCTTAGAATGTCAGAGACACCCATGTTTTGAGTGATTTCTACAGCATTGGTACTCCAAGGAGTTATCATTGCTGCTCTTGGACCAATAAAAAAAGCATCTAAAGAAGTTTTTTCTATTTTATTATTATCGCCAAATAACCAAGTTAATTTATCAGCTGTTTTTTTAGTTATTTTTTTTGTTGTCTGAACAGCGAATATTTTGCTGTCTGTGTTTCCAAAAAAGTGAATCATTATGTAGTTTTTGTTGAGTTGTTGTAATTGACAAATTTACTTTTTTACTATCTAAAATTGCTTTTATTATTTCATTTAATTAAGGAGTTATTCACTATTTAATTCACAATTTGAAATAGTTGTTAAAAAAAAAGGGCTCAAAATTTGAGTCCCTTTTTTTAATGTTATTGTTTTATAAACTTTCGAGTTATTGAACCGTCTTCGGATGATAGTCGAATAAGGTATATTCCTGTGTTTAATGTATTGACATCAATTTTAGTTTTGTTAGTTGAAACATTATCAGTTAAAACTAGTTTACCCAAAACATTAAATATTTCAATTGATAAATCTTGATTTTCTGAAATATTCAAATCATTCCCATTTGTTGGGTTTGGGTAAATTTTTATTTCAGATAGAAGTTTATTTTGATCAACACTTAACACTACAAAATGTGTACCAATGTCAGAGCAGTCATCTTGAGAAAAACTATCCCAATCTGCTATATTAAAAGTAGTAGAAGGTCCATTAATAGATGATTTTCTAATTAAAGTTTTGTTTTTAGCGAAATTAGAAGAGCCTCCTCCTAAAGTTCCAACAATATCAATTAAAATATCATTGTTAAATAAGCCAACAGGATCATTACCATTAAATTGGAGTACAGACGAACCAGTTGAATCATCTGGAGAGATACTACATGGTGAAGCAACAGAAGAGTTTGCTACAACATACACATCTTCATTAATAACTTGTGCACTTGCTGGAAATGAATATATAGTTGAATCCCAACTTGCACTACCATTAACACTTTTTTTGATAGTATAAGTAGATAAGTCAACAGTTGAGCCTGTAATGTTTACAATTTCTAAAACTTTATTATTTCCTCCACCTTCAACATATTCTGAAAAGAATAAATCACTTCCTCCAGAGCTTCCTGCAAGTGTTGTTCCGTTTACTGAACTACTTTGAGCAGACATGTTATTTGCAGCATCTTTTGCTAAAACGGTAAAACTAAAAGTTGTTGAAGCAGTTAATCCAGTAACTGTATGAGAATTAGTTGCAGAAGATGAATTAAAAATACCACCAACATAAATATCATATCCTGTTACGGCAGTATCATCGGTTGATGCATCCCAATCCAAATCAATAGCAGAACTTGTTTCACCACTGACACTTAAATTTGCTGGAACAGTTGGTGCTTGAGTATCGCCTCCTCCATAAATTCCCCAACGATCTTGAGCAAGTGTTCCTCCCCAAATTCTTGTTGCCAAGCGAGGATTGTCAATAAAAGGATTCCTATTTCCTTGTCCATAAGTATTAGAAAGGTTTTCTAAATATGTATTTCTAACATCTTCATAACCTGAAACTTGATCTGCTGCATTCCAATCAAGTAATAAATCAATCATGTTAGAATCTACTGTGTTAGAACCTCCAATAGTTATTCCGCTAGGTAAACATTGATTTCCATATCTTACATACATATACATTATTATTCTTGCTACATCACCTTTCCATTCATCGCCAGGATACCATCCACCACCAGAACCACCAGAATTTCCAGAACCATTTGCAAAGTGCAGATTACTTCTTTGTCCGTTTCTTTGTACATCACTTGCTCTTAAATGATGTGCGTCAGCACCAGGACCAGCCTGACCTAATGGAGGTGTACCTTGCGATTGAGCATAAACATGCTCTCTATTCCATTCACAAGTTGCGCCGCCACCAAAACTATTTTTACTTCTAAGTCTATGATCATTATCATCAGAAGTACTTGTTGGGCAAGTGTTATTACTAAATCCATAAATTAACAAAACATTATTTGTTTGTCCAGGATCTAAATCAATAACTTTTAGTGCTTCTCGTGCATCGTTATATGATAGTGTGTTTGTATGAGTATTAGTGATTTTTGTTGCTAATGCATCTCTAAGAGGGATACCAGTTAGCGTTGTAAGTTCAGTGTTAATATCATTATAATAAGGTTGCTGTGCAAAAACAGTTAAATTGATAAGTAATAAAGAAAGTAGTAAGTATATTTTTTTCATATAATAATATTGTTTAGGGTTATTCTGTTCGTTCTAAGAGCGCCATGTAAAATCCGTCAAAACCTGATTTTGAAGGAGACACTTTTCGGTCGTTTACAAATTTAAACTCTTTATGTGAATCTAAAAATTTTTTAACTTGATTTTGATTTTCTGATGGTAAGATCGAGCAAGTTGCATAAACCAATTTTCCACCAACTTTCACCATTCTTGAATAACTATCTAAAATTTCAGCTTGTGTTTTTTTGATATTTTCAATAAATTCTGGTTGCAATTTCCATTTAGAATCAGGATTTCTTCTCAATACGCCAATTCCACTACATGGAGCATCAATCAGAACTGCATCAGCAGAGTCTTTTAATTTTTTGATTACTTTGCTATTTTCAATTACTCGCATCTCAACATTATGAACTCCTGCACGTTTTGCACGTTTCTTTAACTGTGCTAATTTTCCTGCATAGATATCTAAAGCGATAATCTGACCTTTATTTTCCATCATTGCTGCAAGGTGTAAGGTTTTTCCACCAGCACCAGCACAGGTATCTACAACTCTCATTCCAGGCTTTACTTCAAGGAATGGAGCAACTAATTGAGAAGATGCGTCTTGTACTTCAAAATACCCTCTTTTAAAAGCTTCGGTTAAGAATACGTTTTTACGTTCTACAAGTCTTAAGGCTGTTGGATTATCTCTTACTTTTTCGGTTTCTACTTCCTCTTTTTTAAGGAATTTTTGCAATGTAGAAATATCAATTTTTAACGTATTTACACGTAGAATTACTTCGGCTTTTTGATTCATTGCTGCAATTTCTCGTGACCAAGCCTCTTCACCTATTTCGCTAACTGCAAGTTCGTCCATCCAATCTGGAATAGATTCTTTTATTTTTCTTGTTTTTTGACATTCATCAAATTTACCTTTAATACGTCTTACAGGTGTATCTTCAAAATATTTCCAGTCAGGAAGTTCAATTCCTTTTAATGTTGCCCAAACAGCAAACATTTTCCAAAGATTATCACGAGTGTAATGATCTTTTGTACCTGCAATTTCGTTGTACAATCGTTTCCAACGTACAATATCATAGATAGTTTCTGCAACAAACTTTCTATCACGAGCACCCCAACGTTTGTCACGTTTTAGTGCTTTTTCTACCACTTTACCAGCGTATTCACCATCATTAAAAATCATGTTTAATGAATCTATCACCGTAAAACAAAGGTTTCTATGTAATCGCATTTATTAAGAAAATTTAGGGTGCAAAAGTACAAAAATAAAGGTAGATTTAGTATTTTAGCAACTATAAATATGTTGTATAATTTTAATTTTTTTTATGAAAAATAAATTTTTAATTGGATTCCTGTGTTTTTATGTGTGTAGTATTAACTCACAAAACAAGGTTATAACCGAATATTATGAAAATGGAAATATAAGTGCAGAAGGTTATAGCACAGAAGATAATAAAAGAATTGGAGAATGGAAATGGTTTTATGTAAACGGCACTGTAGGAATTAGTGGGGAATATGAAGTTGAAAATAATAAAAGTGTAAAAGTTGGAGACTGGAAATTTTATTACCAAAATGGGAATTTGAAAGATTTTATAGATTATACAAGTAAAGAATGGATCGTTTATTATGAAAACACCGAAGTTATGTCTAAAGGTAAGTTTATAATTCACAATGGCTGGGATTGGAAAGACGGAGAATGGGAAACTTTTTATGATAATGGCGCAAAACAAAGAATTGAAACTTTCGACGCAAGGAAACTGATGAAAATAGCGTATTGTGTTGATAGCGAAGGTAATAGTTTGGACAGCGGAACATTAGTTAATGGCAATGGTGTTGTGAAAAGTTATTATAAAAGTGGAAATTTAAAAAATAAAAAAACATATGTTGAAGGATTATTAGAAGGTGAATGTAGATTGTTTTATGAAAAAGGAACTTTGAAAAGTAGTGGTTATTACTCTTATTATAAAACTGGAGAATGGTATAACTTCCATGAGAATACTCAACTTTATCAAGCTGAATTATGGGATAATGGTTTACAAAAAATATTATCTTGTTATGATGGGAATGGAGTCGAGTTAGATAAAGGCACTTTAGATTATGGCGATGGAACAGTTAGAAGGTACAATGAGGAAGGTGAATTGATTAAGGTTGAACATTATTTATATGGTAGAAGTATAGATAAACTAGATATTGGGTTTTAATTTTTTTTTATTATAAATTTTAGCGCATAATTTGTTGTAACAATAATTTATGTAAAAAAAAATAGAAGGAGAAACGACAACAGTAATAGTAATTTTTTTATACGAACAAATTAAAAATGGATAAGTTAATTAATTACTATATGACAAAAACTTCAGTTGATTTGACTGAAATTGCGCTTGAGAGATTGGTTTATATGACCAATGCTTCTAATTACCTATTAATTATTTCAAAAATAGAAAATTTCCCGAATGTATCGGAATTAGATCTGTCAATGTATATTGTTGAGATTGCTCAACCCAACTATATTAATTTAATCACTTTAATACATCAAAAGTTAATCACTTTTAAAGATATTGATGCTATTGACGATTTAAATAGCGCACTACAAAAAATAAAGCAAGGAAAAGAAAATGTATAATTCTCAAACTGCAATTACATATCTCAAAGGTGTTGGGCCTTCTCGTGCAGATTTGTTAAAGAAAGAATTGAGAATTAGAACTGTTAGTGATTTATTGAATTTTTTTCCGAATAGATATATTGATAGAACACAGTTTTTTAAAATCAATCAATTACAACAAAACACTGCAGAGATTCAGATTGTAGGTAAAGTCACATCACTTAAAACCGTGCAACAAAAGAGAGGAAGTAGGTTAGTGGCAACTTTTGTAGATGATACTGGAACAATGGAATT
Source organism: Lutibacter sp. (assembly GCA_002733665.1). Lineage (GTDB taxonomy): Bacteria > Bacteroidota > Bacteroidia > Flavobacteriales > Flavobacteriaceae > Urechidicola. The sequence goes on from NVWM01000028.1 coordinate 62,562, forward strand.
GATTTGGTTTAGAGGTGTGAAATGGATAAAAGATTCTATAAAAATAAATACACCTTACGTAATTTTTGGGAAGACAAATTCTTTTAATAATTCTTTTTCAATGCCTCATCCAGAAATGGAATTGGTAAATGATTATAAAAAAAGTCTTCGTACAGTGATGCAGCCTGTTTATCCGTCTACAGAAATGCTAACGAATAAAGGTGTTTCAAACAGAGTTATTCAAAAAATGATGCAAAGTTTATTTGAAGAGCTAAATGCTAATTTTGTAGAGACACTATCCGAAGAGATTATTGTAAAACATTCTTTAATTTCAAAAAGTGATGCTCTTTTTAATATCCACTTCCCTAAAAGTCAAGAATTATTGACAAAAGCGCAGTTTAGATTGAAATACGAAGAATTATTTTTTATTCAATTGCGATTGATAAGAAAAAAACTCATCAGAAAATCAAAAATAAAAGGGTATCCTTTTGATAAAGTTGGAGACTACTTTAATACATTTTATAAAAATCACCTTCCTTTTGAATTGACCAATGCTCAAAAACGAGTATTGAAAGAAATCAGAAAAGATGTCGCTTCAAATGCGCAAATGAATCGACTTTTACAAGGTGACGTCGGCTCTGGAAAGACAATAGTAGCATTGCTTTCCATGCTTATTTCGCTTGATAACGGATTTCAAGCAGCGATTATGGCTCCAACCGAAATATTGGCAACACAACATTATAATTCCATCAAAGAGTTGTTAAACGGCTTGGATATTAATGTAAAACTATTAACAGGATCAGTAAAAGCAAAAGATAGAAGAGTGATTCATGAAGCCTTAGAAGATGGGAGTTTGCATATTCTGATTGGAACGCATGCTTTGATAGAAGATAAAGTTAAATTTAAGAATTTAGGATTGGCAATCATTGATGAGCAACATCGTTTTGGAGTTGAGCAACGTTCAAAATTGTGGAAAAAGAATGATTTACCTCCACATATTTTGGTGATGACAGCAACACCAATTCCAAGAACCTTGGCAATGAGTGTGTATGGTGATTTGGATATTTCTGTTATTGATGAATTGCCTCCTGGAAGAAAAGAAATTGCGACAGCACATCGTTATGATAGCAACCGATTGAGCGTATTTAAGTTTATGAAGGAAGAAATTGCCAAAGGAAGACAAGTGTATGTTGTATATCCATTAATTCAAGAATCTGAAAAGATGGATTATAAAGATTTGATGGATGGTTATGAAAGTATTTCTCGTGAATTTCCTATGCCGAAATATCAAATTTCGATAGTTCATGGTAAGATGAAACCTGCGGATAAAGAATTTGAAATGAATAGATTTTTAAAAGGCGAAACTCAGATAATGGTTGCAACAACTGTTATTGAAGTAGGTGTAAATATTCCGAATGCAAGTGTGATGGTTATTGAAAGTGCAGAGCGCTTCGGATTGTCTCAATTACATCAATTACGAGGAAGAGTTGGGAGAGGAGCAGATCAAAGTTATTGTGTCTTGATGACGAGTTTTAAATTATCTGCAGATGCTAAGATTCGCTTAGAAACTATGGTTACAACAAGTGATGGTTTTGAAATTGCAGATGTTGATTTGAAGTTGCGAGGTCCTGGAAATATTATGGGGAAACAGCAAAGTGGCGTTTTGAACCTTAAAATTGCTGATATTGTGAGAGACGGTGATATACTTACAAAAGCGAGAGCAACTGCTTTCGATACATTGCAAAGCGACCCTTCGTTGCAGAATGTAGAAAATTCAAATATTCACAGAGCCTATCAAAAGTTAAATAAAAACGGTGAGATTTGGTCTAATATTAGTTGATTAGCCTTTTTTTATTTAAAAACTTAAAGAAATTGGAAGCATATATCTAACAGAGACATTTTCCCCATTCATTTGTGCTGGTTTACTAACTTTGATATTATTTTTTATAAAATATTTCATTCTAGAATTAAAACTATTTGGTCTGCCAATTTCTTCAGCTTCTTTCCAGAATAATGAATCTTTATGATCTCCAAAACCACTATCGGAAGAAAAGTCTTCTCTGGTTTTATTTTTTGCTATTGCTCTTTCCTCTTCTTCTTTTTCTTCTTTTTCTCTTTCCTCTTCATTTCGATACATTTTTAAAAGACCATTTTGATTTCCTCTAATTTCAATGTCAGAGATCATTCCATTACTTTTAAAAACAAAAATGATATAAAACCTTTGCCTACTGGTACAATTACAATCAAATATATAATCACTTAATTTCTCAAAGAGCACTTCCTTGAAACATTTTTCTCTATCTGCTGATTCTTCACATCCAACAATTATTGGAATCTCTTTAACTACGTTAAAATTATAAATTTTTTCATCATTATCTTGTGCTAATAAAGAAACACCAAATAAAACGGCTATAATGCAAAATATATCTTTCATTTTCAGTGAGTTAAGTGTTAATAAATAGTTGTTTTTAAAAGTTAAAGATATTAAATTTATTTAAATATAATTGTTTATGATATTATTTAGCAATCTATTACCTTTGCCAAGATTAAATAGAAATAGATAAAACGAGCATGAAGATATCATACAATTGGTTAAAACAATTTTTAAAGGTTGATTGGGAAGCAGAAAAGACAGGAGATTTATTGACCGATTTAGGGCTTGAAGTTGAAGGAATTGAAACCGTAGAATCTATAAAAGGTAGTTTGAATGGAATTGTTGTCGGAGAAGTTTTGACGTGTGAGCAACATCCAAATGCTGATAGACTAAAAGTAACAACAGTTAATATTGGTGATGATTCGCCACTTCAGATTGTCTGTGGAGCACCTAATGTTGCTGCAGGACAAAAAGTTCCTGTTGCTACTATCGGTACTTTACTATATGACGATAAAGGAGAGTCGTTTAAAATCAAAAAAGGAAAAATAAGAGGCGAAGAAAGTTTTGGAATGATATGCGCTGAAGATGAATTAGGTCTTGGTAAAGGTCATGATGGAATACTAATTTTAGATGCAAGTTTACAAGTAGGAACTCCATGTGCTGAGGTGTTTGAAATCGAATCTGATCAAGTCTTTGAAATAGGTTTAACGCCAAACAGAGCAGATGCAATGAGCCATTATGGAGTTGCAAGAGATTTGCGTGCAGGAATGATTCAGCAAGGAACATTATTAGAACTAATATCTCCATCAGTATCTGATTTCCATGTAGATGAACGTACTTTAAGGATTGATGTAGAAGTTGCAAATAAAGAATTAGTTCCTCGTTATTGTGGTGTTACAATTTCTGATATTACAGTAGGTGAGTCTCCAAAATGGCTTCAAAATAGATTGAACTCTATAGGGATAACTCCAAAAAATAATGTTGTTGATATAACAAATTATGTATTACATGAATTAGGACAACCTTTACACGCCTTTGATGCGGCTAAAATAAGAGGAAATAAAATCCTTGTAAAAACATTAGAAGAAGGTACAAAATTTACAACTTTAGACGAAGTAGAAAGAACTTTGCATCAAGATGACATTATGATATGTGATGGAGAATCAAATCCGTTATGTATTGCAGGTGTTTTTGGTGGAATAAACTCTGGAGTTACAGAAAGTACATCAAGTATATTTTTAGAAAGCGCATACTTTAATCCAGTATCAGTACGCAAAACAGCAAAAAGACACACTTTAAATACTGATGCTTCTTTTAGATTTGAAAGAGGGATTGACCCAAATTTTGTTAGTTATGCACTTAGAAGAGCAGCATTATTAATTGAAGAGATTGCTGGAGGGAAAATAGTTTCTGATATTTCAGACTTTTATCCAGAAAAAATTGAGGATTTTGAAGTGTTTATAGCGTATGATCATATTAATAAATTGATTGGTGATGTAATTCCAAAAGAATCTATTAAAAATATTATTGCTTCGCTTGAGATTAAAATTAACAGTGAAACAGATGCTGGTTTGGGCTTAACGATTCCTGCGTATAGAGTTGATGTACGACGAGAAGTTGATGTGATTGAGGAAATTTTGAGAGTCTATGGTTATAATAACGTACAGTATTCTCATAAATTAAACACCTCAATTTCGTTTGATAATTTTGATGCGATTAAAATTGAAGATATCATTTCTAACCAACTCCTTTCTCAAGGATTTAACGAAATAATGTCAAACTCATTAACAAAAGCATCATATATCCCTTTGTCTAAAAATCTAAAGGAGGAACATAATGTGACAATGTTAAATCCATTAAGTAGTGATTTAGGTGTGATGCGTCAATCATTGTTGTTTAGTGGATTAGAGTCTGTTATTTACAATATTAATCGCAAAAACAAGTCACTCAAATTCTTTGAAATAGGAAAAACATATCACAAGTTTGAAAGTGGTTATTCTGAACAAAAACATCTGTCATTATTTATAAGCGGTAATAGAGTAAAGGATAGTTGGTCAGTAATTAATAAATCTTCAGATTTCTTTTATTTGAAAGGAGTGGTGCAAACTATTTTAGGAAGATTGGGAATATCTAAAATGAAAACATCACCAACGAAAAATGATGTGTTTTCAGAAGGAATTAGTTTTTCTTTAGGAAAGATTAAATTAGTAGATTTTGGAGTTGTTAATAAACCGATTTTAAAAGAATTTGGGATAAAACAGGAAGTTTTATTTGCAGATTTTAATTGGGATACTATTTTGAAAGTCACAAGTAGAAAGAATATAAAAGTAGAAGGTTTGCCTAAATTCCCTTCAGTAAAACGTGATTTAGCATTGCTGCTTAATGAAGAAGTGAAATTTTCAGATGTTTATGCTACTGCTTTTCAATCAGAAAAGAATTTATTGAAAGAAGTAGGCTTGTTTGATGTTTATCAAGGTGATAAATTACCAAAAGGGAAGAAATCATATGCAGTAAGTTTTGTATTGCAAGACACTTCTAAAACGCTTAATGACAAGCAAATAGATAAGGTGATGCAAAAAATACAGCAATCTTTAGAAAAGAATTTAGACGCTGTATTAAGATAATTTAAAGTTTCCAATTATTGGAGTTTTTTATATAAGCGTCATTCCAAACTTGTTTCGGAATCTCATTCAAAGCATAACGTGTGATGCTGAAACAAGTTCAGCATGACGACACAATAGTATAATATGTATAAGTTAATAATTAGACCAATATTATTTTTATTTGATCCAGAAAAGGTACATCATTTCACTTTTTGGTTTTTAAAAATAGTATTTAAGGTTCCGTTTATTTCATCTATAGTTAAGAAAATATATACAGTTGAAAGCCCAAAATTAGAACGAAAATTATTTGGATTGACTTTTAAGAATCCTGTTGGTTTAGGAGCAGGATTTGATAAGAATGCACTGTTATTCAATGAATTATCTAATTTTGACTTTGGTTTTATAGAAATAGGGACTGCAACTCCAGAGCCACAAATTGGAAACCCTAAGCAACGTTTATTTCGACTGCTCGATGATGAGGGAATTATCAATAGAATGGGTTTTAATAATGATGGAGTAGAGGTAATCGCAAAAAGACTTAGAAATAGAAACAAAAACATCATTATTGGTGGTAATATTGGTAAAAACACGCTTTCTAAAGTAGCAGCATATACGGATGATTATTTAAAATGCTTCAAGACTCTGCATCCTTATGTTGATTATTTTGTGTTAAATGTAAGTTGTCCAAATGTTGGAAGTATGGCAAAACTTCAAGACAAAGATTATTTGCTAGAGTTGATTAAAGCTATTCAGTCAGAAAATAAAAATTATGAAACTCAAAGACCTGTTCTTCTTAAAATAGCTCCAGATTTAAATGATATTCAATTAGATGAGATTATTGAACTTATTGCAGAAACTAGGATTGATGGTGTTATAGCTTCAAATACTTCAACAAATAGAGAAGGATTAAAAACATCAAAAGAGGAACTAGAAGTCATTAAAAATGGTGGGTTAAGTGGAAAACCTATTGCAGAAAGAAGTACAAGAGTAATTAAATATCTTGCTGATAAATCAAACAAATCTTTTCCTATTATTGGTATTGGTGGAATTCATTCAGCAGAAGATGCGCTTGAGAAATTAGCTGCAGGAGCAGATTTAGTTCAAATTTATACAGGGTTTATTTATGAAGGTCCTAACCTTATTAAGAAGATTAATAAGGCAATTTTAAGGACTTCTTAATTTATTTTAATATAATTTTTCTAGTTATATTTAACTTTCCATCTTCTGAAGTTAATTTTGTAATATAAATTCCAGTTGATAAGTGTGATAAATTTAGAGTTTTTGAAGTTTCATTATTCAATGCTTCACTCGACACTTGTTTTCCCAGTAAATTATATACTTGAATTTTATCAATACCGCTATTTTGTAAATTCGAAATTGTAATTAATCCATCGTTACTTGGATTTGGATATAATTTTACTCTTTCATTTAAGGTTTCTTTATCTACACCAAGAGAAGAAATAAATGTAATAGTGAAATATCCAATTCTTTGACTATTAAAAGGCGCAACATTAACCAAACTAGTAATGTTACCTTGAGGTATAGTTGCAGTATTATTTAGAGAATATGTACTTCCATTTTCAGTTCCTGCATCATAAGGAAATAAATCAATATTGATTTCATTATTTGTATCTCCTTCATTCCAATTCCCACCATCTCTAAGGTTAAAACTATTAATGGCAACAAACCAATCAGGACTTGGAGCAATCATTGATGCGAGTGTTAGATAAGGGAAATTAACATCGAAAGTTAAATTTGGAAGAGTTACAGAGCCAGTAGCAACACTAACTGAAGCGAAATTTATTAATTGTTCAGCGGTAGGGGAATTGTTATTTATTCGGGCATTTATTTCGTTTATAAATGCGCCATTACTTCCAAGTTCAGCAACATCTTCAATTCCAGCGGAAGCCATCATTCCCATTTCCAAGAATTCGTTAATGTTTTTATGATTTGCGCCTATAAGATTAGACCAATGCGCTCCTCCAGGAAGTGTTCCATGATTGCTAGCATTCCAAACGCTAGTAAATTTAATTTCGTAAGTAGCAGAAGATTGACTAAAGATGTTTGTGAAACCAAATACAAATATGATTGCAAAAAGTTTTAAAGAATTTTGGGTAGTTTTCATTACATATAGATTAAGGTTTTATAGTAAGTCGAACTTTTTATAGAGGCTTACACGTCTAACCAAAGATTATATTTTTTTTTTCATTTTATAATCATCCATCACATATCCATTTCCAATATCCATTATCAATTCTTCAATATTTTTAAACCCCATTTTTTCATAGGCTTTAATTGAATTTGTATTGTATTTATTTACAGTAAGAGAAATGCTATTGCATTGTTTTTCTTTTGCCAAATTTTCAATGAATTGCATCGCAGTTTTCCCTATACGTTTACCTCTTGATGAACTTAAAATATAGATTTTACTTAAAAACAGAGAGTTCTCTTTTTTGGAAACAGAAAGATATCCTACTGCAGAATCTTCATGTGAAATCATAAAATATTTGGCACCTTCCTCTATTTGTTTTTTGATAGCACTAACTGATTGAAATTTTTCCAACATATACTCAACTTGTTCTATACCAATAATTGGAGTATAGTGCTCCTTCCAAATTATTGAAGCAAGTTCTGTAATTAACTTAAAATCAGAATTTTTATTGGCTATAACTATTGTTGTCATTGTTTTTATTTAACTTCTTTTGTTGCTGATAAAACAACAACATTTTTCCGTGATAACAAAAAGTTTTAAGTGATTCTTAAATGGGTGCAGATAATTGTGTTTATTGGAATTTCAATATTTATTTTGTTGAATTAACTTGGAGCGTTTTTCTCAGTATTTTGTGTGAAGTATTGACGTTTAAAAGTTCTCAATTTCAATTTCCTATATCGTTTTTCAATGTTAATTAGAATTAATAATTAGTTAATATTAACTTAACTTAAGTTTTAGACTTGCCTTATACTTTTGTGACAACAAATTTTATACAAATCATTAAACTAAAAAACAATGTTAAAACAAAATTTATTAAAAGTCTTATTAGTATTAGGAGTTATTCTAATTGCATTCACGTCTTGTAGTAGTGAAAGTGATGATCCAATTATTTTATCTACAAGCGAAACTAAAACAGGAGCGTTAACTACAAGTGAAACTTGGACTGCAGATAGGGTTTATGAATTGGAAGGAAAAGTTATTGTTCCAAGTGGTATTACATTAACAATACAAGCAGGAACAATTATTAAAGGAAGGCAAGGTGATGGTTTAAATGCATCAGCACTTATTGTTGCTAGAGGAGGAAAAATAATGGCTCAAGGTACTGAAATGGCTCCAATTATTTTTACTACTATTTTAGATAATATTGAAGTAGGTCAAAAAACAGGAACTAATTTAGATGAAGCGGATGTTCAGAAATGGGGAGGAATTATTGTTTTAGGTAATGCAAGAGTATCTGTAAAAATTGGAGATACAGAAGGGCAAATAGAAGGGATTCCTGCAGACGCAACTTATGGTACTTATGGAGGTACTAACGATGCTGACAATTCAGGTGTAATAACTTACGTGTCTATAAGACATGGTGGAATTTCTATTGGTGATGGTAATGAAATTAATGGTTTAACTTTAGGTGGTGTTGGTAATGGTACTACAATAAACTATGTTGAAGTTGTTGCAAATCTAGATGATGGTATTGAGTGTTTTGGAGGGTCTGTTAATATTAACCATGCTTTAGTTGCATACCAACAAGATGATGCTTTTGATGTAGATCAAAATTTTTCAGGGAGTTTTAAAAATTCAATGGTTGTTTATGACAATACAGGTGATGAATTTTTAGAAATTGATGGTCCTGAAAATAGTACACATACAGATGGTTTGTTTACTATTAAAAACTGCACATTTGTTTCTAAAACTAATGACGGTTCTGTAGATTTAAAATCTAAAGCACAAGGTCTTATAAAAAATAATGATTTTACAGGTTTAACTAAATTTAAAGTTAGTGCAAAATTAGATACGGATTGTACTACAGTTTTAACCGATGCTTATAGTCATTATATAGATGGTTTGCTAGAGGTTAATACTAACAAAACAGGTGCTATTTTAGATGTATATACAAAATCTGATAACGGAGAAAACCCACCTGTTGATTGTACGTTACCAGTTGTTTTACAAGCTGCGGCGGATGCTATTTTTACAACAGCGGGAAATTCTTCTTCGGCTACTGCTAATGGTGTAAGTCAAAGTGAATTTATATCTTGGACTTGGACGGGTATTAACAATAAATTATAATCAACCCAAATAGAATTTCTTATTACTATTATTTGAATTAGTTCGATTAAAGTTCTCAGTTTATTGAGAGCTTTAATCATTTAATAATAAGGAATCAAATAAATATTTTTTAAAATGAAAAAAACAATTATAACATTATTTTTATTTTTTGTAACAATCTCAATTTTCGCAAATGGTATTATTAGAGGTACAGTAATCGATGCTTCTAGTGGAGAACCAATAATTAACGTTAATGTTATTGTTGAAGGGACAAGTATTGGTGCAACTACCGATTTTGATGGTATTTATTCTTTAAAAATTAAGGAAGGTACTTATACTATAACAGTTACTTCATTAGGTTATGCTTCAGTAAAAATAGAAAATGTAATTGTAGTAAAAGATGACGTAAAATCTTTAGGCATATTACTTGATCCATCAGAATTACAATTAGATGAAGTTGTTATTACATCTTCTGGAAGTACAAAACGTACTGCTACAGCATTACTTACTATGCAAAAAAAATCGACTAAATTACTAGATGGTATTTCTTCAGAAAGTATTAGTAAAAATGGCGATTCAGATGTTGCAAGTGCTTTAAAAAGAGTAACGGGTATTTCTGTTGAGGGTGGCAAGTATGTTTATGTGAGAGGTTTAAGTGATCGTTATACCAAGACAACATTTAACGGTGTTGCTATTCCTGGTTTAGATCCTGATAAAAACACGGTTCAAATGGATTTATTCCCTACAAACCTAATAGACAATTTAGTAGTTTACAAAACTTTTTCTCCAGATTTACCTGGAGATTTTACAGGAGGTTTAGTTGATATAACAACCAAAGACTTTCCTAGAAGAAAAACTTTTGTAGTTAGTTTAGGTTATGGGTTGACATCAAATATGAATTTTAATAAAGATTTTGTTTTATATAAACAAGGTGGTTTAGATTGGTTGGGTTTTGGTAACAATTCTAGAAAATTGGGATTTAATGCAAATACAGTTATACCAGACGAGTCTTTAAATGACCCAAATTTAACAAATTTGACCAATAGTTTTTCAAAAGAATTAGGTGTTACTAAGGGTGCAAATTCATTTTTAGATCAAAACTTTAGTGTTAGTTTTGGTAATCAATATGAAAAAGAAAAAGTTGTTTTAGGTTTAAATTTAGCATTAAATTACGCAAATACTTATAAATATTATGATGACGTAATACAAGGCGTATTTTTTAAAGATACTGATGTAAGTCAAAATAATTTAGATAAAAGAGAGATTACAAGAGGTTCGTTAGGTGAAAATAATGTTATTTGGAGTGGTTTAATTGGTGGTTCAATGAAATTTGAAAAAAGCAAATACGCCGTTTCATTATTTCATAGTCAAAATGGTACTGGTCAAGCAGCAGATTATATTTCGCAAAATTTTGATGAAACCAATGCAACTTTATATAAGGATGCCATTCAATATTCACAAAAATCGGTTACTAATTTAATTGTAAAAGGAAATCATCGTTTTAATGAAAATAAGTTGAAAATAGATTGGAAACTTTCGCCAACTTATTCCAGTATTTTAGAGCCAGACGTTAGGTCAACAAGATTATCTTTTGATAGCGATACAAATACATTTGAATTACAATTAGGAGACGGTGCTGGAATTGATAGATATTACCGTACGTTAAATGAAATAAATATGGCATCTAAAATAGATGTTACTTATAAGTTTGAATTTTTAAGTGATGCTAATTCAAAATTAAAATTTGGTTTGGCGAATACTTACAAAACTAGAGATTACGAAATATTGGCTTATAGAATTAACAAAACAAGTGATTTTAATAATTTTACAGAAGATCCAAATACTATTTTATTAGATGCTAATATTTGGAATGCAACTTCGCAATCAGGTGTTTATATACAAGGCTTTCAGGATTTAAACAACCAATATAAATCTACAAGTAATAATATTGCAGGTTATGTAATGAATGAAGTTAAAGTTACAGACAAATTAAAAACAGCTTATGGTGTGCGTTTAGAAAATGCAACTATAGATTATGAAGGTTATTTTAACAGTCAAGTATTTAATAAACGAGTGCATAATGAATTAGTGGTTTTACCATCATTAAACTTTATTTATGCTTTAACAGATAATGCAAATTTAAGGATATCTTATTCTAAAACAGTTGCAAGACCATCGTTTAAAGAAAAATCTAATGCACATATCTTTGATCCTATTTCTCAAAATTTATTTATAGGTAATCTAAATTTAAAAGAAACAAATATTGAGAATATAGATTTGCGTTGGGAAAACTTCTTTAAGTCTAGTGAAATGATTTCGATAAGTGGTTTTTACAAAAAATTTATTAATCCGATAGAAATAGTACCATTTCAATTAAGCCCAAATAATATTCAGCCAAAAAATGCTGGAAGTGCAACAGTTTATGGAGGAGAATTTGAAATCAAAAAACTATTATCTAAAGAAGAAGCAAAATTAAATTTTTCAATAGGAGCCAATTTCACCTATATAGTTTCAACAGTAGATACTAAAAAAGTAACTGTCAATACCAGTGGTAAAACGGAATATGAATTGCGTCAAGAAAATGCCAGAGATACCGAAATTATAGATCAATACAGAACCATGCAAGGACAATCTCCTTATATAGTTAATGGTTCTCTTAATTTATATAATGAAAATTTTGATGCTAACTTAAGTTATAATGTGCAAGGTGAAAAATTGGCTATTGTAGGAAGTGGTATTGTTCCAGATGTATTTGAAGGCTCATATTATAGTTTAAACTTTAAAACTTCGTATAAATTTGGTACAGATAGTAAATACAAATTGAGTTTTTCTGTAAAAAACTTATTAGATGATAATTTTGAACAATATTTTGACTCTTATAAATCATCACAAGAAATATACAGATCCTATAGTAAAAAGCGTTCTTTCAGCCTTAGTTTTAATTACACGATTTATTAATACTTAATTAAAAGATGAGAATTTAAAAATAGTCTTGAGATTTTTTTTTAGTTAAAAAAAGTTCTCAAGACTATTTTTTTTTGCCAAAGTTATATTCGAGCAAATTAAAATGATTTCTTACTATTTTATAGGTGCAATAAAATTGTATTTGTGGAAATTGCAATTTTTATCACCAAAATAAACCTTAATTCCTACGTCTCATCATTATTTTATGAGAGTTTACAGTTTTTTGATGATAATACATAATACTCTTATCAACAGTTAAAGTAGGTGCTTCAACTAAACTAGAAATAGTTTCAGAAAATAAGACTTTTGGAATAGAAAAATTTGAAGATGAAGTATCTCTCACAGCTACACATATTTCAAAACTAGTACTTGAAGTAATTTGCCCTTTTAAATATCGTGTATAAAATAACTCCAAATCATCACTCGTTATACAAGGCGCATAATAAATATAATTTGCATCATTTATGTTTTGTAAGATTGCTGTAGAATTAGATAGCGTTGTAAATGTTGAATCACTATTTCTTTGAGCAATTCCCATAGTAGTTTCGCAAGGGCCAACACAATTTACTTCATCTAACTGTGCATTACTGAAGTATAAAAACTGTCCGTCCAAACTTATCCCATGATCCATTACCAACCATCCAGGAATATTCATGTTGAAATCTCCTTGAACTCTTGAGATGTTAGTTACAGTACCAGAATTAAAAGTTCCATGAAAGAGGTTATTTAATTCATTAGGATAATCTCTTGTTGATGTCCAATAAAAATTACCGTTAGAATCCATATCTGCAACTGCATCTAAACGAGGAGCATTAGGTTGATTCGTTCCAATGAGTTCTCCAACAAAATTAAAGGTAGAGTCATCAATTTTAGTTGCATAATACAGTTTTGTGTTCTCACCATCATTTAGATTGTTAAAAAACAAGTAGTTTCCATCAGCAGCTATAAATGGTTCCATCGCGTCAAAGGGTAAGCCATTAATACTTACTTCAATTTCAGCACCAAATGATGGGTAAATAACAGGTTCACTAGTGTCATCAGATGAGCAAGAATTGATGAGGAATGCAAGACATATAATTTTTAAATAATATATGATTTTCATGTGTAATTTTTTTTTCTTAAACTTAAGTAAATGCTTAATTTTATGAGAGGTTAATATGATGTTATGATACGCGAAGTTAATTTTTTAAAATCACAAATTCAAGCAGATTCATAGTATTGTTTATAATCTGTTGATTTTTAAAGGTATAATCCTGTCAGCAAATAGAACTTAATTATAGGGATACTATTTGTATATTTGAGCTGTGAAAAACGTTAAAATCATAGAATGTCCAAGAGATGCTATGCAAGGCATTAAATCTCACTTTATTCCTACGGAATTAAAAGCAAGCTATATCAACATGCTTTTAAAAGTAGGTTTTGATACGATTGATTTTGGTAGTTTCGTTTCACCCAAAGCAATACCGCAAATGCGTGACACTGCAGATGTCCTTTCACAATTAGATTTATCAAAAACGCAATCTAAATTATTGGCTATTGTAGCCAATGTAAGAGGAGCCAATGATGCAAGTGTATTTGAAGAAATCAATTATTTAGGCTATCCTTTTTCAATTTCCGAAAACTTCCAAATGCGTAATACAAGTAAAACAATAGATGAGTCTATTCTTATTTTAGACGAATTATTAAATATTGGTGTAAAATCAAACAAAGAAGTAGTTGCCTATCTATCAATGGGTTTTGGAAATCCGTATGGTGATCCTTGGAATGTAGATATTGTTGCAGATTGGACAGAGAAATTATCGAAAATGGGTGTAAAAATATTATCATTGTCAGATACTATTGGAGTTGCTGATGGCAAAACTATTTCTTACTTGTTTTCTAATTTAATTCCTCAATATCCTGACATAGAATTTGGAGCGCACTTACATACAACACCAACTACTTGGCACGAAAAAGTAGATGCAGCCTATACTTCTGGTTGTTTACGTTTTGATGGAGCCATCAAAGGTTATGGAGGTTGTCCTATGGCTAAAGATGATTTGACTGGCAATATGCCAACAGAGAAATTACTTTCTTATTTCGCGGCTCAAAAAGCAAATACAAATATAAACTCTTTGGCTTTTGAAAGTGCTTATAATATTGCTTTAGAAGTGTTTTAAATTGTAAATATTTTTGATAGAAATTTATTGCGCAAAAACAACTTGCTGAATAACTAATTAATTGTATATTTGCACCCTTTAAAAGTAAAACTTAAAATCAATAAATATGAATCATTACGAAACTGTTTTCATTTTGAATCCCGTTTTATCTGAAACTCAGATAAAGGAAGCAGTAAAGAAGTTCGAGGACTATCTTGTTTCCAAAGGTGCCGAAATGGTGCACAAAGAGAATTGGGGCTTAAAAAAATTAGCCTATCCAATCCAACACAAAAAAAGTGGTTTTTACCACTTATTTGAATTCAAAATTGCAGGTGAAGAAATTACTGCATATGAACTAGAATTCAGAAGAGATGATAGCGTTATGCGTTATTTAACTGTAAAATTAGATAAACACGCAGCTGCTTGGGCAGAAAAGAGAAAAGCACGCGTTAAAACTCCTAAAAAATAAGTTATGGCAAGTTTAGATCAGCAATCAAAAGGAGGGAAGCAAGGTAATGTTAGGTACCTAACTCCGTTAGACATTGACACTAAAAAAGAAGCGAAATACTGTCGTTTTAAGAAAAACGGTATCAAATACATCGATTATAAAGATGCAGACTTCTTATTATATTTGGTAAACGAACAAGGTAAAATTTTACCAAGACGTTTGACAGGAACTTCATTGAAGTATCAAAGAAAAGTATCTGTTGCTATTAAAAGAGCACGTCATTTAGCATTAATGCCATATGTTGGCGATTTATTAAAATAATAAAGAGGAGAGATATGGAACTAATTTTAAAACAAGACGTAGAAAACGTAGGATTTAAAGATGATTTAGTGACTGTGAAAAATGGTTACGGACGTAATTTCTTAATTCCTCAAGGAGTTGCAATTTTAGCAACTTCGTCAGCAAAAAAAGTATTGGCTGAAACTTTAAAGCAACGTGCATTTAAAGAAGAAAAATTAATCAAAGATGCTACTAAAATTGCTGATGCAATTAAAGAATTGGAGATTAAGATATCTGCTAAAACAGGAGAAGGATCTAAATTATTTGGATCTGTGAATAACATTGATGTTGCAGCTTCTTTAGAAAAAGCAGGACATGAAATCGAAAAGAAATTTATCAAAGTTGAAGGTGGTAATGTGAAACGTATAGGAAAGTATAATGCTGCTGTAAGATTACACAGAGCAGTTATAGTTGACTTACAATTTGAAGTTATTGCTGAAGCAAAGTAATTAACACTATTTAGTTAATAAATATATAAAGTCCGCTTAATAGCGGGCTTTTTTATGTTTAAATTTGTTCTTATTAACATTTAAATTCTATCATCATGAAAAAAAAATACTTCTTTATACTGCTATTTTTTGGCATTATATTAAATTCATTTTCACAAGTTACCACAGCCTCAATGAGAGGAGTAGTTGGTGATGTAAGTGGACCCTTACCGCAAGCAAGTGTAGTTGCTGTACATACGCCTTCAGGGACTTCGTACGGAACAGATACACAATTTAACGGAACTTATAATTTACCAAACATGCGTGTTGGTGGACCTTATAAGATAACTGTTAGTTTTATAGGTTTTAAAGAGCAAATATTTGAAAACGTTTTTCTACAAGTTGGAGAGAAACTAAAGTTAAATGTATCTTTAGAAGAAGAGGCTTCACAATTAGATGAAGTTGTTATTACTACATCAAAAAACACCACAATTAATAGTGGTAGAACAGGGTCTTCTACAAGTATTGGTAGTGAACAAATTAAATCATTACCAACAATTTCGAGATCAATAAATGATTTAACGCGTTTGACACCAAGTTCTGATGGTAATTCGTTTGGAGGAGGAAATAATAAAATGAACAACTTATCTTTAGATGGTTCAATTTTCAACAATCCTTTTGGGTTAGATGGAGGAACTCCTGGAAGTCAGACAAATGCACAACCAATATCATTAGATGCGATTGATCAAATACAAGTAGATATCGCTCCATTTGATGTTACTTCTTCTGGATTTACAGGAGCTTCTGTAAATGCAGTTACAAAATCTGGAACAAATGATTTTCACGGTTCTGTTTTTGGCTTTTATAGAAATGATGATGTTACTGGAACTAAAGTAGGTGGTACAGATCTTTTTAAAGCAGATTTAAAACATTTACAAGCAGGTTTTAGTATTGGAGGTCCAATAATTAAAGATAAACTATTCTTTTTTGCAAATGCAGAAATAGAAAGAAGAGATGATTTGGCTTCAGGTTTTAGACCTAATGAAGGAGGAGAAACAGTTGAAGGTAGTGTATCAAGAGTTTTGCGTTCAGATTTGGAAGCTGTTTCTGCAGCATTAGCAAATTTAGGTTACGAAACTGGAGGGTATGAAAACATATTACATGCAACTGATAATGAAAAATTTATTGTAAAGTTAGATTGGAACATTAATAATAACCATTCACTAACAGCGATTTACAATCAATTAGATGCATCAAGGGACAAGCCTGCACATCCAACAGCATTCTTTAATAGAGGACCAAGTGCAAATACAACTCAATTTGCAAACTCTGGTTATTCAATCAATAATAAATTGCAATCAGCAATTGTTGAATTGAAATCCAGATTTGGAACAAAATTCTCTAATAATTTACAAGTAGGTTACACACACTTTGATGATTTTAGAACTCCGCTTTCTGCTCCAGCACCATCAATTACGATTCTAAAAGATGGTTCACCTTATATTATTGCTGGTCATGAACCATTTTCAGTAAACAATAGGTTGGATCAAAAAGTATTTCAAATAACAAATAATTTTAAGATTTATTCAGGTGCACACACAGTTACATTAGGGGCTTCATTTGAAAAATTTCAATTCGACAACTCTTTTAACTTAGGTTTTTATGGTGCTAGAGGATTATTCTTCCCATCAGCAGGATCAGTTTCAGATTTCTTGACCTATGCAGCAGATACATCTCCTAGTGGATTAGGAGCAGAAATAACAGCAGCAGAAGCAACATTTGCAGCAAATGATTGGAGTTTAGCAGAAACGAATGTAGGTCAATTATCTTTTTATGCGCAAGATGAAGTTACTTTACTTGAAGACTTTACATTAACGTTAGGGTTGAGATTTGATAAACCAAATTATTTTGATACAGCAGAAAAGGCTCAAGAAAACATAGATGCTAACTGTTGTTATGACCCTTCTATTGAATATTTTAATCCAGATGGATCATCACAGTTTTATAACAGTACTAAACTTCCAGGTGAAAACAAGTTTTTATTCTCTCCAAGATTAGGATTTAACTGGGATTTAAAAGGAGACAATACAAAACAATTGCGTGGAGGATTAGGGATATTTACAGGTCGTTTGCCTTTTGTATGGATAGGAAACCAAGTTCAAAACGTAAATTCATTTTTCTACACAACTGTTGCACCTAACTTTAATTTTCCACAAGTATTTAGATCAAGTTTAGGATATGATCAAAAATTTGAAAATGGATTGACAGTGTCTACAGATTTAATGTACTCTAAAAATATTGATGCAATTTTTGCTACAAACATTGGTCTAAGAAGCCCTTCTGGAACATTGCAAGGAGTTGGTTCAAGACCAATTTATGAGGCAGGAGATATTACAAACCATGCTTGGTCTGTAACGAATACTGATGTTGGAAATGTATTTAACTTCTCTGTACAATTAAAGAAAAGATGGGAAAACAACTTCAATATGAGTATTGCTTACGATTATTTAGATGCAAGAGATGCAACATCTCCAACTGAAGAAATTACGAATGCTACATTTGGAGCAAATCCAAATATTGGAAATGTTAATATAGCAAAGTCAAGCCCTTCTAGATTCGGTCATAAGCATCGTGTTGTAGGATCGGCATATAAGAAATTCAATTATGGAGAAGGGAAATGGTCTACAACTTTGACAACATTCTTTGAATATACAGAATCTGGAAGACATAGTTTTGTGTACGGAGGAGATATTAACGGAGATGGATCTGCTCAAAATGACTTGATCTATATTCCTACTGCAAGTGAAATACCAACAATGACCTTTGTTGGAACTCCTACAGAGCAAGCAGCTCAAATGACTGCATTAGAAAATTATATCAATCAGGATGATTATTTAGCAGGTAATAGAGGAGAATTTGCAGGTAGAAATGCAACTTTAGCACCTTGGTTCTCAAATTGGGATGTACGTTTAGCTCAAGATTACAATTTTGGAGCTGACAGTAATAAAAAGATCCAATTTACTATTGATATTTTAAATTTTGGTAATTTACTTGATTCAAGTTTTGGAGTTCGTCAAATACCAACAAACACACAACCAATTGGTGTAACTGTTTCAAATGGTGTTCCAACATATGCGTTTGATACATCTTTAGAATCTACTTATTCAGATGATTTGAGTTTGTTATCTAGATGGCAAATGCAATTTGGATTGAAATATATTTTCTAAAAAAGAAGAAAAATAATTATTGCAAAACCGTTCGCCATTGGCGGGCGGTTTTTTATTTTTGCAGCAGAATATAATAAGATGAAATACAGACAGCTTACCAAAGAACAATTTGAAGAATTACATTTAGAGTTTGCTACTTTTTTAGCAGCACAGCAGATAGATGTGAAAGAATGGAAAGAAATAAAAGAAAGTAAGCCAAAAGTTGCTGAAGATGAGATGAATTTATTTAGTGATGTTGTTTGGGACAAAGTTCTAGAAAAAGCAAATTATTTAGAGCATTTTTCAAAACAATCAATCAATCTATTTAGGTGTGATGCTGAGCAAATCCATAGAATTGTTGTAAAAGTAAATAAAGAAGAAATAAACCTTTTAAATTCTGATGACTATAATTGGTTTTTTGATAATTCAAATGACGAATCTATAGAGTATTTTAAAGGTCAAAAACCTTATATTAAAGAACGCAATTTGGAAATTTTTGATTTGATTGAAAAAGGAAGTGTAGTTTCTGACGGGAAATTATACGAAGCTGTATTTAAATTGATTAGTTAAAAAAAATAGTTATTTTTATAAACGATTAAACAAACGAATACATTCACAGAATTAATATGACCAAAAAAGAAGCACTAGATTATTACAATCACATAGCTCCAATGCTGAGTGATCGTCGTAAGGACTTATTTGATGTGATATTGGCACAACGAACGCGACATTTTACTGTGATTTTAGAAGATTTATACCAAAAACACAATACAAGTGCTATCGTTAGGAGTTGTGATATTTTTGGAATACAAGATGTACATATCATTGAGAATAAATATAAAAGCTATATGTCAAACCAAGTTGGAAAAGGTTCTCAAAAATGGCTTGATTTTCATCGATATAGAGAAAAACAAATAAACACACAAGATTGTATAGATGATATAAAAAATAAAGGCTATCAATTGATAGCGACAACGCCACACAATGATTCTTGTTTCGTTCAAGATTTTGATATTACCAAAAAATCGGCCTTTGTATTTGGTGTAGAAAAAGAAGGAGTTTCTCAGACTATGATGGATCAAGCAGATGGTTTTTTAAAGATACCAATGGTTGGATTTACTGAGAGCTTAAATGTTTCCGTTGCTGCAGCAATAACATTACAATCTGTAACAGATAAATTAAGGCGTTCTGATATTCAATGGCAATTGAGTGAAGAAGAACAATTCTTTAAGAAAATTGATTGGATGGAAAAAACTATTAAGAGTATCAAGAAAGTTAAAGAACGATATTTTGAGGAAAATTAATACTATTGATTAAGTAAACCTTGTTGATCTATAATTTTTATTTTCTTTCCTTCAGTAGTAATTAAGCCATCTTTTTTAAATTGTGATAAGATTCTAATTGCAGATTCTGTAGCAGTCCCAACTATATTTGCATAATCATCTCTTGTTAAAATAACACTTAGCATTCCATCATCATCAACACCAAAATTATCATAAATATATAATAGCGTTTCTGCCATTCTTATTTTGACAGGTTTTTGAGCTAAATCAACTATGTGATTATCTGTTTCTTTAAGAGCATTTGACATATTCTTTAATACTGACAAAGAGAACTTTGAGTTATTAGTAAGGTTATTTATAATTTCTTTTTTTGGGATAAAGCAAACATCCATATCTGTCATTGATGTCGCCTTAAGATTAGTTGCTTCATCAGCAATAACACTACGCTGTCCTAATAAATTACCTTTTCCTATAAAATTGATGATTTGATCCTTGCCATTGATTCCCATTTTAGAAATCTTACAAACCCCTTGGCGAATACAAAAAACACCATTGATATTTTCACTTTCGCCAAAAATAACATCACCTCTTTTAAAGCTTAGGGTAGTTTTACAATCTGTTATACTTAAGAGTTCCTCATTATTTAAAGTCTTTAATGAATTTAACTCTTTAATAATACATTGCTGACAATTCTTCATATATTAAATTATATAATGTTTTGTAAAACTAATAAAAGTGTGATAAATATCACCTATTTTATTTAATTAATATTTTATTTTTGTACCAGTTTATATGAAAAAAAACAGAAAGCATAATTTATGTTTCCATTGCGGAGACGAAAACGGTAAGAATACATTAACATTTCAAGAAAAATCTTTTTGTTGTAATGGTTGCAAGACTGTTTTTGAGATTTTTTCTGAAAATGATTTAACGTGTTATTATGATTTTGAGAATTCTCCAGGAGCAATTCCAAAGGAGATTGAAGGGAAGTTCGATTATCTTCAAAAACAAAAAATTATTGATAAACTAGTTGAATTTGATGATGGTACTATTCAAATCGTTACGCTATATGTACCTCATATTCACTGTAGCTCTTGTATTTGGGTTCTTGAAAACCTAAATAAACTCAACGTAAATATTTCATCATCACAAGTTAATTTTGGAAAGAAGACAGTCAGAATAACATACAATGCAAAGGAATATTCATTGAAAGAAGTAGTGCTATTAATAAGTTCAATTGGATACGAACCATATATTAGTTTAGATGATTTCAAAACAGGAAAACAACATGTTAATAGATCGTTGATATACAAACTTGGTATTGCAGGTTTTGCATTTGGAAACATTATGTTTTTATCGTTTCCAGAATATTTTCAGGTTGATGGTTTTTGGATAGAAAAATACAAGCCATTCTTTCGTTGGTTGATGTTTTTCTTCTCACTTCCTGTAGTTTTTTATGCAGCTAACGACTATTTTATTACTGCATATAAAGGCTTACGTTCAAAAATATTAAATATTGATGTGCCAATAGCACTCGGAATTGCAGTGCTTTTCTTACGAAGCACTATCGAAATCATGTTTGATTTAGGTTCAGGATTTTTCGATAGTCTTTCAGGATTGGTTTTCTTTTTATTGATTGGGAAGTTTTTTCAGCAAAAAACATATTCCTTCTTGTCATTTGAAAGAGATTATAAATCATACTTTCCAATTGCAGTAACTAAGATTTTTTCTGATGGAAAAGAAACACCAATACAAGTATATGATATTGTGAAAGGAGATAGGTTGCTTATCAAAAATGAAGAACTTATTCCCGTTGATGGAATTCTGATAAACGGCAACGCATCAATAGATTATAGTTTTGTTACGGGAGAATCTGAAAAAGTGAGTAAAAATTCTGGAGACAAACTTTTTGCTGGAGGAAAACAGACTTCAGGAGTAATTGAAATGGAAGTGTTAAAATCGGTTGAGCAAAGTTATTTGACACAACTTTGGAGTAACGATATTTTTAATAAAAATAAAGAAGAGGCATTTACAACACTTACCAATAAAATAAGTAAGCATTTTACGATTTATGTATTGAGTATTGCTATAATTGCAACAGTCTTTTGGTTATTCTATGATATTTCAAAAGCGATGAATGTGTTTACAGCAGTACTAATTATTGCGTGTCCTTGTGCTATTGCTTTAGCAGCACCTTTTACTTTTGGAAACTTGTTACGTATCTTTGGAAAGTTAAAATTCTATGTGAAAAATGCAAATGCAATCGAACAATTAGCATCTATAAATACAGTCATTTTTGACAAAACAGGTACAATAACTTCAAACGAAGAAAGCACAGCAACTTATGAAGGAGAATCACTTTCAACTATAGAAGAAATGTTGCTTAAAAATACGCTAAGAGGTTCAAATCACCCGTTGAGTAGAACATTATATGATGTTTTGGATGATAACAATATTATTACACTTGATAATTTTGAAGAACATTTAGGACAAGGAATTGAAGCGTCTCATAATGAAGAAAGTATTAAAATTGGTTCAGCAAGTTTTGTTGGTCAACTACAAGATACTTCTGTATTAAATACAACTGTTCATATCAGTACAAACAATAATTATAAAGGTAAATATACTTTTTATAATAGTTATAGAAAAGGAGTTTCAAAGCTATTTAATACTCTAAAAAATAATTACGATATAGTTATACTCTCTGGAGATAATGAAGGAGAAAAGGAAAATTTAAAGAAATTATTGCCTAGTAAAACGAAGCTTATTTTTAATCAAAAACCAGATGATAAGTTAGATTATATTAAGTACCATCAAACTGAAGGAGCAAAGGTGCTAATGATTGGCGACGGATTAAATGATGCTGGAGCCTTGGCGCAAAGTGATGTAGGTGTTGCAATTTCAGAAAACGTAAATGTATTTTCTCCTGCATGTGATGCTATTTTAGATGCCACAAAGTTTAATCAATTAGGGAATTATATAAATACATCAAAATCTGCAGTTAAAATTATTAATTGGAGTTTTGTATTGTCTTTTGCATATAATATTATAGGACTATATTTCGCTGTAACAGGGCAATTATCTCCTATAGTCGCTGCAATTCTAATGCCTTTGAGCTCTATAAGTATTGTTGTTTTTACAACACTTGCTACTAATTTTTTAGGGAGAAAATTAGAATGATTAAAAATAGCAAAACATGATAAATATCATGTTTTTTTATAAATTGGAAACTTAAATTTGAACCATAACTTCAATAGGTATGAGTGTTATATATATGATGTTGATAATCAGTATTATCATTGCTATTGTCTTTTTTATTGTCTTTATAATTGCAGTAAGAAATGGACAGTACGATGATAGTTATACGCCATCTGTACGTATGCTCTTTGAAGACGAACTTGTAAAAGAGAAACCAAAAAAAACAAAACTAATCACAAAAAACAATAAATAAATTATGGAAGTACAACAATTTTATTACGATAATAAGGTCGTTAAAAAATTCATTTATGCAACAATCCTTTGGGGAGTTGTAGGGATGACAGTCGGCTTATTGTTAGCCTTTCTTTTTGTTTTTCCTAATCTTACTGATGGTATTTCATGGCTAAGTTTTGGTAGATTAAGACCTTTGCATACCAATGCAGTAATTTTCGCATTTGTTGGAAATGCCATTTTTGCAGGAGTTTACTACTCTACACAAAGATTGTTAAAAGCAAGAATGTATAGTGATTTTTTAAGTAATTTTAATTTTTGGGCTTGGCAACTTTTAATTGTTGGTGCCGCCATTACATTGCCTTTAGGTTATACAACTTCAAAAGAATATGCAGAATTAGAATGGCCTTTTGATATTGCTATTGCATTGATTTGGGTTGCATTTGGAGTAAACTTAATTGGTACAATGATAAAAAGAAGACAGCGTCATTTATACGTTGCTATTTGGTTTTATTTAGCCACTTTTATAACGGTTGCTGTACTTCATATTTTTAATAGTTTAGCACTTCCTGTAACAGCATTAAAAAGTTATTCTGTATATGCAGGAGTTCAAGATGCATTAGTACAATGGTGGTATGGACATAATGCTGTGGCATTTTTCTTAACCACACCATTTTTAGGATTGATGTATTACTTTGTTCCAAAAGCAGCTAATAGACCAGTATATTCTTATAGATTATCAATCGTTCACTTTTGGTCGTTAATATTTATTTATATTTGGGCAGGACCTCACCATCTTTTATACACAGCACTTCCAGAATGGGCACAAAACTTAGGTGTTGCATTTTCAATAATGTTATTAATGCCTTCTTGGGGAGGAATGATAAATGGGTTATTAACACTTAGAGGTGCTTGGGATAAAGTACGTACAGATCCTGTATTAAAGTTTATGGTAGTTGCAATTACAGGTTATGGTATGGCAACTTTTGAAGGGCCATTATTATCACTAAAAGGAGTAAATGCAATTGCACATTATACAGATTGGATTATAGCGCACGTACATGTTGGTGCATTAGCATGGAATGGTTTCCTAACTTTTGGAATGATTTATTGGATGGTTCCACGATTATTTAAAACAAAATTATATTCTGTTGCACTTGCCAACATGCACTTTTGGATTGGTACCTTAGGTATTATATTATATGCTTTGCCAATGTACATTGCAGGTTTTGTACAAGCGAGTATGTGGAAACAATTTAATCCTGATGGAACATTGACCTATGGAAATTTCTTAGAAACAGTTTCAGAGATTATACCAATGTATTGGATGCGTGCGATTGGAGGAACGCTCTTTATTATCGGTATGTTAATTTTAGTTTATAACGTTATTTTAACAATAAGGCAAGGAAGTAGTGTAGAAGATGAATTGGCAGAAGCACCTGCTCTTAAAAAAGTTTCTAAGCACAGAACAAAAGGCGAAACTTGGCATACTTGGTTAGAGCGTAAACCAATTAAATTAACAATCTACGCTGCAATTGTAATTTTAATAGGAGGTGTTGTGCAGATAGTACCAACTATTATGGTAAAATCAAATATACCAACTATAAGTAGTGTAAAACCATATACTCCATTAGAACTAGAAGGTAGAGATTTATACATTCGTGAAGGATGTGTTGGTTGTCACTCGCAAATGATACGACCATTTAGAAGTGAAGTCGAGCGATATGGAGAATACTCTAAAGCGGGAGAATTTGTATACGATCATCCTTTCCTTTGGGGAAGCAAGCGTACAGGACCAGATTTACACCGTATTGGTGGAAAATACTCTGATAGTTGGCATTTAAACCACATGTATGATCCTCAAAGCACTTCGTCAGGTTCTATTATGCCTCGTTATCAATGGTTGATTAATGATGAATTAGATAAGTCTGATACAGAAAAGAAAATGAGAGTGATGGTAAAACTTGGTGTTCCATATTCTGATGAAGAAATTGACAATGCTCAAGAAAATATGTTAGCACAAGGAACTCAAATAGAAGAAAACCTTTATGCAGATCCTGATTTCGCAAAGATTTATGAAGAAGATAAGAAATCTGGAGGAGAAGATTTTGTAGAAATGCGTAATCGTGAAATAGTAGCAATGATTGCATATTTACAACGATTGGGAACAGATATAAAAGTAAAAAACACAAACGAACAAACCTCTAAAAATTAGAAATTATGTTGAAATTTGTAAAAAATCATATGGAAAGTATTACTGGAATTGAAATATATCCTTTAATATCATTAGTTATCTTTTTCTCCTTTTTTATTGTCTTATTTTGGTGGGTTTTTACTTCCAAAAAAGAATATATAGAGAAAGTTAGCAATATCCCTTTTGAATCAACCACTACTAAAATTTAAATAGATGAAATCATATATAAGAACATTTTTGTTTGCCATTGTAGTTTTTGCCATTTTATGGTATTTATCAGGTACAATTAGTGCATTAGATTTTGTTAAAAAACCAGAAATTGTATTTGGACTAGCCGTTTTACTAATTGCAATTTTGTTTAATGGAAAAGTTGTCAAGAATCTAAACGATATTCAATATGAGAAATTATCAGAAGAAGAAAAAGAGAAGCAAAACGTTCAAAATAATTGGCTAGAAAAAATGTATAAAAAATCGCTTGGAACTAAGCCAATTGAAGAAGAGCATGAGATAATTCTTGACCATAATTATGATGGTATTAAAGAATTAGATAATAATCTTCCGCCTTGGTGGGTTTATAGTTTTTATGCATCTATAATATTTGCCGTTTTTTATATGTTTAAATATGAGGTTTTTGATGGAGATAATCAATACGATGAATTAGCAACAGAATACGCAGATGCAAAAATCTCAATAGCAGAGTATAAAAAAACAGCAAAGAATTTAGTTGATTTTAATACTGTAGAGTTATTGACAGAGGCATCTGATTTAGAGAAAGGAAAGTTGCTATATGAAACGAACTGTGTTGCTTGTCATAAAGCAGATGGAGGAGGAGGAATTGGGCCAAACTTAACAGACGAAAATTGGATTTTGGGAGGTGGAATTAAAAACGTATTTAAGACAGTTTCAGAAGGAGGACGTGATGGAAAAGGTATGATTGCTTGGAAAAGCAGTTTAAAACCTGTAGAAATAGCACAAGTTTCAAGTTATTTGTTGCAATTTCAAGGAACTACATCTGCAGAGCCGAAAGCACCAGAAGGAGATATTTGGGAAGTAGATAATAACGAATAAGCACTAATTGGAAACGCCAGATAAAGAAGTATTTAGAGACTCTATTGGTACAATAGATGAAGAAGGAAATAGAGCATGGGTTTTTCCTAAAAAACCTAAAGGAAGATATTATGATAAGCGAAAAATAGTTAGTTATTTTTTATTAGCGTTTATGTTTGTTTCTCCGTTCTTGAAGGTAAACGGAAATCAGTTTATGATGATGAACGTTCTTGAAAGGCGTTTTAATATCTTCGGATTCCCTTTTTGGCCACAAGATTTCCATTTATTAGTTATCGCTATGATTATTGGTGTGATTTTTATCACATTTTTTACTGTAGGTTTTGGACGGATTTTTTGTGGATGGATTTGTCCTCAAACGATTTTTCTTGAAATGGTATTCCGTAGAATAGAATATTGGATTGATGGTGATAGAAATAAACAAAAAAAATTAGCAAAGCAAGAATGGAATGCTGAAAAAATTAGAAAAAGATTGTTAAAGTGGTTTGTCTATTTAATCATTTCTTTTATGATTGCCAATACTTTTTTAGCGTTTTTGATAGGAAGTGATAAACTAATACAGCATATAAAAGATGGACCTTTAGACCATTTAGACACACTATTTCCATTATTAATTTTTACAGCCGTTTTCTATTTTATATTCGCTTGGTTTAGAGAACAAGTGTGTATTATTGCTTGTCCGTACGGACGTTTACAAGGAGTTCTACTCGATAATAAGTCAATTATCGTTGCTTATGATCATGTAAGAGGAGAAGGAGATAATGGACGTAAAAAATTCAAAAAAAAAGAAGCCCGTCAAGAATTAGGTCATGGAGACTGTATTGATTGTTTGCAATGTGTTCATGTTTGTCCTACAGGAATTGACATAAGAAATGGAACTCAATTAGAATGTGTAAATTGTACTGCCTGTATTGATGAGTGTGATGATATTATGGATAAAGTTGGTTATCCAAAAGGATTGATACGCTATGCAAGTGAAAATGAAATAGAGAAAAATGAGAAATTTTCATTTACACCAAGATTAAAAGGATATACGGCTGTATTGGTTATCTTAATTGGACTGCTGATAGGAATGTTGTTTTTAAGAAATGATGTTGAAGCAAGAGTTTTAAGACTTCCAGGACAATTGTATGAGCATAAAGACAACAATGTTATAAGTAATGTGTTTACATATAAATTGGTCAATAAAACATCAGAAGATATAAATCACGTAAGTTTTAAATTAAGAAATCAAAAAGGAGAAATTAAATTAGTTTCTACTTCTGATGATTTTATAGTTCAACAACAAGGT
The DNA here is from genome assembly GCA_002733665.1 of Lutibacter sp. GTDB lineage: Bacteria > Bacteroidota > Bacteroidia > Flavobacteriales > Flavobacteriaceae > Urechidicola. The sequence goes on from NVWM01000028.1 coordinate 90,561, forward strand.
CTTGCAGAAGGAACACTATTTATTGAAATAAATAAAAGTGATTTAAAAGGCGATAAGAATAAGTTAACAATCGATGTTTATAGTAATGGTAAACTCATTGAAACAACAACGGTCAATTTTTTAGGGCCACGAAGTTATAATTAATAAACTAATGTCTCCTCGAGCGCAGTCGAGAGGTTGTTCTTTACGAAAACATTAACAAAATAAGGTCTCGACTGCGCTCGACCAGACAATAAAATATATCTGATATTTATTGTCGTATATTTATAATTAATTAAGAACATGAAATTTAATTGGGGAACAGGAATCATACTTGCGTTTATAGGCTTTATAAGTTTTATATTATATATGGTTATTACTATGAGTACTAACAAAAAGTATGAACACGATTTAGTTACAGATGATTATTACAAACAAGAATTGGAATATCAAGGAGAAATCAATAAAGAAGACAACGCAAAAACACTAAAGCAAAACCTGAATTGGAAAAAAACAGACGAAGGTTTGGTGATTGAATTTCCAACAGATTTGGATATCAAAAATATCACAGGAAAAGTGTTCCTTTACAGACCATCTAATGAAAAATTTGACTTTGAAATACCCATTTCTTTGTCAAACCATACTTTACTCATACCTGAAAAAAGTTTATTAGATGGTCGTTGGAACATTAAAGTTGATTGGCAATACAAGAAAGAGAAGTATCTATACAAACAAGAGATTCTTTATTAGCCATGCTATTATCTGCGCTCATACTCGGTCTTTTAGGAAGTTTCCATTGTGTTGGTATGTGTGGTCCTATTGCTTTTATGCTTCCTGTTGACAGAACAAATTCTGTTAAAAAAGTAAGCCAAATTTCAATTTATCATTTTGGAAGACTATTAACCTATAGTATCATTGGTTTTTTCTTCGGATTGATTGGTAAAAGCTTATCAATCTTCGGATTCCAACAGCAATTATCGATATTTATTGGAATCATAATGATTGTAACTATTTTACTTCCTTATAAAACCATCAGCAAATACAACTTTTCAAAACCACTTTTTGGAGTTATTTCTAAAGTGAAATCTTCATTAGGAAAAGCATTAAAAAAGAAATCATTAGATACCTTCTTTACGATAGGTTTTTTAAACGGATTTCTACCTTGTGGTTTGGTGTATATGGCTGTTTTCGGCTCGATTGCTTCAGGAAGTACACTGCAAGGAAGTTTATATATGTTTGTTTTCGGATTGGGAACAATACCACTAATGACAACTGCGATTTATTTAGGGAAATTCCTCAATACAACTATTAGACAACGAATACAAAAGGCAATACCTGTATTTGTGGTGCTAATTGGTATTTTGTTTATCCTTCGAGGATTAGGTCTTGGAATCCCTTATATTTCTCCTGCACCTGTATTAGATGCTGTTAATGGCGTTATTTGTGAGTAGAATAATCTTCACTAAATTAGTTTACAAGTGAAAAAACATTAATTTTTGTAATGTTTTAGATGTTTCTTTCCTTTTGTTATCCATAAAATTGGTCCAATAAACGCAATTGCAGATATAAGAATCCAAGTTAATTTTGAGCCATTAAATTCTTTTGTAGTTATAAGAAATATTGCTTTAAAAGATGTTATTATTGACCAAAAGCATAAAATGATAAATGATAAAATTATTATTTGTTTCATTAAAATATCTAATTTAAATAAGTTTGTCTTAAATGTAATTTATATTCTCAATAAAATTTCTTCTTCATTTTCAAAGCAACATTCACCAAAAGAATTAATACAGGTACTTCGATTAACGGTCCAATAACACCAGCAAATGCTTGTGGTGAATTTATTCCGAAAATAGCAATAGATACAGCAATAGCCAATTCAAAGTTGTTTCCAGTTGCAGTAAATGCTACAGATGCGTTTCGTTTGTAATCTATTCCCATTTTTTTTGCAATTAAGAAACTGGTAAAAAACATCAACACAAAATAAATAGTCAAGGGAATTGCAATTCGAACAACATCCATAGGTAATTCTAGAATCATTTCTCCCTTTAAACTAAACATTAATACAATAGTTGCTAATAATGCAATGAGTGTAATTGGTGAGATTTTCGGTATAAATTTACGATTATACCAATCTAATCCTTTTGCTTTTACTAAATAAACGCGACCTAAATATCCTGCTAAAAATGGAATACCTAAATATATTAACACGCTTTTAGAGACTTCCCAAATAGAAATATTAATAGCATATCCTTCAACGCCAAAATACGGAGGTAAAACGGTTATAAATAACCAAGCGAAAAAACTATAGGTAAATATTTGAAATATACTATTCAATGCAATTAGAGTTGCTCCATATTCTCTACTTCCTCCAGCCAAATCATTCCAAACGATGACCATAGCAATACAGCGAGCAATTCCTATTAAGATTAATCCTGTCATATAACCTGGATAATCCCTCAAAAAGAGTATTGCTAACGCAAACATTAAGATTGGACCAACTATCCAATTTAAAAATAACGACAAACTCATAAGTTTAACGTCCTTAAAAACGGTTGGAATTAGCGAGTAATTTACTTTGGCAAGAGGAGGATACATCATCAAAATTAAACCAATTGCTAACGGAATGTTTGTTGTTCCTACTGATAATTTCTCGTTAACTTCAGCAATATTTGGAAAGATAAATCCAAGACCTACACCAAGTATCATTGCTAAAAAAATCCATAACGTTAAATAGCGATCTAAAAGTTTTAATCTAGTTTTCATTAGTTTAAAGTAACTTTATCAATTGTAGAAGTCTCATCACATTTTTTAACTACGATTGTAATATCTTTTTCTTTAGGTAATCCGTCTATAACAAAAGTTTTACAAGGTTTACCTCTTTGGTCACTTTTCTTAAAATCTACATTACCATATTTTAAAATGGCACTAATATCTGCAGTGTCAATACCAATATTTTGCATAGATTCAGTAGCATTGTCAGAAAAAAGGCGTGTATCAGTTCTGATGTCTTTTAATACACGTGCATTTGGCATATAATCGAAAGATGCTCCTTTCTTTCCCCAAACAAAATAGACAAAAATTGAACCAACTAATAGTCCAACTCCATAATAAGCAAATCGTTGTATGAATTTCATTTTTTAATAATTAATTTACAGATGTCTCCTCGAGCGGAGTCGAGAGGTTTTTTTTAATTAACTCGGTTATAAAATTAACAAGTTAATATCTCTAAACGGAAGTCCAAACCAATCTGCAACAGATTTGTTTGTTAGAATTCCGTGGTAAAAATACATACCTTTTTGCAGACTTTTATCAAATCTTACAGCATTTTCAAAACCTCCTTCTTCACCGATGTTCAATAAGTATGGTGTAAAGATATTACTGATTGATACTGAAGAAGTTCGCGCATATTTTGAAGGGATATTTGGAACACAATAATGTATTACACCATGTTTTGTAAACGTTGGTTTTTTATGTGTAGTAACTTCTGAAGTTTCAAAACAGCCTCCACGATCTATACTAACATCAACAATTACAGCGCCATCTTTCATTTTTTCAATCATAGGTTCTGTAACTATAACTGGCGAACGTGTTTTTCCTCGTATTGCTCCAATAGCAACATCACAGCGCATTAATGCTTTTCGTAGATTTTTCGGTTGTATGGTTGATGTGTAAATAGGAGTACCTAAACTGTGTTGCAAATGACGTAATTTTGATAACGAATTGTCAAACACTTTTACAGTTGCACCCATTCCAAGAGCTGATCTTGCTGCAAACTCACCAACAGTTCCTGCACCAAGAATTACAACATCAGTAGGAGGGACGCCACTAATATTTCCTAGTAATAAACCATTGCCATTTTTATCTGAACTCATAATTTCTCCTGCAATCAAAATAGAAGCAGTTCCAGCAATTTCGCTCAATGATTTTACGATAGGAAATGCACCTTGTTCATCTCTAATAAAATCAAATGCAACAGCAGTAATTCGTTTTTTGGCAAGTGATTCAAAATATTTTTTTGTCTGTGTTTTAAGTTGTAATGCCGAAAATAAGACACTTTGAGGGTGCATCATATCGATTTCAGCATAAGTTGGAGGTTCAACTTTTAATACAATGTTGCATTCAAATGCTTCTTTAATATCATATGATATTTTTGCTCCAGCCTCAGAATAATCTTTGTCAGAATAGTTTGCTCCCAATCCAGCGCCAGTTTCCAGGACAAATCTATGTCCATGTGCAGTTAGAGCCGAAACAGCATCAGGAGTGAGGCACACACGTTTCTCTTGTGTATAAGATTCTTTTGGGATTCCTATTAATAATTCTCCTTTTTGTTTTTTTATTTCAAGCATTTCTGCTTGAGGCATTAATTGTTCTTTGCTAAATGGTGAAGTACTCATTGATCAATTTGTATAGTTCGTTGATTGTCATTATTAACACTAATGTTGATATTAATAATGTCTAAAGGTAGTAAATTTTCTACTTTATTTCCCCATTCTATGAAACACCAAGCGTCGCTATATAAATAATCTTCAATTCCGATGTCAAAAGCCTCTTCTTCAGAATTGATACGATAAAAGTCAAAATGATAAATTGTTTCTTTGTTATCAGTCTGATATTCATTGACTAATGAAAAAGTTGGAGAACTTGCAATTTCTTCAACTCCAAGTTGCTTTACAATCTCTTTGATGAGTGTTGTCTTTCCAGCACCCATTTCTCCATTGAACAACAAAATTTTACCATTGACAGTTTCAATGATTTTTTTTGCTATTTCCGGAAGTTGGTTGAGTGTGTAGTTTTGTTGCATTAACTTAAATTATTTTCATAACGTCACCCTGAACTTGTTTCAGGGTCACATTTCATTATTATGAGATTCTGAAACAAGTTCAGAATGACGGATTAAATTTTACTTCGGTTCCAATATAGCACAAGGAATAATCATTTCTTCTAACGATATTCCTCCATGTTGATATGTGTTTTTATAATATTTTACAAAATGGTTATAGTTATTTGGATACGCAAAAAACAAGTCTTCTTTTGCAAATATAAACGAACTATTCATGTTGATTGTTGGTAAGAAAATATCTTTAGGGTTACTTACCGCATACACATCTTTTTCATTGAAAGACAAACTTCTACCAGTTTTATATCTTAGGTTAGAACTGATGTTTTTATCTCCAATAACTTTGGTCGGAGTAGTAGCATTTATGGTTCCATGATCAGTAGTGATAATTAATTTTTGTCCCATTTCTTGCGCCTTTTGAATAATATCCATCAATGGCGAATTTTTGAACCAACTTAGAGTTAATGATCGATATGCTTTATCATCATCTGCTAATTCTTTGATAACCGCCATTTCCGTTTTAGCGTGAGATAACATGTCTACAAAATTATATACAATCACTGTCAAATCGTTTTCTTTAGTAGATTTATATGAATCTGCCAATTGCTTTCCTGATCTTAGATTAGTAATCTTATAATATTCGTGTTTTATATTCAAGTTTAATCTCTTGAGTTGTTCAGACAAAAAATCATTTTCATGCAAATTTTTTCCACCTTCTTCTGTATCATTTTTCCAATAATTTGGATACATTTTTTCCATTTCCGAAGGCATCAATCCTGAAAAAATAGCATTTCTTGCATATTGAGTTGCTGTAGGCAAAATACTATAAAATGCTGTTTCATCGGTCTTCTTATAATAATCAGAAATTAAAGGCTCAATAACTCTCCATTGATCAAAACGCAAATTGTCAATTACAACTAATAATGTTCCGTTTTTGGTATCTAAATTCGGAACAATAACATCTTTAAATAATGTGTGTGATAACACAGGTTTGTCATAGCCATGAAACCAATCTCCGTAATTTTTTTTGATAAATTTAAAGAATTGTGCATTTGCTTCTTGCTTTTGACTCTCAAGGATTTCAATCATCCCTTGATCATTAATATTCTCCAATTCTATTTCCCAATACACTAATTTTTGGTAGAGTTCTGCCCATTCTTCATGAGTATTTACCATCGATAAATCCATCGCTATTTTACGGAATTCTTGTTGATAATTTGAAGTTGTTTTTTCTGAAATCAATCGAGAATGGTCTAAATTTTTCTTTAAACTCAGTAATATTTGATTAGGATTTACAGGCTTTATAAGATAATCGGCAATTTTATTACCAATAGCATCTTCCATAATATACTCTTCTTCACTTTTGGTAATCATAATTACAGGAAGCGTAGCATTTTTAGATTTGATTTCGGTAAGTGTTTCTAAACCAGAAATTCCAGGCATGTTTTCATCTAATAAAACAATATCAAAACTATCTTCTCCTATCATATCAATTGCATCAGCGCCATTTGTACACGTTGTTACAGTGTAATTTTTCTTTTCTAAGAAAATAATGTGTGGTTTTAACAAATCTATCTCGTCATCAACCCATAAAATGTTTATATTACTCATACTTACCTTATATTTGTGTTATTATTTAATTCCTGATTTATTTTGACCGCAAAAAAAACGAACAAACTTAAGATATTAAACGACCCAATTTACGGTTTTATTACTATTCCCAACTCATTAATTTTTGATTTGATTGAACACCCTTATTTTCAGCGATTAAGGCGTGTTTCACAAATGGGATTGTCATATTTGGTGTATCCAGGAGCGCAGCACACACGTTTTCAACACGCAATTGGTTGCGTACATTTGATGCAGAAAGCAGTTAGAGTTTTACGTTTTAAAGGTATTTCTATTTCTGATGATGAGGAAAATGCTGTTTATATCGCCATTTTATTACACGATATTGGTCACGGAGCGTTTTCTCATGCTTTGGAACATAGTATCGTTACAGGAATAAGTCATGAAGAGATTTCGTTGAAATTTATGGAAGCCTTGAATAAAGAATTTGAAGGTAAATTATCACTAGCCATTCAAATATTTAAGAATGAATATAAGCGTAAATTCTTGAACCAATTAATTAGTAGTCAATTAGATATGGATCGTTTGGATTACTTAAAAAGAGATAGTTTCTATACAGGAGTTTCTGAAGGAAACATAAATTCTGAACGCTTAATAACGATGCTCAATGTAAAAGGGGATTGTTTGGTAGTTGAAGAAAAAGGAATTTATTCTGTAGAAAAATTTATTGTTGCTCGTAGATTGATGTATTGGCAAGTATATCTACATAAAACTGGTTTAGTTGCCGAAAATATACTTGTAAAAGTATTGAAAAGAGCCAAAGAGTTGGTAGCAAGTGGAAAACGGGTTCCTGCGAGTTCTGCTTTAAAGTATTTTTTAGAAACTCCTGTGACCAATCAAAATTTCACTTCAAAAGTATTAAATACATTTTCTAAATTAGATGATTATGATGTGTTGTCTGCAATCAAAGAATGGACAAATAACGAAGACAAAGTGCTATCATTATTATCAAAAGCATTAATAGATAGAAAACTATTTAAAATTACAATAAGTAATGAGAAGTTTGATAATCAAACAGTTATTGATTTAAAGAAAAAGATTCAGGATGATTATAAATTATCAGACAATGAAATAGAATACTTTTTTATAGCAGATTCTATATCAAATCAAGCATATAATTCTGTTAAAAATCAAATTCAAATTTTATATAAAAATGAAACTGTAAAAGATATTGCGGAGGCCTCTGATCATTTGAATTTACAAGCACTTTCTACGCCTGTAATAAAATATTTTATGTGTTATCCTAAGAGTTCATTTTAAACTTTACGAACTTAATCACAATAATAATTTACAAGTCGCTTTAAATCAATAAATTAGATAATGTTTTTTTTTTTTTTTTTTATAAAAAAAGTGATTTACCGTCAATTTATATAAAAACTTTTCTATATATTTACAATGTGCAAAATATGGTATAAAATACATGAAACGTAGCATGAAATACATGATATGCACAAATAGTAAAAAAAAATTGTATTAATTCACACTTATTAAAATAAAAAAGGCATTCTTTAAATTGAATGTTAATAGGATAGTTATGTCTTAAAAAAAGAGAAAGCCATTATATAAATATAATGACCTCTCCAGTCTTAATACAACTATCGTCTAAAATAATTAATTAAAACAGTACAAAAATACTAAATAAACACTCTAAAACCTTTAAACTTATGAAAAAAATACTATTAACTACAATTTTCGCATTTGCAATTTCTTTAACCGTACAAAGCCAAATTACTGAAGGAAATTGGATGGTTGGGGGAAGTGGAAGTTATAATCATATAACTGTTGATAATGATAACGGTACAGTTAACAAAAACTCACGACTAACAATTAAACCAGATGTGGGTTATTTCATTCTAGATAAATTAGTCGTTGGAAGTTCAATGGGTTACTATCATTATAAATCAATAGATTTTGACTCCTATAATAAGAATTATAGTATTGGATTATTTTCAAGATATTATTTTTTAAAATCAAATAAGAGATTCAATTTATTTACCCAAATACATTATGATCGTGTTTTTTTTGAAACAAAGAGTAGTAACTTAGTAAAAGGGAATGGAAATAGATATGGACTAAAAGTTGGTCAAGTCATCTTTTTTAATAGTAGCGTTGGATTAGAGTTTTCAATCGATTATGAAAAAGAAGTTTATGAATTTAATACTGTAAATAATATTAATGTGAATATAGGTTTTCAAATACATTTAGAAAAATAAATATTATTTTAACTTTAAAACTATCCTATATGATTTAAATAAAACTAAAAAAAGAGAAAGTTACTACACGAATGTAGCAGCCTCTCCAGTCTTAAAACAACTATCGTCTAAAATAATTAATTAAAACATTACAAAATCATGAAAAATAATATAATATTTAAGAGAATAATTATAATTCTCATATTTATATCGTCTATAACAATTTATTCTCAAACCACAACTATTACAAACCTTCAATATCAAGGGATTCCAATTCCTGATTGTGGATCCATTGATTTGAATTCTTCAAGTTCACATGCTATATCTTTTAACTTAAAAGTTACGAGACCTTATTTTACTGGAGGAAGTGGAAATGAGATACATGAAAATGGGACTTTGAAAGTCATTCTTAATGGAAATAATGGCGAGTTTACGGAATTAGACACTGGAATTTCAGGTGCTAGTTGGACTATAGATATATCTAATAATCAATCATTTATAAGTTTTTCTCCGTCTATTACATTATTTTCTTCACAATTTCCAACGAATGGAGGTTGGTTAGTTGCAGAATACTCTTCAAATAACACACCATATAGATCATGTTATTATGATATTACAAAGCCAAAATTCAAATTAAACCCAACAAATGTAACTGTTTCTTGTGGTTCTACAGGAGAAACATTTACGGTAAGTAATGAAAACAACTCACCAGGAAGTTTGTCATATAATTGGAGCGTAGGAAGTGGTTGGGAGTACCAAGGTAGTGCAGTTTCTAATTTTACTACAAGTAGCAATACTGTTATTTTAGTACCAACGGCTTTTCCACCAAGCAATGTAAGTGTTGTGCCTAAGTTAGATGGTGTTTCGTATCCGCAGTTAATAGCTACGGTTAGTTTGGCACCTTTTAGTTTGGGTAACCAAAGAATAACAGGTAGTAGTACTGTTTGCTCTTCACGTAATTATAGCCTTAACGGTTTGCCAAGTAACACTACAATAACTTGGAGTGTGTCAAATACAAACCTCGCAACAGTTACGCCAATAAATGCTACACAAGCAACAGTTACAGCAGTAGGAAGCGGAAATGGTGTCGTTGTGCTAACTGCTTTAGTAAGTAACGCATGTAACCAAACAGTCCAATTAACTAAGAGTGTAAATATTGGAGCACCAACATTAAATGGAAGTCTTAATGGTGATAACAATCCGCTAACAGGAGAATATAAATGGTATTCAGTTTCTGCAGCAACAGGCGCAACAAGTTATGAATGGTATTTTGATGTTGGCGGTGTTCAATATACTTCTATAAACGGTTGGGAAGTTGACATAGACCAAGGCACAAGTGCTTATATAAAAATTGGGAGTTCTAATATTGTCCTTGTTTGTAAAGCAATTAATAGTTGTGGCGATCGAGAGTATTATATGTATGTAAATGTTAGAAGCACTACAGACCCTTGTCCAGGAGATGAATTTAGATTAAGTTCAAATCCGATGAAATCAGGAAGTTCAACAAATAAAGTTATTATTATTGATGACCCTTGTGATGATCCATCACCTCAATATAAAACTGCTAATAAGAAATATACCGTTAGAATTTTTGATGAATTTGGAAATCAAGTGTATAAAAAACAGCAAGATGATAAAGAATTTGATATCAATGAACTCGAAAAAGGATTTTATGTAGTGAAATATCAAACTAAAAAAGGAGAAGTTTTAACAAAAAAACTAATTATTCAATAAGTAATTATTTAAGAATTAATTTGAATAAACCCTCAGAAAAATTATTTTTTTGAGGGTTTTCTTTTTACTTACTCACTTCTATTATAGTAACATCAATATTTTTCTTATTTTTGCAATAATGAAATTTACAGCAAACCAAATCGCAGAAATTTTAGAAGGAGAAATTATTGGAGACCCTCTTGTAGAAGTTTCTACATTATCTAAAATTGAAGAAGGGCAAAAAGGCTCACTTACTTTTTTATCAAATCCAAAATACACACCTTATATTTATTCAACAAATGCTTCAGTAGTTGTTGTAAACAAAACATTTGTTCCAGAAAAAGAAATAAGCGCAACACTTTTAAAAGTTGATGATGCATATAAATCTTTTTCAACCTTATTAGAATTTTATAGCCAATCAAAACAAGTGAAATCGCAAATAGAAAAACCAAGTTTTATTAGTGATAGCGCAGTAATTGGTGAGAACCCATATGTCGGAGCATTTGTGTATATTGGTGAAAATGTGAAAATTGGGAATAATGTGAAAATTTATCCAAATTCATATATTGGAAATGATGTTGTGATTGGTGATAATACAGTTATTTTTTCAGGAGTTAATATTTATCATGAAACACAAATTGGAAAAAATTGTATGATTAATTCTGGATGTGTGATTGGTGCTGATGGTTTTGGATTTGTTCCAAATGAAGAAGGAGTGTATAATAAAATCCCGCAAATAGGAAATGTAATTATTGAAGATAATGTTAATATAGGTGCTTGTTCAACAGTTGATAGAGCAACTTTAGGATCTACAATTATAAGAAAAGGAGTAAAGTTAGATAATCAAATTCAAATTGCTCATAATGTAGAAATTGGTAAGAATACGGTAATTGCCTCTCAAACAGGAGTTGCAGGTTCAACAAAAATTGGAGAGAGTTGCCAAATTGGAGGTCAAGTAGGATTTGCTGGACACATAACTATAGGAAATAATGTTAAAATTCAAGGGCAATCTGGAGTTACAAGTAACTTTAAAGATGGTGAAGTAATACAAGGAACATATGCCTTTAATTACATTGATTGGAATAAATCGCATATTCACTTTAAGAATTTACCAAAGTTAGCGACTACAATACATAAATTAGAAAAAGAAATAAAAGCGTTAAAAGAAAAATAATGATTCAAAATCAGAAGACCATACAAAAAGAAGTTTCTCTCTCAGGAGTAGGATTGCATACAGGAAATGAAGTGACTATGACTTTTAAACCAGCGCCTGTAAATCATGGCTATGCTTTTGTACGAGTAGATTTAGAAGGTTTACCTGTAGTAGAAGCAAGCGTAAACTACGTTGTAAGCACACAACGAGGTACAAATCTTGAAAAAAAAGGAGTTCAAATTAACACTTCAGAACATGTTTTATCCGCCGCTTATGCATTAGGAATAGATAATTTAATTATTGAAGTTAATGCTCCAGAGCCTCCAATTATGGATGGGTCATCTAAATATTTTATAGAAGCGTTAGAAGAAGCAGGAATAGAAGAACAGGATGCTGAAATAGAAGAATATATTGTTAAAGAGATTATTTCGTATAAAGATGAAACAACAGGAAGTGAAATAATTTTGATGCCTGCAGACGAATATCAAGTTACGACAATAGTCGATTTTGGCACAAAAATCTTAGGAACACAAAATGCATCTATAAATTCTTTAACTGAATTTAAAGAAGAAATAGCCGCCGCAAGAACATTTAGTTTTTTACATGAAATTGAAATGCTACTTGATAATGATTTGATAAAAGGAGGTGATTTGAACAATGCAATTGTCTATGTGGATAAAGAGATTTCACCTCAAACAATCGAAAAATTAAAGAGAGCATTTAATAAAAAAGAAATTCATGTAAATGCAAATGGAATTTTAGACAACCTTACGCTACGTTGGACAAATGAAGCAGCACGTCATAAATTATTAGATGTAATAGGAGATTTGGCATTGGTAGGTACTCGAATAAGAGGAAAAATAATTGCTAATAAACCAGGACATATGGTAAACACCGCATTTGCCAAAAAGTTAGCAAAAATTATAAAAACAGAAAAACGAAATAAAATCCCATATTTTGATTTAAGCCTGCCACCATTGATGGATATTCATAAAATTATGGAAGTATTACCACACAGACCTCCATTTTTATTGATAGATAGGATTATAGAGTTGTCAGATAAACACGTTGTTGGAATGAAAAATGTAACAATGAATGAAAATTTCTTTGTTGGTCATTTTCCAGAAGCTCCAGTTATGCCAGGAGTTTTACAAGTTGAAGCAATGGCACAATGTGGTGGAGTTTTGGTATTGAGTACAGTTCCTGATCCAGAAAATTATTTAACATACTTTATGAAGATGGATAATGTTAAATTTAAACAAAAGGTATTGCCAGGAGATACACTTATTTTTAGCTGCGAATTGATAACACCAATAAGACGTGGAATATGCCATATGCAAGCGTATGCATATGCAAATAATAAATTAGTAGCAGAAGCACAATTAATGGCACAAATAGCAAAAAAATAATAGTATGAACCAACCATTAGCATATATTCATCCACAAGCAAAGATTGCTCGTAATGTTGTTGTAGAACCATTTACGACCATTCATCATAATGTAAAAATTGGATCTGGTACTTGGATTGGATCAAATGTTACTATTATGGAAGGAGCAAGAATTGGTAAAAATTGTCGTATTTTTCCTGGAGCAGTAATCTCTGCAATTCCTCAAGATTTAAAGTTTGAAGGAGAGGATTCTCTAACAGTTATAGGGAACGATGTTACAATCAGAGAATGTGTAACAATTAATAGAGGTACAAATGCATCTGGAAAAACAGTAATTGGAGACAATTGCTTAATTATGGCAACTGCACATATTGCTCATGATTGTGTTGTTGGTGACAACTCAATTATTGTAAACGGAGTTGCACTTGGAGGTCATGTTATAATTGGTAAAAATGCAATTATTGGAGGATTATCTGCAATTCATCAATTTATTCATATTGGTGATCATGCAATGGTTTCAGGAGGTTCATTAGTAAGAAAAGATGTGCCACCATATACAAAAGCAGCAAAAGAACCATTATCTTATGTTGGAATTAATTCTATTGGATTGAGAAGAAACGGTTTTTCTACAGAAAAAATTAGAGAAATTCAGAATGTATTTAGAGTGTTGTATCAAAAAAATTATAACACTTCTCAAGCACTTGGAATTTTAGAAGCTGAATTTGAAGCAACAACAGAGAGAGATAATATAATTCAATTTATAAAAAACTCACAAAGAGGTATAATGAAAGGCTATACAGGAAACTAATTTTTTTTAATTTCCAATTGACATAGCTTTTCAATTATAATAAACCATAAATTCATAAACAAATAAACTTTAATAATGGCAACAACATCAGATATAAGGAACGGATTGTGTATTAAATACAACAATGATATATATAAAGTAATAGAATTTTTGCATGTAAAACCAGGTAAAGGACCTGCATTTGTAAGAACAAAGTTAAAAAGTGTAACAAACGGAAAAGTTGTTGATAATACCTTTCCAGCAGGAAGAAAATTAGAAGATGTAAGAGTAGAAACTCATAAGTTTCAATATTTATATGCAGACGGAGAAACATTCCATTTTATGAATACTCAAGATTTTGATCAAATAACGCTTGAAAAAAGTGTTTTAGATGCTCCAGATTTATTAAAAGAAGGAGAAAATGTAACGATTATTATAAATTCAGAAGATAATATGCCTCTTTCTGTAGAAATGCCTATAAGTGTAATTCTTGAAGTTACGCATACTGAACCTGGAATTAAAGGAAATACGGCAACTAACGCTACAAAACCTGCAACTGTAGAAACAGGTGCAAGAGTAAATGTACCTCTGTTTATCAATGAAGGAGATAAAATTAAGATCACTACTGAAAAAGGTCAATACCAAGAAAGAGTGAAAGAGTAATGAAGTTCAATAAGCAACAAAGATTAAAAAAAATAGCACAAATCATCAATTCTGAATATGTCGGAGTTGATGATTTTCCTGTTTTTGGAATGAATGAAATTCACGTTGTTGAAAAAGGTGATATTGTTTTTGTTGATCATCCAAAATATTATGATAAAGCACTACAATCTGCTGCAACCGTAATATTGATTAATAAAAGAGTAGCATGTCCTCAAGGAAAAGCCCTTTTAATTTCTGATGATCCTTTTCGTGATTTTAATAAACTCACAAAGTACTTTAATTCATTTATAGCTGCAAAAGATTCTATTTCCGACACTGCTCAAATAGGAGAGAACACAACTATACAGCCAAATGCTTTTATAGGTAATAATGTTAAAATAGGTAAAAACTGTTTGATTCACTCAAATGTTTCAATTTATGATGATACAATTATTGGAGATAATGTAACCATTCATTCAGGAACAGTTTTAGGTGCTGATGCATTCTATTATAAAAACCGAACTGAAGGTTTTGATAAACTTATTTCTGGCGGAAAAGTGGTGCTTGAAGACAATGTTGATATTGGCTCCAATTGTACGATTGATAGAGGAGTAACAGGAGAAACAACTATTGGAAAAGGAACAAAAATTGATAATTTAGTCCAAATAGGTCACGATACAATCATTGGGAAAAAATGTTTGATTGCTTCTCAAGTTGGAATTGCTGGTTGTGTAATTATTGAAGATGAAGTTACGCTTTGGGGACAAGTTGGTGTGCGAAGTGATGTAAAAATTGGTAAAAAAGCAGTGATTTTAGGACAAACAGGTGTTACAAAATCGGTTGAAGGAGGTAAAATTTATTCAGGAAATCCAATACAAGAAGCACGTGAACAACTAAAAGGTTTAGCAACATTAAAAAGGTTAGCAAAAAAATAAAATTAATAAACCAATCAAGATACAAAAAGTGTAAATTTGCATCAGTAAATAAAAGATTCAATAAATAAACAAGATATTAAATGAGCGTTCTCGTAAATAAAAATTCAAAAATTATAGTACAAGGTTTTACAGGAAGTGAAGGAACTTTTCATGCTTCACAGATGATAGAATATGGTACAAATGTAGTTGGAGGTGTTACTCCAGGAAAAGGTGGTCAAACACATTTAGAGCGTCCAGTATTCAATACAGTTGCTGATGCCGTTGAGAAAGCAGAAGCAGATGTTTCTATTATTTTTGTTCCTCCAGCATTCGCTGCAGATGCAATTATGGAAGCTGCAGATGCAGGAATCAAAGTAATTATTTGTATTACAGAAGGAATACCTGTTGCTGATATGGTAAAAGTGAAAAATTATATAGATTCAAAAGACTGTCGTTTGGTTGGACCTAATTGTCCAGGAGTAATTACTCCAGATGAAGCTAAAGTTGGTATTATGCCTGGATTTATCTTTAAAAAAGGAAACGTAGGTATTGTATCAAAGTCAGGAACATTGACATACGAGGCTGCTGATCAAGTTGTAAAACAAGGTTATGGAATAACAACTGCAATTGGTATTGGAGGAGATCCAATTATTGGAACGACAACCAAAGAAGCAGTAGAATTGTTGATGAACGACCCTGAAACAGAAGCAATTGTAATGATTGGTGAAATTGGTGGAAATCTTGAGGCTGATGCTGCACGATGGATTAAAGCAACAGGTAATAAAAAACCAGTTGTTGGGTTTATTGCAGGTCAAACAGCACCTAAAGGGAGAACAATGGGACATGCAGGAGCAATTGTTGGTGGAGCAGATGATACAGCACAAGCAAAGATGGCAATTTTAAGAGAAAACGGAATTCACGTAGTTGATTCACCTGCTGAAATAGGAAAAAAAGTAGCAGAAATTTTAGGATAAAAATCTTAGTGTTTTAATATAAAATATAAATACTGTTAGATAATTTCTAGCAGTATTTTTTATTTTTAACCAATGTCCCGTCCTGAAATAGCGATACACTAAAACTTTAGTGTAATGAAAACATCAGAAAATTCAGGGTATGTTAAGCGTACTCAAAAAGATTACTCACT
>NVWM01000029.1 GCA_002733665.1 Lutibacter sp.
CCTCTTAACAAGATACCAACATTATCACCAGCTTCACCTCTATCTAATATCTTACGGAACATCTCAACTCCAGTAACAGTAGAAGCTAATTTTTCAGCACCCATACCTATAATATCAACAGCATCTCCAGTATTAGCAACTCCAGTTTCGATACGTCCAGTTGCAACTGTACCACGACCTGTAATTGTAAATACATCTTCAATTGGCATTAAGAAATCTTTATCAACTTCTCTTTTTGGTAATTCAATCCACGCATCAACAGCATCCATCAATTCCATAATAGAATCAACCCATTTTGGATCATCATTCAATCCACCTAAAGCAGAACCAGCAATAACAGGAGTGTTATCTCCGTCATACTCATAGAAATCAAGTAATTCTCTTACTTCCATTTCTACTAATTCTAATAATTCATCATCATCAACCATATCCACTTTATTCATGAATACAACCATTCTTGGAATACCTACTTGGCGTCCTAATAAGATATGCTCACGAGTTTGTGGCATTGGTCCGTCTGTAGCAGCAACAACTAAAATTGCACCATCCATTTGAGCAGCACCTGTTACCATATTCTTTACGTAATCGGCGTGACCTGGACAGTCAACGTGAGCGTAATGACGATTTGCTGTAGCATACTCTACGTGTGATGTATTAATAGTAATACCTCTTTCTTTTTCTTCTGGAGCGTTATCGATTTGATCAAAATCTTTTACTTCACAAAATCCTGCTTTTGCTAAAACTGTAGTAATAGCAGCAGTTAAAGTTGTTTTACCGTGATCTACGTGTCCAATAGTACCTATATTAAGGTGTGGTTTAGAGCGATCAAAATGTTCTTTTGCCATGATTATTAATTTTTAATTCTTAATTTATATATATAATTTAGTGTTCACTTTAATTATCCGAGCCAATGACGGGAATTGAACCCGTGACCTCTTCCTTACCAAGGAAACGCTCTACCACTGAGCCACACCGGCTTTTAAAAAAAACAGAGAAATAATCACGTCTACGACGTGATTATACTCTAATGAGCGAGAGACCGGGCTCGAACCGGCGACAGTCAGCTTGGAAGGCTGAAGCTCTACCAACTGAGCTACTCTCGCATTTTTTTTTAAATTCAATTCCTTTATTTTAGTTTGGCTAAAATAATGGTGGTGAGAGAAGGATTCGAACCTTCGAAGCTTGCGCAGCAGATTTACAGTCTGCCCTCGTTGGCCACTTGAGTATCTCACCATATTTTCAAAGAACCGAAATTGATTTCTCAATTTCTCTCGAAAAAAATCAAGCTCTAATTCAGAGCTTGAACTTATTTTTCTGAGCCAATGGAGGGACTCGAACCCACGACCTGCTGATTACAAATCAGCTGCTCTAGCCAGCTGAGCTACATCGGCTTTTACTTTCATAAAAAAAGCCCGCTATTTCTAACGGACTGCAAAGGTATAAAGTTTTATTTTTTATACAAAACTTTTTGCGCTATTTTTTACACTTTTTTTTACACGTGATGTGCTCGCTGTTTTTCTTTACGTTTATTTAGCTGTCTTTTCAGCGAATCTACTGCCTTTGTAACACCTTGTTCAAAAGTTTTACATGATTTTTTCACCATAAATTCACCTCCTGAAACATTAATTTTTACTTCTGCAATTTTATTTTCTTTATCACTGGTCTGTTGGACTTTTAAAAACACCTCAGAATCAACTATCTTGTCGTAATATTTTTCTAGAGATATTATCTTATTTTCAACAAATTCTACTAACTCCTTGTCTGCATTAAAATTTACAGATTGAACAAATACCTTCATATCAAATTAATTTTTATTGCTCCTTGGATGAGCATTGTTATACACTTCTTTTAACTTACTCATACTACTATGAGTATAAACTTGTGTCGAGGCTAAACTCGAATGTCCTAATAATTCTTTTACTGAATTAAGATCTGCACCTTCATTTAACAAGTGTGTTGCAAACGAATGTCGCAAAACGTGTGGACTCTTTTTAACCTTCGATGACACCGTACTAAAGTACTCATTAATTACTCGATACACAAGTGTTGGATATAATTTTTTTCGCTTATCCGTAAAAAAAAGAAAATCTATAGTTAAGTTTTCTTTTTCTCTTTCTAACAAATATTTTTTTATCGAGTCTTTAACTGATAATAATAACGGAACAAATCGATCTTTATTCCTTTTCCCTAACACTTTAATAGTATTGTTTGAAAAATCAACATCTTTAACTTTTAAATTGATTAATTCGTTTCGTCTAATACCTGTGGAATATAATAATTCCACCATCATTTTATTTCTTAATGAAGTAAAGTCATTATCAACAACAAACTGATTAAGCACGCTAATAATTTCTTTTTCTGAAAACGGAACTTGAACACGTTTTGAAACTTTTAACGCTTGGTGTTTTTTCAGCGGATTTTCTTTTATCTGCTTTGCTTTTTGTTGGAATTTATAAAAAGACTTTAAACTACTCACCTTTCTATTAACACTTCTATTTGAGATGTCAGCATCAACCAAACTAACTATCCAAGCGCGAATTTGTGAATAATTCACACTCAATAAATCACCATCTTGATATTTTTGAACACAAAATTCTTGAAAACTTTTCAAATCATTTTGATACGCAGTAATTGTGTGTGCTGAGTATTTTTTTTCAAAAGAAAGGTAGTCAATAAATGATTTTATAGGCATAAAAAAAACCGTTAGAATACAAAGTTACGAATTCTAACGGTTTAAATTTTATTTATAAAGATATTATCCTTGCTCTTCGCGAGTTCTTAATTTCTGAACATAAGCAGCTTTAATATTTTGTGCTCTTTTTACTACTGAAGGCTTGTCAAATTGCTTACGTGAACGTAAGTTCTTCATTGTCTTAGTACGGTCAAATTTTCTCTTAAAACGTTTTAACGCTCTATCGATGTTTTCTCCTTCTTTTATTGGTATAATCAACATAATTTAGTCCTCCTTTCTTAGTTCTCCTATTTTTAGGGTGGCGCAAAGATACAAACTAATTTAATATCGACAATAATAAAGTAATAAATATTTATGTAGCAGGTTTATAATCTTTTTTATCTATTACGATCTTAGCAATTATTTCTTTTAAAATCTCTGAAGTCCCTCCTCCAATTGTTCCTAAACGACTATCTCTAAGCAATCTTGCCATAGGGTAATCTTCCATATAGCCATATCCTCCTAGTAATTGCAGACATTCATAAATAACTTTATCTGCCATTTTAGTTGCAGTTAATTTCGCCATACTTGCCTCTTTAACTACATATTGACCTTCGTCTAATCTTTTTGCTACCGAATAATTAAATTCTTTACACACTTCGACATCTGCAGCCATTTGTGCAACGGAGTGTCTTAAGGCTTGAAACTTATCAATTGTTTTACCAAAGGCTTGTCTTTCTGACATGTATTGTATTGCGTAATCAACAGCAAATTCTGCTCTTGCATGTGCGTTAATTGCCATAACCAAACGCTCCAACGCAAAGTGTTGCATAATATAAGGAAAGCCTTTCCCTTCTTCTCCCATTAAATTTTGTGAAGGAATTTCTACATTGTCAAATGCAATTTCTGCAGTATCTGACGCTCGCCAACCTAATTTATCTAATTTGGTTGATGAAATTCCTTTTGTATCTCTATCAACCATAAAAATACTGATTCCTCTTCCTCCAAGTTCTACATCTGTTTTAGCAGCAACTATTAAATAATCAGAATAAATACCATTAGTAATAAAAGTTTTAGAACCATTAATGATATAACTATTCCCTTTTTTGACAGCTGTAGTTCTCATTCCTGCAACATCAGACCCTCCAAAAGGCTCAGTAATACACAAGCATCCAATTTTTTCACCATCAATACTTGGTGTTAAATATTCATTTTTGATTCTTTCATCACCTTCTTTATTAACATGTGTCATCGCTAAAAATTGATGTGCCCACATTGCGGCTGCAAAACCTCCAGAATTTATTTTTTGCAATTCTTCTAAAAAGATAACTGTATAAAATAGGTCAACTCCTAACCCTCCATACTCTTCTGGAGAATTTAATCCGAAATAACCCATTTCTCCAAATTTTTTCCAGATAAATCTATCAATCGTTCCAGACTTCTCCCACTTATCTATATGTGGAACAACTTCTTTCTGCAAAAATTCTTTAAAACTTTGTCTGAAATTTTGGTGCTCTTCTGTAAAATACATTGCATTCATATAAAAATATCGTTCTTTTATTTCGCTTGCAAATATACGGCGATTTTATCAAATTTATCTAAAGGAAAACCTTCAATATTTTTTAATTCTTCTAAGTTTTGAATTTCTGCAACTTCATCACGATACTGAAATATTTTCTTTGTAAGTTCGTAATCAATATAAGGTAAGTGCAACACTTCTTTAAATGTCGCTGTATTTACATTTATCTTCTTGATTGTAGGTTTTGACAACACTGTAAATCGTTCTAAGACTTTATTGATAACTTCTGGTTTCAAACCATATACTTCACTAAGTTGATTGTCTGAAAGGAAACCTTTGAGCGTTCCTCTAAACTTAACAATTCGTTCTGACAACTTCTCTCCTATTCCGTTTACCTCTTGTAACTGTATTGCTGTTGCTGTGTTTAAATCTTGTTTTTCTCCTGTAAACAGTTTTTGTGTTGCATTAGATGTATATTTTTTCTTTGGAAATTTCTTTTTATTGTTTATCCAATCTGGAAATTTGAAGTTAGGTGACAGCACAGCCAACAAACTGTCTGATATTTTTGTCACTTGCTGAAATTGTTTTGCTGAATTGACATACAGCCCTTTATTTCTATGAGTAAGAATTCTATCTATTTCTTGTGTAGTCATTCCTAAACGATAGCCTTTATAATCTGTTATGAAACTAGGATTAAAAGGGTATATTTTAGGCTTACGCTTTTCAATCTCTAAAAGTTTAAGTGAATCAATTTGGTTTTGAAATAGCGCAATTTCATTTGAATTTAATTCTGTTGTGTTCTCTGAAGAAAAATCAGTAAAGAAATAAATTCCTTGAAAAAGAAGAATTAAAAAAAGTAAAAAGAAAACCCCATTTCGCTGGCGTTTATTATACCTGAAATGGGATTTTAAGTTTTTCATTTTATAAAAATTAGCTCATTATCTATTTTTTATTGCTTTCATATACTTGTTGAGTTCTTCCTTCACTTTTGGCGCAAGTAATACTAAACCAATCATATTTGGTACCATCATAGCAAAGATCATTGCATCTGAAAAGTCAATTACTGAGCCTAAACTTGCTGCTGCACCAATAATTACAAATACACAGAATAAAAGTTTATAAGCATATTCCATTTTTTTACTTCTTCCAAATAGATATGCCCAACCTTGGAACCCGTAATAAGACCAAGAAATCATTGTTGAGAACGCAAACAATACTACTGCTACTGTTAACACGTAAGGGAACCAAGAAATAACTGAGGCAAATGCTCCTGAAGTTAATAGAATTGCTTCTGATTGCCCTAAACCTGCATTTGCTGCCGTAACGTTTCCTGTAATAACAAGCACTAATGCTGTCATTGTACAAACTACAACTGTATCAATAAATGGCTCTAATAAGGCAACCATTCCTTCTGATGCTGGATATTTTGTTTTTACAGCACTATGCGCAATAGAAGCCGATCCAATTCCTGCTTCGTTTGAAAATGCTGCTCTTCTAAAACCTTGTACTAATACTCCTACAAATCCTCCTGCAATTCCTTCTGGACTAAATGCTCCGTTAAATATTTGTGTAAATGCATCGCCAATCATATTATAATTTGCAATAATCACAAATAAAGATGCTGCAACATAAATCACAACCATAAAAGGTACAATTTTATCAGTAACTTTCGCAATCTTTTTGATTCCTCCAATAATAACAATACCAACAAGTATTGCCATTACAAGACCAAACAGCCAACCTTTACCATGTAAAAATGATGCGTCTCCTCCTGTAATATTTTCTACTAATTGAAATGCTTGATTCACTTGAAACATATTTCCTCCCCCAAAAGAACCACCAATTACAAAAACTGCAAAAACTGCAGCTAAGACTTTTCCTAATTTAGCAAATCCTCTTTCTTTCAATCCTTTTGTTAAGTAATACATTGGACCTCCATAAACAGTTCCATTTTCATCTATATCTCTATATTTTACACCAAGTGTACATTCAACAAATTTAGATGCCATCCCTAATAATCCTGCTACAATCATCCAAAAAGTTGCTCCTGCTCCACCAATAGAAACCGCGATAGCAACTCCTGCAATATTTCCTAAACCAACTGTTGCTGATAAGGCAGCTGTTAATGCTTGAAAGTGCGAAACTTCTCCTTCGTGACCTTCAATAGCTATAGTTTCAATCGCGTCACCTCCTGGAGTTGAGTCTCCTGCCATTACCATAGATTCATGATGGTCAATATCATCATATTTACCTCTAACTATATTTACAGAAGTAAAAAAGCCTTTAAAGTTTATAAATTTAAAATAAACGGTGAAGTATAATGCTCCTAGGATTAATGGGAACAAAACCCAATATATTTTTATATCTCCTCCAAAATCTATTTCATAAAAAATAAATTTAACAAACCATCCTGTGGCATTACCAAATGCTTCATCAATTTGTTGATCTATTCCTTTTTCTTGTGCAAATGTTATAAACGGTATTACTAAAAATAGTAATGAGAAAAGTCTTTTCTTCATAATAAAATTGAGTGAGTTTTTAGTTAATTAAGCCTGCAATATCATAAAAAAATGATGCAACTTCTAATTTTTAACAAAATACTTAAAAAAGTGTTTGTAATTTTTCAATTTGTTCTGGGCGTCCAAGAACAATTAATTTAGAACCTGCAACTAATTGTGTAGTCGCTTCAGGATTTATAATATACTCATCAGTATCAGAAATAAAGCCTATAACTGAACAACCTGTTTTTCTACGCAAATCTAAATCAAGAATAGATTGTGAAATATAAGCATTTGGCAAGTCATTAACCACAATTTCTTGAAGGTTAGCAGTAAATTCACCATCTACAGAAAGCATATCGACAAACTCAATAACATCAGGAGTTACAACTAGTGAAGCCATGTGATCTCCACCTAATTTATCTGGCATAATCACATTATCTGCTCCTGCAATTTTTAATTTTTTATACGATGATTCTTCAGATGCACGACTGATTATATGCAAGTCTTTATTCATTTGTCTTGCCGACAAAACAACAAATAGATTATCAGCATCAGAAGGTAACGCTACTATTAAGCTTTTCGCTTTTTCTATTGCTGCTTTTTCAAGAATTGCATCGTCTGTAGCATCTCCATTCACAATTAAACTCCCATTGTCTTCCAAAGTTTTTGCTCTATCAGTATCACGCTCTATAATAACACAATCTTGATTATACTTTTTTAGTTTAATCAATGCTTGTTGTCCATTTCTACCATAACCACAGATAATGGTATGTTGTTTTAGCGAATCAATTTTCTTTTGCATTTTATTTTGTTTTAATTCTTCAAAAAAGTTTCCGTTGGCAATATTTTCTGTGATTACTTTGATGATATAACCATATAAAGTAACACTCAAAAAAATTAAAAAAATTGTAAAAACCTTCTCTTCTTCTGATAATGGATGCAACAATCCAAAACCGACTGTAGAAATGGTAATCACAGTCATATAGAGCGCATCTACAAATGAATCTCCTGAGATTGACATATATCCTACAACTCCGATTGAAAGAACAATAAAAAGCAATAAAACGGCTATATATAATTTTCTTCTAATGCTCATAAATCAAAAACCGAACTTCTTTTGGTGTAAATCATATCTTTTAATCTTAATAGAAACGCCAACGTCAGATAGATTCCAAAAGACAAACCTGCAGTAATAAATGAAATATAAATAAAAAACAAACGCACATTTGTAGCTCGCATACCTAACCTATCTGCTAAACGCGAAAAAACACCAAAGCCATGGCGTTCAAAAAAATGACGGATTGAATGTACTGATTTCAACTATTAAAATTTTAGGCAAGATACATTTTAATTTAAAAATGGCGTCTATCTTAACTACTGATATTTTAGCCACTCGCGTTAATCAAAACTCCTTGATAATTTTTTATATACTAGAAATGAATTATTTATTGACTCATAACTTCAGATTAATCAGTTATCTCAAACTTACACAAAACTATTGCGTATACTTATGTCTATTTAATTAATAAATAATTGTTATTTTTGTATATATTAACTTTTGGCAGCAATGTCAAAACGACAAAAGCATTTATGATTATGAAAAATAAAAGACTTGTCATAATTTTATTAACACCACTATTTTTATTACTAATACCATTAGTAGCAATGCAGTTTACAGATCAAGTAAATTGGAGTTTGTTCGATTTTGTAATTGGAGGGTTGCTACTTTTTGGAACAGGAATAATTTTCGAATTTATTCTAAGGAAGATAAAAAAAACCAACTATAGAATCGCTTTATGTGGTCTTCTTCTGATAGTCCTCCTTCTCATTTGGGCAGAACTTGCAGTAGGAATATTTGGGTCACCATTTAGTGGGAAATAGATGTGAAATTGAAAAGCCAAATGAGTATAAAAACTAAATCTATAAATATGAAAAAAGGAATGACCAAAGTGAGTGTATTGTATCCAAATGGAGAAAACAAAACATTTGATATGGATTATTATTGCAACACCCATTTACCAATGGTAAGTGGATTATTAGGGGATGCTCTTAAAGGCGCAACAGTTGAAAAAGGATTAGGCGGAGCCATTCCTGGATCAACTGCACCTTATGCTGGAATAGGGAACATGTATTTTGACTCTGTAGAAGATTTCGGAAAGGCTTTTGGACCAAATGCAGAAAAAATAATGGGAGATTTACCCAATTTTACGAATATTGAACCCATCATTCAAGTGAGTGAAGTGATGTAATTGAGTAAATTTAACCTATTCGATTTTTTTTAGGTGCTAAACAATATACAAACTCAAAAGTGAAACTCAAAACCTCACTCAAACTTAAATAACCTTACCAACCTCTAAATTCTCAATTCTATTCTGTAACTTTGCATTTTTCCAAGAAATAGATGTCAAATAAGCAAGAATATATTGAAGTTTTAGGTGCACGTGTTCATAATTTAAAAAACATTGATGTGCGCATTCCTCGTGAGAAACTTGTAGTTATTACAGGTTTAAGTGGTAGCGGAAAATCTTCATTGGCTTTTGACACAATTTATGCAGAAGGTCAACGACGTTATATAGAAACTTTTTCTGCCTATGCACGTCAGTTTTTAGGAGGTTTGGAACGTCCTGATGTTGATAAAATTGATGGTCTTTCACCAGTTATTGCTATTGAACAAAAGACTACAAATAAAAGTCCAAGATCAACAGTTGGAACTATTACCGAAATTTATGATTTTATGCGCTTGCTTTATGCTCGCGCATCTGACGCTTATTCATACAACACCAATGAAAAAATGGTGAGTTATAGCGATGAGCAAATTTTAAATTTGATTTTACAAGATTTTGATGGCAAGAAAGTGAGCATTTTGGCTCCTGTTATAAAGTCGAGAAAAGGACATTATCGTGAACTTTTTGAACAAATAGCCAAACAAGGTTTTGTTCGTGTACGTGTAGATGGAGAAATTGTAGAGATTGAAAAAGGAATGCGTTTAGATCGCTATAAAAATCATGATATTGAAATTGTAATTGATCGATTAAAGATTGATGCTTCCGTAGAAAAAAGATTGAAAGAAAGTATTACTACTGCTTTGTATTCAGGAAATAACATTTTGATGGTTTTGGATATTGATAATGATAAGCCACGCTTTTTTAGTAGAGAGTTAATGTGTCCAACAACAGGAATTGCATATCCAAATCCTGAACCAAATACGTTCTCATTCAATTCACCAAAAGGCGCTTGTCAAACATGTAATGGTCTAGGAATAGTAAATGTCGTGAATCCTGAAAAGGTAATTCCTGACAATACGATATCAATTAAAAATGGTGGGATTACACCTCTTGGAGATCAGAAAAGCAGTTGGATTTTCAAACAACTAGAAATCATTGCTGAGCGTTTTAATTTTAAGTTAAATGATCCTATTAAATCAATTCCAACAGAGGCAATGGAAATTATTTTGTATGGTGGAAATGAGAAATTTGATGTTTCATCAAAAGCGATGGGAATTACACGTAATTATGAAATTGATTTTGAAGGAATAAATAATTTTATTGAAAGTCAGTATAAGAATGCAGAATCATCCTCTATCAAAAGATGGGCAAAGGGCTTTATGAACGAAGTAAATTGTACTACTTGCGAAGGAAAACGTTTAAAAAAAGAAGCTTTACATTTCAAGTTTTTAGATAAGAACATCACTGATTTAGCGCAAATGGATATTACTGAATTGGCAAAATGGTTCAGCACTATCGAAAGTAAATTATCGGAAAAGCAAAAAATAATAGGCAGTGAAATCATAAAGGAAATCAGAACTCGAATTCAGTTTTTGGTTGATGTAGGCCTCGATTATTTAACAATAGATAGAACCTCAAAATCACTTTCTGGAGGAGAAGCACAACGAATTAGATTGGCGACTCAAATTGGCTCGCAATTGGTTGGTGTACTATATATTTTAGACGAACCAAGTATTGGATTACATCAACGTGACAATCAAAAATTAATAGATTCGCTTGTAAAATTAAGGGATGTCGGAAATTCTGTTATTGTGGTAGAACATGATAAAGACATGATAGAACATGCAGATTTCGTGTTAGACATGGGTCCAGGAGCAGGAAAACATGGAGGAGAAATTGTGAGTGAAGGAACTTTTGAAGATTTAAAAACTCACAAAACCCTTACTGCAGATTACCTTAATGAAACAAAAAAAATAGCAATTCCGAAGAAAAGAAGAAAAGGAAACGGTAAAAAAATTATTTTAAAAGGAGCGACTGGAAATAACTTAAAAAATGTTACTGCAACATTTCCTCTCGGGAAAATGATTTGCGTTACAGGTGTTTCTGGAAGTGGAAAATCGACTTTGATAAACGGTACATTATATCCAATATTAAACAAGCATATTTATAGAGGTGTTAAGAAACCAATGCCATACGAATCTATAAAAGGATTGGAACATATCGATAAAATTATCGCTATAGATCAATCTCCTATTGGTAGAACTCCACGTTCAAATCCAGCAACATACACAGGTGTTTTTGGTGATATTCGAAGTATCTTTGCTAAAATTCCTGAAGCACAAATTAGAGGTTATAAACCTGGAAGGTTCTCGTTTAATGTAAAAGGAGGGCGTTGTGAAACCTGTCAAGGAGGTGGAGTACGAGTTATCGAAATGAATTTTTTACCAGATGTAGAAGTAGAATGTGAAACTTGTCAAGGTAAACGTTTTAACCGAGAAACACTCGAAATAAGACATAAAGGAAAATCCATTTCTGATATTTTGAATATGACGATAAACGAAGCTGTTTTGTTTTTTGAATACTATCCAAAAATATTTAAAAAAGTAAAAACAATTCAAGATGTTGGCTTAGGATATATAACTCTTGGTCAGCAATCTACAACGCTTTCTGGAGGAGAAGCACAAAGAATAAAATTAGCTTCTGAACTCTCAAAAAGAGATACTGGAAATACTTTTTATATTCTTGACGAGCCAACTACAGGGCTTCATTTCGAAGACATTAGAGTTTTAATGGAAGTACTCAATAAACTAACAGACAAAGGAAATACCGTCTTAGTAATTGAGCATAATATGGATGTAATCAAACTTGCAGATCACATTATTGACATCGGAAAAGAAGGTGGAAAAAATGGAGGAACAATTCTTTGTGAAGGCACTCCTGAGAAGATTATGAACAACAAAGAAAGTTATACTGCTCACTTCTTAAAAAAAGAACTAATTTAGCACGTTGTCTTAATTATTTTTTAAGGCAAAATTATAAAATATATTAAAATCGAAACGATCATGACCGAAGATAGAAAAATTAAAGAAAAATTAAAGCAAAAAACTTGGAATGAAATAAAAACCAACGATTCTTGGGCTATATTTAAAATTATGGCTGAGTTTGTTGATGGATATGAAAAGTTAAGTAAAATTGGACCTTGTGTGAGTATTTTTGGCTCTGCAAGAACAAATCCAGAACATAAATATTACAAACTTGCTGAAGAAATTGCTTTTGATTTAACACAACATGGTTATGGAGTTGTAACTGGTGGCGGTCCTGGAATTATGGAAGCAGGAAACAAAGGAGCACATCGCGGAAAAGGAGTTTCAGTAGGATTGAATATTGAATTACCATTTGAGCAACATGACAATCCATTTATTGACAGAGGAAAAAGTTTAGATTTCGATTACTTTTTTGTTCGTAAAGTAATGTTTGTAAAATATTCTCAAGGGTTTGTTGTAATGCCTGGAGGTTTTGGAACTCTTGACGAAATGTTTGAAGCGATTACACTTATTCAAACAAAAAAAATTGGTGCATTTCCTATCATATTAGTTGGTACAGATTTTTGGAGTGGCTTAATTGATTGGGTGAAAGACACACTTTTAGAAAAGTTCGGGAATATTAGCGCAAAAGATTTAGATCTTTTCTCTGTTGTAGACACTTCTGATGAAGTGATTGACGTGATTAATAATTTCTATAAGAAATATGAATTAAGTCCTAATTTCTAATAATGAAAAAGGCTGTTTTTCTTTTAATTTTATTGCTTTTAATTTTTTCTGAAGGTTATTCACAGACAAATATCAAAACGATGTTTTACAACTTGTTGTATTATCCTTCAGGAGATCCACAAGATAGAGAGGCAACTTTAAAAGACATATTAGATATTTATCAACCTGATATTTTTACGGTTTGCGAATTAGAAACTGTAGAAGGAGCAGATGAAATTCTAACACAATCTATACAAACTTCTCGCCCTAATTTTGCAAGAGCAACATTTGTAAGCAATCAATCTGACACAAATCCTGACAATCAATTAAATCAGATGGTTTTTTACAATACTGATATGTTTACTTTAGAAAGTCAGATTACGCATACTACATATATTCGAGATATAATGCAATATACACTATTGCTAAAAAGTGAAGATCAGGCAACAAATCCTATAAGAATAGAATATTTTGTTGTTCATTTTAAATCTAGTGATGGAACTGCAAACAAAGCAATAAGGTTGGATATGGCAAATGTCTTTACGGCTGTTTTAGAAAATCTAGACCCAAATGCTTATGTAGTTTTCTCTGGTGATTTTAACTTATATACTTCTTCAGAACCTGCATATCAAGAAATTTTAGATTCAACAAATGCTATTGTAATGATTGATCCAATTAATGATAATAGTTCTTTACAAAGTTGGTCAAACGACACACCTACTTACACTGCTATGCATACGCAGGCTACAAGAGTATTCCAACAGAATGGCAATGGTGCATTTAGTGGTTTAGATGATCGATTTGATTTTTCTTTTATTTCTGAAAACTTAACAACAAGTACAGACTTATTTTATGTTGCAAATTCTTATGATGCGTATGGCAACAATAAAAACTGTTATAATTTAGACATCAATAATCCAAGTTGTACAGGAACTTATTCTCAATCTTTAAGAGATGATTTATATAGAATGAGTGATCATCTACCTGTAGTAATGGAATTACAGACTCCACAAAACATTTTAACCATTGATGAGTTTTCATCTGAAAACAATTTACGTATTCTCGGAAGCAACCTTATTAATAATAATGTATCATTATATATAAGCCCTAATTTATTTAATTCTGATTTACTTATATACAATCATTTGGGTCAATTAATAAAAACAGTTAAAACCACAAATACAACTCAAATTTCGATAGATGTGAGTAATTTTCCAACAAGTATTTACATTATTACATCTGTAAAGAATAAATTTATTAATCCCATTAAATTTGTAAAAATCAATTGAAAAAAATTCTAAATTTCTCTTTCCTTTTTTACCTTCTATCTATTGGTGTTTCCTCTGCACAAAACAATAAGATAACAATAAATGTAATTTTAGATGCTGAAATTCATGAGTTGAAAATTCAACAAGAAATTGTTTTTCACAACAACACAAATACAACTTTAGACACAATTTATTTGCACAATTGGGCGGATGGTTATAAAAACAAAAATACTCCTTTATCAAAAAGATTAATTGAAAATTACGATCGTAATTTACATTTTTCGAAAGAAAAATTTCGAGGATTTTCTGATATAAAAAACATATCAATAAATTATTCTTCGGTAGCATGGAGGACAACAAAAAAAGCTATTGACATCATAGAAATATCGCTTAAAAATAGTTTAAAACCAAAAGATTCTATTATAATCAGCGCTACATATACAGTTAAAATTCCATCAGATAGATTTACCAAATACGGGAGAAGCAATAATGCTTACAATTTAAGATATTGGTACTTAGTCCCAGCATTTCAAGATAATGACTGGAAGTTGATGAGCAATTTAGATATGGATGACTTATTAATGGAATTAAGCGATTACAACATCACATTTAAAATTCCAAACAACTACAATTTAAATTCAGGTCTATCAACAACAATTACAAAAGATGAAAACAACAAAATATATCATCTAATTGGAAAAAACAGGATTGATATTGAATTGAACATCAATAAACAAAATGATTTTGAAGTATTTAATACTGATAACATTTCCATTAAAACAAATTTAAATTCTGACAAATTAAACACTGGAGTTAAAACGAATATATTAAATAGAGAAATTGCTTTTATTGAAAAATATTTGGGAAAATATCCTCATGAAAAATTATTGATAAATAAGATAACCTATTCTAAAAATCCAGTTTACGGTCTCAACCAACTACCTTCTTTTTTACGTCCATTTTCAGATGTTTTTGAATGGGATATAAAAATGTTTAAAGCATTGACTGAAAAATACCTCAACAATGCAATAATTGTAAACAAACGCCAAGATTCATGGCTTATAGATGGTTTACAATCTTATTTAATGATGGAATATGTTGAAGAAAATTATCCTGAAATGAAAGCAACAGGAAATATTTCTAAGATTTGGGGATTGCGAAAATTTAATTTCACACAACTAAAATTTAATGATAAATATCCTTTAGTCTATCAATTTGCAGCACGCAAAAATGTAGATCAACCGTTGAATATGAGAGCCGATTCACTGTCGAACTTTAATAGAAAAATTGTCAATAAATACAAAGCCGGAATAGGACTTCGCTATTTAAATGAATTCCTAAAAGATGATATCGTACCATCAACAGTAAAACAATTTTACAAAGAAAACACGTTAAAGTTTACGCACAGTAATACTTTTAAAGATCTAGTTCTCAACAAAACCAATAAAGACTTATCTTGGTTTTTTGGTGATTATATAGAATCGAAAAAGAAAATAGATTATACTATTAGCGAAGTTGAAATACTCAAAGACTCTGTTGCTGTTACTATAAAAAACAAGCGAGATATTTCTGCACCTATTGCTTTGTATGGCATAAAAAACAAAGCAATTCTTTTTAAAAAATGGATTCCAGGTATTGATTCTATAAAAACAGTAGTTATACCTAAAAATGGATTTGACAAAGTATCTCTTAATTACGAATACCTATATCCAGAATTAAACCTACGTGATAATTGGAGGAGTTTAGACAAAAAACTGTTTAATAGACCTCTTCAACTGAAATTTTTACGAGATATAGAAGATCCATATTACAATCAATTATACTACACTCCAATTTATAAATACAATTACTATGATGGTTTACAACTTGGAGTTTCTTTGGGCAATAAAACTATCTTAAATAAGAATTTTATCTATAAAATTAGCCCTTACTACGGAACAAAATCTAAAAATTTAGTCGGCTCTTTTTCAACAATTTACAGACATATTCTTAAAAATAAAAATTCAAAAATAGATAAATACTATTTTGGTGTATCAGGAAGTTCATTCCATTATGCTCCAGGATTAGCATATCGATCTTTTTCACCATATGCTGGTATACAATTTAAAAGAAAAAAACTTCGAGATGTGGGCGGACGTTCAATTTTTATAAATTATGTGAATATCAAAAGGGATTTTGATCCAAACGCTATAGATCAAAATCCAGAGGCAAATAAATATAGCGTTTTTAATATTGGATATTCATATTCTAAGCCAAATATCATTGAAGATTTAAGATATACTGCTAATTTAGAGTTGGCAAACAAATTTAGCAAAGCAACCGTTGATTTACGTTACCGATTATTAACAGATAAAAACCGTCAATTTGATTTTCGCTTTTATACAGGAGTATTTTTAAATAATAAAACAACATCAGATTATTTTAACTTTGGATTGACTCATCAAACTGATTATCTCTTTAGGTTAAATTATTTAGGTAGATCAGAAGGCTCAGGTTTTTTCAGTCAACAATACATCACCAATGAAGGTGGTTTTAAATCATCTTTACAAAAAAACTATGCAAATCAATGGTTATCATCATTTAATGTAAGTGTTGGAATCTGGCGTTGGGCAGAATTATATAACGATATAGGCTTTGTAAAGAGCAAAGGAGATCCTCTTTATTTTGCATATGAAAACGGAGTAAGACTCAATTTCATTCATGAAATAATGGAAGTTTACTTTCCACTCTATTCCAATAATGGTTGGGAAACTGGACAACCAAATTACAGTTCAAAAATCAGATTTGTATTAACGATAAACCCTAAGAAAATTATCAATTTCGTAAAAAGAGGGTATTATTAATAAATATTTGTGAATTATTTCTATTCGTTTTCATAATTCATTATAAAAACATAAATTTGCAAAGGTCCCAAAATTCCATCTATGATCTCTGAAAAAACTTCAAAAAGCGTAAACCAATTATCATTCGAAGAATTTAAAAAAGAAATTCTAAGCGATTATAAACTTGCTGTACTAAGCAGAGAGTGTAGTTTATTAGGTCGAAAAGAAGTATTATCTGGAAAAGGAAAGTTTGGTATTTTTGGTGACGGAAAAGAAGTACCTCAACTTGCAATGGCAAAAGCATTTAAAAAAGGCGATTTTCGTTCAGGTTATTACCGCGATCAGACCTTTATGATGGCGATTGGAGAATTAACTCCTCAACAATTTTTTGCAGGTATATACGCTCATCCAGATATTAAAGCAGAGCCTTTTTCTGCTGGACGCCAAATGGGAGGTCATTTTGCAACTCACAGTATCAATGAAGATGGTTCGTGGAAAAACTTAACAGAACAATATAATAGTTCTGCTGATATTTCTTCAACGGCATCTCAAATGCCTCGCCTTTTAGGATTGGCACAAGCATCAAAAGTTTATAAAAGTTTAGACTCTTTAGACAATCATAGCAAAAATTTCTCTAAAAAAGGAAATGAAATTGCTTGGGGAACAATAGGAAATGCTAGTACTAGTGAAGGATTGTTTTTCGAAACAATCAATGCTGCAGGAGTGCTACAAGTACCAATGTTAGTTAGTGTTTGGGATGATGAATATGGAATTTCTGTGCATGCAAAACATCACACAACAAAAGAAAGTATTTCTGAAGTTTTAAAGGGCTTTAAACGTGATAAAAATAATGATGGTTATGAAATCGTTACTGTAAATGGTTGGGATTACGTTCAACTGATTGACACATATAACAAAGTTGCAGAACTCGTTCGCACAAAACATATTCCAGCACTTGTACACGTTAAAGAATTAACACAACCTCAAGGACACTCTACTTCTGGCTCACATGAACGCTACAAATCTAAAGAACGTTTAGAATGGGAAAAAGAACATGATTGTAATATTAAAATGCGCAAATGGATTTTAGAATTCGAATTAGACAGCAATGGAGAAATTTTACGTTTTGTTGATAATGAAGATGAGTTAATAGCACTTGAAAAAGAAGTTAAAAAAGAAGTAAGTCAAGCAAAAAGAGATGCTTGGAAAGCGTTTACTGATCCTATTAAAAAAGACTTGAATATTTTTGTTTCTTTAATTGAAAAAGTGTCCGAAATAAGTCCAAATAAAAATTTTATTGCAAAAATAATTAGCGAACTTCAATCTTTGGTTGATCCTTCACGAAAAGAATTTTTTACACTTGTAAGAAAAGCATTGCCATTTATTATTCATGATAATTCTGAAGCCAAAGATAATTTACTTGCTTGGCTCGAAGAAACACGAAAAGATAATAATGTAAAATATAGTTCAGATTTGTATGATGAATCTGAAAGAGCTGCAACAAAAATCAAGGAAATTTTACCAACCTATAATCAAAAACCGACACAAGTTGATGGTAGAGTTGTACTAAGAGATAATTTTGATTCTATTTTTAGTAATTTTCCAGAAACATTAATTTTTGGAGAAGATGTTGGTCGTATTGGAGATGTGAATCAAGGACTCGAAGGACTTCAAGAAAAATTTGGCGAAATAAGAATTGCTGATACAGGAATACGTGAAGCAACTATTATGGGACAAGCGATTGGAATGGCAATGAGAGGATTACGTCCTATTGCCGAAATACAATATTTAGATTATCTAATCTATGCTTTACAATTGATGAGTGATGATATTGCAACACTTCGTTACAGAACGATGGGAAAACAAATTGCACCTGTAATTGTACGTACTCGTGGACATAGACTAGAAGGAATTTGGCATTCAGGATCTCCTATGGGATTACTACTTGGCGGATTGAGAGGAATGTATATTTTAGTGCCAAGAAACATGACAAAAGCAGCTGGTTTTTACAATACATTATTAAAAGCCAACGAACCTGCACTTGTCATTGAATGTTTAAATGGTTATCGATTAAAAGAAGAGTTGCCAACCAATTTAGGCGAATTCACAACACCAATAGGCGTTGTAGAAACTGTTAAAGAAGGGACAGATATAACAATTGTTTCGTATGGCTCAACCTTAAGAATTGTACAAGAAGTTGCTAAAGATTTATTGCAAGTTGATATTGATGTAGAAGTTATTGACGCTCAAAGTTTATTACCTTTTGATATCAATCATGACTGTGTGAAAAGTTTACAGAAAACAAATCGCTTGATGATTGTTGATGAAGATGTTCCTGGAGGAGGTTCTGCATATATCATGCAAGAAATACTTGAAGAGCAAAACGGTTATCAATATTTAGATAGTAAACCTATAACTGTAACTTCGTATGCGCACAGACCTGCGTATGGAACGGATGGAGATTATTTCTCAAAACCAAATGAGAATGATATTTTTGAATCTGCCTATAAAATAATGCATGAAGCAAATCCTGCGAAGTACCCAAAACTTGTTTAGTTTAGTTAATTAATAAAACATTTTAGTTTTTCTTTATTGTATATTTGTATCAGTAAATTGCTCTAAAAACAATCTTAAAACATAGAAATTTCACTTAAAAGTGAAATTTTACTTGTTAATTAACTTATAAATGAATATATTTGCAGTCTTAAAACCTATAGCGCAATACAAAAAAGTATGTTATTACTCTGTTTGTGTGAATGATGAAACATCATTGTTTGAAGACTTTATTAATACGCATACTGTAAAGAATAAAAATAAGTTAAATCATATTGTTAAATGGTTACAACTAATAGGAGATAAATATGGAGCACAAGATCAATATTTTAGACCAGAAGGTGAAACAGCAGATACTACAGCGTTACCACCAACAGGCATTCACCGAAAACCACAGTTTACCGAATTTGGCAAGAAAAAAGCAAACAACTTACGCCTGTATTGTTTACGAGCAAATCCCAATGTAGTAATCCTTTTTAATGGCGATATTAAAACTACAAGAACAGCACAAGATTGTCCAAACGTAAAAAAACATTTTAGATTTGCAAACCAATTGACCAAAGCACTAGATAACGCATTTAAAGAAAATGATATTCTTTGGAACGAAGATTGCACTGATTTAGATTATAAAGAAGATTTAAAAATTTATTTCTAAAAAAACAAACCACAAATGAAATTTCCACAAAACAATATAATTGACACTTGGTTAACCGAAAACGGCAACCCAGAAATAGCAAAATTTGTTAAAAAAAACTTGGCAATAGCAACTAAAGTAAATACTATTTTAAAAGAAAGAGGTATTAAAAAAATTACTTTTGCTAAAATGTTAGGTAAAAAACCTTCAGAAATAACAAAGATTTTAAGTGGATCACATAATATTACACTTAAAACAATTACCAAAATGGAGGTTGCTTTACATATTAATCTAATTAATATTGAACCAATTGTTGAACATAAATATGTTTATTTAGGTTTAATAAAAGGAGATAATATTAAAAATGCAATAAAAGATAGCACTACAACTTATTATGAACAATCGGAAACTAAATACGCATAATTAATTTTTAATTAATGGAGGAAAATCCTAAAATAATACCTGAAAATTTTCACCTTTTTCACTTAAAAATAATTGAAAGTAATATTGCATCACCATCTAATATTAAAGATTTAAACTATAAAATAGATGTTGCACATACTACAATGCATAACACGGACCAAAAGCGTATTAAGATTGGATTAATGGTGAGTATATTAGGTGTGAAAGATGATAAAGATACAGATGTTAAAGCCTTTTTTAATATAGATTTTCATTATATTATAGATGACTTTGAGCGATTTTATGAAATAAATGAAAAAGAGCATCTTACTTTTAACGGTACATTTATATCTGTTTTATTAGGTGTAAGTTACTCTACTGCAAGAGGTGTTATCTACGAACGTCTAAATGATACATCATTAGAAGGTGTAATATTACCTATAGTTTCACCTGCTAAAATGTTGACAACGAGAAAGCAAGTGTAGTTTTTATGTAATTCACAATCGGTATTATTTATAACGCTACGCACCAAATCCAAATTTAACGTAAAAACCCTTGCATTTATTTAAATTGCCTTTATCTTAGCGTTCAATTTAGAAAACTAACCATGAACCGAGCATGTTAAAACCATTATCATTTAATGAAATGATTAATAGCGAACACATGTGACATTAAAAAAATAGAATTAGAACACATGAATAACAAACACTTATTTACATTCGTTTTATCAATCCTATTCATTTCATTTACTTCTGCACAAGACCGTAGTTTTGAAGCAGATTCCGTAATTGTAACAAAACATCAAACAACAGTTAAAGGAGTAACTTTCCCTTATACTGCAAGTACAGGAACACTTCCTGTTTGGGAAGATGAAAAAGCAATTGCTTCGCTATTTTACACTTATTATAAACGCTCAGACATCAAAGATGATAGCAAACGTCCATTATTGATTTCATTTAACGGAGGTCCAGGCTCTGCATCTGTTTGGATGCATGTAGCATATACAGGACCGCAAATTTTAAATGTAGATGATGAAGGTTATCCATTACAACCTTATGGAGTAAAAACAAATCCTTATTCGATTTTAGATGTTGCAGATGTTGTGTATGTAAATCCTGTAAATACAGGATATTCAAGAATGATAAAAGATGAAGATGGCAAAAATCCTGATAGAAAAAAGTTCTTTGGTATCAATGCAGATATTGAATATCTTGCAGAATGGATCAATACTTTTGTGACTCGAAATAATCGTTGGCGTTCACCAAAATATATAATTGGAGAGAGTTATGGCGGAACTCGTGTAGCAGGATTAGCACTAGAGTTACAAGAATCTCAATGGATGTATATTAATGGAGTTATCATGGTTTCTCCTGCAGATTATAACGTTTTTAATTCTGATGTTCCTGTTGCTTCTGGAACAAATTTACCTTATTTTACTGCTGCTGCTTGGTATCACAAAATGCTTCCAGCAGAACTTCAAAATAAAGATTTACTCGAAATACTTCCTGAAGCAGAAGAGTTTGCTTTAAACTCATTGATTCCTGCATTGGCAAAAGGTGGATTTATATCAGAAAATGAAAAACAGCGTGTTGCTGAGAAAATGGCATACTATTCTGGAATGTCAAAAAAATCTATTTTACAAAATAACTTAGATGTAAGTACAGGGTTTTTCTGGAAAGAATTATTGAGAAATTCAGGAAAAACCATAGGAAGATTAGATTCGCGTTATATCGGAATTGACAAAAAAGAAACAGGTTCAAGACCAGACTACAATGCTGAATTGACTTCTTGGCTACACTCTTTTACTCCTGCAATTAATTATTATTTGAGAGAGCACTTAGACTACAAAACAGACTTAAAATATAATATGTTTGGTGATGTTCACCCTTGGGACAGGCGTAATAATAACACACGTGAAAACTTACGAAAAGCAATGGCAGAAAATCCATTTTTACATGTGATGGTTCAAAGCGGTTATTATGACGGTGCGACAACTTATTTTGCTGCAAAGTACTCAATGTGGCAAACTGATCCAAGCGGAAAAATGAAAGATCGATTTAACTTTCATGGGTATAGAAGTGGACATATGATGTATCTACGTAATGAAGATTTAAAATCTTCAAACCAACATATTCGTGATTTTATTAAAAAATCTACGCCAAAAAAAGGACAATCTGCTAAGTATTAATTTTTTAACCTCTCGACTCCGCTCGAGGAGACAATTCATTATTTTTTGTCTGTTCGAGCGGAGTCGAGAACTATAACTCACTAACTCTTTAACAAGTCATTTCCTATTGCGCACTGCAAACATTTTTGCTTTGCGCAATATTCGTTTTTCAATTGTAGTAATGCTTGTGATTCAAACGCATTATTCGATTTGATTTTGAGTGAATTAAACGTATCAATAATACCATTCTTCTCAGGTTTTAATTGCTGGATTAAACTCAGAATAACAGATTCATCTAATTTCCCAATATGTTTTAAATAGATAAATTTTAATGGAATTATTGTATTTATTAAAAGTAAATCAACAAAAGATTTTGTAAGTTTTTTAATACGTTTTGGAGATTCTTTTTCAAATGTATAATGTGTCTCCCAAAATTCAGACGTTGTAATTTCAAACAATTCATATACTTCTGCTACTGATTCTAATGACATCAATTTTGAAAACACGTTTTGGTGCTTACTATACAAACCAGCAAGTTGTGAAATTCTAATTGTAGGGAAATTCATCGGTCGTAATCTAAAATACTGAACAGAATCCCGATGAACAGTATCCAATTTATATTTTTTACTCTGATAATTATATTCTTTTTTTAATTTATTAAAATATTGATTGTCAATTGATTTGTTAAATATTCCTAATTGACCAAAAAACAAACTCTCTAAATTTTGTTGACTACTCCACTCTTTTCTAACTATTGAAAAGTCTATTGAAGTTGCCATTTCAAAAAACGAATCAGCATTTACTTTTAGTCCAAAATTACGAGTCAATAATTGAAATAAAACGGCTTCCCAATCAAAATTTGTTTTCTCTAATCGTTGTGTAATCAAAACTGATTTACGTTCCAATCGCTCAAAATACAAACGTTCCAACCAATTGGAAACAATAAAACTGTCAACAGAAGAAATGTCTTGTTCGCAGTTAATCCATTTTTGAGATTTTGAAAATAATTTTTGATACTTCTGAAGTAAATCTTTTGAAACAAACTCTTTCAACTCCAATGTTGGAATTGCAGTATTCTCACTATTATGCACGTCTATATCGTGCTCCCAAACAACATGCAAAATCACATTGTCATAATTGCTATCATTCTCATGATTATGCACATACCAATCAGAAGATTTTATATGAATCTCAACATTTCCTGCCCATAATTGTGAGCCAATTTTAATTTTTGCATTAAAAAAATCTGGTCCAGCATAATGGTTATGAGTTCCTACAGAAATTATAGTTATCTCGTCTCTTTCTGATGTTTTTATTGCATCACAAAAAAACAATTTATGTTTCCATAAATAATGAAGTAAATCTTCTTTCACAGCAATTAAAAGATATATTTGATTGAACCATAAATATACGATTTAAATTTATCCAATAAAATAATCTCACACTAGATATTAAAAAATAAAGAGGACTACCTTTCTTACGGTAGTCCTCTCTAATGGTTCTTTCTAAACAAAAGACAATTATAATTAGAAACTAATTACTGCTTCAAAGACAACTCCTTTAAAGTTTGCGTTTGTTAATGATCCTCCATAATTTTCATCATATGTTTGATTTACATATTCTAATTTTGTCAAAATGTTTTTAGACATAAACCATCCAGCACCAAGTTGAAATCTATCTACTTTCATTTCTTCAGGCTTAGTTGTTCCATTAGCATATTCACCATGACCTTTTACTGAATTATAACGAGTACCAACATATAATTGCTCCGAAGTTCCGAATCTATAAATTAACTCTGCTCCTATTTGTGTATATTTTCCTTTTTCAAATCCATCCTTAGTTTTAAGACCTTTTGTTTGCTCTAAAATACCAAAGAACTCCAATCCTTTATATTTTACAAATGGATTAATTTGAAATGCTGTTTCATTTTTAAATCCTGGATTAACTCGTCCACTTCTAAAATTATCAGATCCACCTACCTCTCTAAAGATATTATAGTAACGAGATCCTGCTCTATCACCAGCATAAAGATGATTCCCATTTGAATATCCACCAGCAGTATAGTAAGACCCTGTAACACGAACTCTTAAGTCTTCATCGATTTGTTTTTCAAATCCAAGTTTACTATAAAAAGTAACTTTATTATCAGTTGTTTCATCTTTCACGACAGTAGGATTTAAATATCCATTTGACAACCCTAATACAACAATCCAGCTCTTTGGCATTAAATTTAATTCCATAAACGCTTCTGTTGAATAAGAATCCATTAAGTAATTCCCTACGAACGGATTGTAAATAGCGCTTGCATTATCAGATCTTCTAAAATGTGCATCTCCATAGTTAATTTCGTCAACACCTATTCTTATAGAAGCAATGTCTGTAAATTTACTACCAAAACCTTCTTTAATAAAATCTAAGTTATCAATTTGTAAATACCCTCCTTTAACCCAAGATTCGTTATGGTGTCTTGAAGATAAATACGTTCTTAAATGTACACGAACTCCATCAATTAATTGAGCATCAATATTTAAATTTGCTGTAGGTAAATTAACATTTGAACCAAGATCAACTAAATTATCCAGGTCATTTGAATGATTTAATCCTTGAAATTGAAGTGCAAAATCAGCACCCATTTTAACCTTTAGTCCATCAAATTTTACTGTGTCTTTTTTTGTTTCAAAAATATTTATACCATCATATCCTGTAGGTCTAAAATTTTGAAGTTCTTGTGATTTCACCGTGACCACTTGCCCGTTTATTGTAATACAAGTCATTGCAAGTATTAGTGTTAGAAAAATTCTTTTAATTGTTTTCATTTTTGATTTAATTTATAGTTTATTTATTTGTTTTAAAATTCGACTGAAAAGTCAATTGTTATTTCATTTCCAGTTTTTACAGTTCCAAAAAGAGCCGTCGGAGGATCAACACCATAGTCTGTCATTTTTAATTGATGGCTTCCTTCTAGAATAACTCTATTACCCTTTTTATTAATTACAGTCTCTATTGAGACCTTGTTCGTTTTTCCTGCAATTGTCAATTCTCCAATCAAGTCTAATTTCAACAATTCACCATTGTCATCAACAATAATTGCGTTTATAAATTCATATTTAATTCTTGGGAATTCTTTTTCTTTTAAGGCTTTTCTAGTCAATTTATCCATTAAAGATGAACCTTTATTATTCTTAATACTCTTAACTTCTACAATAACATTTAACTTTTCAATTTGTGTTTCTTTATCATTCAAAACTATATAAGCGCTAGACTCTTCAACATTACTAGTCCAGTCATGCAAACTTGATGTACCTTTAATTACTAATGCACTTTCTTTTAATTCCAATTTTTCCGCTCCATCCAATAAATTCTTATCAGCTTGAGAATATGCCGTAATTGAGATAAACAATAGCATGAGATTAAACATTATTGAGATTTTCATAATTTTATAGATTTATTATTAAATATGCTGCAAATTTATGCCCAGTTTTCATGTTAAAATATGATTATTGTCAGTTATGTAAAAAAATCACTTTTTTTTACAAGCTATCTTTTCATTTTTTTTCCGTTCTTTACAATTCAAAATAGAATAGGTATGAATAGCATCGAAAGATTAGAATGGCGTTATGCAACAAAAAAATTTGACAGCACAAAAAAACTATCAGAAAATCAATTAAATATATTAAAGAGTGCTTTTACTTTAACTGCGACTTCTTATGGCTTACAACCACTTAAACTACTTGTTATCAGCAATCAAAAAATAAAAAATGATTTACTAGAGCATTCATATAACCAACAACAAGTAGTTGATTGTTCTCACTTATTAGTCATCTGTATAAAAACTACAATTGATAGTAATTACATTGATGAAAAGTTTGATTTAGAAAAAGAAGTTAGAGGAACTCCTGAAGAAACTATCAACGACTTTAGAGCATTTCTAAAAGATGAATTCAGCAATAAAACATCAGAAGAAATTGAATACTCATCTATCAATCAAGCATATATTGCGTTGGGAAATTTAATAACCGTTTGCGCTTTTGAAAGTATCGATTCATGTCCTATGGAAGGTTTTAATCCTGAAAAATTTGATGAAGTATTAGATTTAAAAAGTCAACAACTAAAATCTGTTTTAGCCCTGCCTGTTGGCTTTAGAAATGACGATTGTTTTATGAGTACACTAAAAAAAGTGAGGATTCCCATAGAAGAATCTGTTATCAATGTTGATTAATCTGTCACTGCGATTCGTTTTAAGCGAAGTGGCAGTCTCACAATTTATCAAGAGATTACTTCGTCATAAAAAACTCCTCGTAATGACGCTGTAAACCAACTCCATTTTCCCTACCTTTGCTCAACAAATTTTAATACTATAAAAATGAGTAAAGCCATAAGAAACCTAGAACCA
The DNA here is from genome assembly GCA_002733665.1 of Lutibacter sp. Classification (GTDB taxonomy): domain Bacteria; phylum Bacteroidota; class Bacteroidia; order Flavobacteriales; family Flavobacteriaceae; genus Urechidicola. The sequence continues at coordinate 26,905 of NVWM01000029.1, forward strand.
AACAGAGTTTGGAATAATTTTGCAGATTTAAATGCAGTGCCTCGCGCATCAAAAAAAGAAGAACGAGTAATAGCCTTTATGGTTGCTTTTGGTGAAAAACTAGGATTAGAAACTATCATTGACCCTGTTGAAAATGTAATTATCAAGAAACCTGCATCTAAAGGGATGGAAAATCGTAAAAAAATTGTGATGCAAAGCCATTTAGATATGGTGCACCAAAAAAATAACGATACCATTTTTGATTTTGATACAGAAGGAATTAAAATGTATGTTGACGGAGATTGGGTACGTGCAGATGGCACAACTCTTGGTGCAGATAATGGTCTTGGAGTTGCTTCTATTATGAGTATTCTAGAATCAACCGATATTCCTCATCCTGCAATAGAAGCCTTATTTACAATTGACGAAGAAACAGGAATGACTGGAGCAATGGGTCTTCAAGGAGGATATCTTGATGGTGAAATTCTTTTAAATTTAGATACTGAAGACGATGATGAAATTGGTGTAGGATGTGCTGGAGGTGTTGATGTTACTGCAACAAAAAAATATACTCAAGAAAATATTTCTTCCAATGCTATTGCATATAAAATTACTGTAAAAGGTTTGCAAGGAGGACATTCTGGAATGGATATCATAAAAGGATTAGGCAATGCAAATAAAATGATGAATAGAGTTTTATATGCACTTAATGATGAAGTTTCAATTGCTGAGATTGATGGAGGAAGTTTGAGAAATGCAATTCCAAGAGAGAGTAATGCTATTATTACTACAAATGATGTTACTGCTTTTAAAAATGTCTTTGACAAAGTAATTTCTGAAATTCAGAATGAATATAAAAGTGTCGAAAACGAATTAGAAATCGTATCAGAAGCAGTAGAAAACCCAACTTCTGTATTGTCACAATCAGATCAAAAAGCGTTGATACATAGTCTTTATTCCGCACATAATGGTGTTTTTAGAATGAGTCCAGACATTGAAGATTTGGTAGAGACTTCGAATAATATCGCAAGAGTTATTGTAAAAGATGGCGCAATAAAAATAGGTTGCTTAACACGTTCTTCAGTTGAATCTGGAAAATGGGATTTGGCATTTACATTAAAATCAACTTTTGAATTGGGAGGGTTTTTAGTTGAATTTGGAGGCTCTTATCCTGGATGGAAACCAAATCCAGACTCTGCAATTTTAGTAGTACTGAAAAAGGTGTATGAAGATATGTTCAATGAAAAACCAAACATTCTTGCTTGTCACGCTGGATTAGAGTGTGGTCTTTTAGGGACTCACTATCCAGAAATGGATATGATTTCTTTTGGACCAACTATCAAAGGAGCACATTCTCCTGACGAAAGAGCAAGTATCAGTTCGACTCAAAAATATTGGAAGTATTTACTAGAAATATTGGCAAATATTCCTGAGAAAGCATAATTACCTATTGCTATTTAACCTCTCAATTAGTTTAAAGTAGAAGATATGGCTCTAATTCTAACAAATTGTTAACATCTTCTATTTTCAAAACTCATAAATAATTGTATTTTTACGTCTTAATACCTCACAATATATATGGGAAAAATAATCGCAATTGCAAATCAAAAAGGTGGTGTTGGTAAAACAACAACAACTGTAAATTTAGCGGCTTCATTAGGTGTTCTTGAGCAAAAAGTATTATTAATTGATGCTGATCCTCAAGCAAATGCTTCTTCAAGTTTAGGAATTGATGTTGACCAAGTAATCAAAGGAACCTATCAACTTTTAGAGCACACAGCCTCTGCCAAAGAAGTAATTGTAAAGACATCGTCTCCAAATGTAGATATCATCCCATCACATATTGATTTAGTTGCTATTGAGATAGAATTGGTAGATAAAGAACAACGTGAATATATGCTTCAAAAAGCATTAGTGGAAGTGAAAAACGACTATGATTATATCTTAATTGATTGTGCTCCTTCACTTGGCTTGATAACACTGAACTCTTTAGTTGCTGCTGATGCAGTTATTATCCCAATCCAATGTGAATATTTTGCACTTGAAGGATTAGGAAAATTACTAAATACCATCAAAGGTGTACAAAATATCCATAATAAAGAATTAAGTATCGAAGGTTTATTACTAACAATGCATGATTCGCGCTTACGCCTTTCAAATCAAGTTGTTGATGAAGTAAAAAAACACTTCGATAATATGGTTTTTAAAACAATCATTCAACGAAATGTCCGTTTAAGTGAAGCGCCAAGTTATGGTGAAAGTATTATAAAATATGACGCAACAAGTAGAGGCGCAGAAAATTATCTTAATTTAGCTAACGAAGTCCTTAAAAAGAATAGTAAATAATGGCAAAAGCAACTAAAAAACAAGCTTTAGGAAGAGGCTTGTCTGCATTATTAAAAGATTCAACTACTGATAAACTAATCGGAAGTATTATTGAGCTAAATCTTGATTCGATTGAGGTAAATCCATATCAACCAAGATTTCATTTTGATAGTGAAGCATTGCAAGAATTAGCAAATTCGATAAAAGAATTAGGTATTGTTCAGCCAATTACTGTTCGTAAATTAGAAGAAAACAAATATCAATTAGTTTCTGGAGAACGTCGTTTTAGAGCTTCTAAATTAATCGGCAATAAATCAATTCCAGCATACATTCGTACTGCAAATGACCAAGAAATGCTCGAAATGGCATTGGTTGAAAACATTCAGCGTAAAGATCTAGATCCAATTGAAGTTGCGTTATCTTATCAACGTTTGATTGACGAAATCAATTTAACACAAGAAGAAATGAGTAAGCGCGTTGGTAAAAAACGTTCTACTATTTCAAACTATTTAAGATTGTTAAAACTAGATCCAATAATTCAAACAGGAATTAGAGATAAATTTATTTCTATGGGTCATGGTCGCGCAATTATTAATATTGACAGTCAAGACGAACAACTAACAATTTACGAGAAAATATTAAAAGGAAAATTATCTGTACGTCAAACAGAAAATTTGGTTAAAACCATAAAAGAAGGTATTCCTAAGACAGATCACACAAAAATACCTCAAGTCCCATTTTATGTAAAAAATAGTATTGGCGAACTACAGGAGCATTTTAATTGTAATATCAGAGTTAAAATGATGAAAAATAATAATGGTAAGATTGTGATACCTTTTACTTCAGAAAAAGATTTTATTCGCATTAAAAAATTATTAGAATAATCGTGAAATATAAAGCATTTTACATCCTTATTTGCTGTGTTATTTTTAACATCAATTTCTCTTTTTCTCAAAAGAATGATTTATACATTAGCGATACAATTCCGACAGTTGAAGAAGGAATAAATCCTCTTGCACCTTCAACTGCAGCATTTTATTCTGCTGTTATTCCTGGTCTTGGACAAGCATATAACAAGAAATATTGGAAAATTCCGATTGTATATGCAGCACTTGGAACTTCAACTTATTTCTATATTGATAATAACAAAAATTACAACCGTACTAGAACTGCATTTAAACTATTAAAAGCAGGAAAACCACATGAATTTGACGGTTTAAACGGGAATGATTTATTAAGTGAAGAAGCACTTGTAAGAGCCCAAAAAGGATATAAAGAAAATCGAGATTTATCATTATTCATAACTATTGGCTTGTATGTTCTTCAAGTTATTGAAGCGAGTGTAGATGCACATTTAATGCAATTAAACACGGATGATAACTTATCATTCAATCCAAATTTAGTGATAGATCCCATAACAAATCAAGTTGTTGCAGGCGTTTCAATTTCTTATAGTTTTAACTGATGAAACGAGCAACTAAAAATTTTATCCTAATTAAAATAATTTATAGCGAACTGCTTATGCTACCAATAAAAAATATAATTTAAGCATATGAATATTGTACTTTTAGGATACGGAAAAATGGGAAAAGCAATTGAAAAAATTGCTCTAAATCGTGGGCATGAAATCGTTTTAAAAGTTGACACCAATACTACTTCTTATGATATTTCAATTGGTGATATCGCTATTGATTTTAGTACACCAACAGCAGCATATAAAAATATTAGTAATTGTATAAACAATAACATTCCTGTTATTTCTGGCACAACTGGATGGCACAAAGATTATGATAAAGTTGTTGAACTTTGCAAAGAAAAAAAAGGTGCATTCATTTCAGCAACAAATTTTAGCTTAGGAGTTAATATTTTCTTTGAACTCAATGAAAAATTAGCCAAAATGATGGCAAATTTAACAGCATACAATTGTGCTATTGAAGAAATTCATCACACAGAAAAATTAGACGCTCCAAGCGGAACAGCAATAACACTTGCTGAAGGTATTATTAAAAATACCAACAAAAAAGAGTGGAAATTAAATGTAACAAATAGTGATGATTCACTACCAATAGTATCAAAAAGGATTCCTAACGTTTCAGGAACTCATTCTATAGAATACACATCACCTATAGATACATTAGAAATCAAGCACACAGCGCACAATCGAGAAGGTTTTGCATTAGGAGCAGTTATTGCTGCCGAATGGTTGCTTAACAAAAATGGAGTTTATACGATGAAAGATGTTTTAGGAATCTAAAAAATAAAAATTATGACAGCAATACAGTGGCTTATATTTATACTAATCATACAAGTAATTCATTTTTTAGGAACTTGGAAACTGTATGTAAAAGCAGGAAGACAAGTATGGGAAGCAGCTATTCCTATTTATAATGCTATTGTTTTAATGAAAATAATCAATCGCTCAAAATGGTGGGTGATTTTACTTTTTATTCCGATTGTAAATCTATTTATGTTTCCCGTTATATGGATAGAAACCATTCGAAGTTTTGGTAAAAAATCTCGATTAGATAGTGCTCTGGTTATTCTTACGCTAGGTTTTTATATTTATTACATTAATTATTTTACTGATGTTGAATATATTAAAGATCGAAGTCTCAAACCAAATAGTGCTTTTGGAGATTGGGTGAGTTCTATTGCTTTTGCCATTATTGCAGCAACAACAGTACATACGTATATTATGCAACCGTATACTATACCTTCATCGTCATTAGAAAAATCATTATTGATTGGCGATTTCCTGTTTGTAAGCAAGTTTCATTATGGCGCACGAGTTCCTATGACAACAGTCGCTTTGCCTATGGTACACGATACAATTCCTGTATTAAATAAAAAATCATATTTATTTAGTGATAATTTTGAGAAAAAAGAAACTTCATGGTTAAACAAATTACAATTGCCATATATGAGGATTCCAGGTTTTCAAAAAATAAAACGAAATGAAATTGTCGTTTTTAATCAACCTGCAGATACGTTGCTCGATATGAATGATTTTCAACCTGACAGAAATTACTACAAACCGATAGATAAAAAAACCAATTTAGTAAAACGTTGTGTAGGTATTGCTGGAGATTCACTTTCTATTGTAAATGGATATGTGCATATCAATGGAAAACGCACAGAATTACCTGACAGAGCAAAACCTCAATGGTATTTTGATGTAAATACTGAGGGGAAATCTCTGAGTGAAAATCTACTTGTAAATAAATTAAAAGTTAGAGAAGGTGGACGGTTACAAGACGGAAATTACGTTTTAAATCTAACAGACGAAGATGCAGCAAAACTTTCAAGAAAGCCTTCCGTAAAAGGTATAAAAAAACGTATCACTCCAAAAGGACAAGGTGAGTCTGCTTTATTTCCTCACGTTGATAATTTAGGATGGAATGGAGATAATTATGGTCCTTTATACATTCCTAAAAAAGGAGCAACAGTAAAATTAGATAAAGAATCATTACCATTTTATAAACGCGTGATTTCAGAATATGAAAGAAATAATTTAACTGTTAATGGTGATGAAATTTACATTAACGGACAATTAGCAACAGACTACACATTCAAACAAGATTATTATTGGATGATGGGTGATAATCGTCAAAACTCGTTAGATGCGCGTTATTGGGGCTTTGTACCTTTTGACCATGTTGTTGGAAAACCTGTGCTGATTTGGATGAGTTATGACGGCGGTATTTTTAGAAATCCTCGTTGGGAACGTTTCTTTACAACTGTTCACGGAGAAGGAGTCGCAACTTCTTACCGTTATTTAGTCTTTGGAATTGTTATTGGTTGGATTGTGTATAGTAATTTTAGAAAGAAAAAGAAGAAAGCATAAATGCTGTTTTTACCAACATACTTCGCTCCTATTTCTCAATATGTTTCTATTTTTGATACTAAAAAAATAATTTTTGAAGTTGAAGATAATTTTCAAAAACAAACCTATAGAAATCGATGTAACATCTATGGTGCGAATGGTAAACTAACGCTTAATATTCCTATCATTCATAATGGAAAACAAAAAACAAAAGATATTCGTATTGACAACAGTGCCAAATGGCAACGTTTACATTTTAGATCGTTGGCTGCTGCATATAACTCTTCACCATTCTTTGAATTTTATGAAGATGACTTGCGTCCGTTATATGAGCAAGAACAAGTATTTCTTCTCGATTTTAACATAAAATGTCACGAATTTATCATGACTGCTTTACAAAGTGAAATTAACTATTCTAAGACTGGTGAATATGATGTTGATCCAAAAACAAAAGACTTTCGAAATCTTGCTATAGCAAAAAAAGAACCGAATTACTCATTCGATTCTTATTTTCAAGTTTTTAATGATAAGCATGGTTTTATATCCAACTTAAGCATTTTAGACCTCCTTTTTATGGAAGGTCCTAGTACAGAGACTTATTTAAAAAATTCTGAACTATCTTGTTAACTTCTTATATTTAATACGCTTCGGCATTAAATCTCCTCCAAGCCTTTTCTTTTTATTCTCTTCATATTCTGAGAAAGAACCTTCAAAATAATATACTTGAGAATTGCCTTCAAAAGCAAGAATATGTGTACAGATACGATCTAAAAACCATCTATCGTGCGAAATAACAACTGCACAACCTGCAAAATTTTCTAAACCTTCTTCCAAAGCTCTCAACGTATTTACATCCAAGTCATTTGTTGGCTCATCGAGTAATAAAACATTCCCTTCTTCTTTTAATGTCATTGCGAGATGCAATCTATTTCGTTCTCCACCAGAAAGTGTACTTACTTTTTTATTCTGATCAGAACCAGCAAAATTAAAACGACTTAAATACGCACGAGAATTCACCATTTTTCCTCCCATCATTATCAAATCTTGTCCGTCGGAGAAGTTTTCCCAAATAGATTTATCAGCATCAATATTAGAATGCGCTTGATCTACATAAGCAATTTTTGTAGTATCACCGACTTTGAATTCACCTTTATCTGGAGATTCCTGTTGCATTATCATCTTAAAAATAGTCGTTTTACCTGCACCATTTGGTCCAATAATTCCAACGATACCATTTGGAGGTAAACTAAAATTCAAATCTTCATATAATAACTTATCACCAAATGCTTTTGAAACACCAACAGCATCAATCACATTGTTTCCTAAACGAGGACCATTTGGAATGTAAATTTCCAATTTTTCTTCTAGTTGTTTTTGATCTTGGCTCATCAATTTATCATAATTTGCCAAACGTGCTTTTGATTTTGATTGACGACCTTTTGCTCCTTGACGGACCCATTCTAATTCTCGCTCTAATGTTTTTTGTCTTTTTGAAGCAGTTTTTTCTTCTTGCTTCAATCTATTTCCTTTTTGCTCTAACCAAGATGAGTAATTCCCTTTCCAAGGAATACCTTCACCTCTATCTAACTCCAAAATCCATCCAGCAACATTATCTAAGAAATATCTATCGTGCGTTACTGCAATGACAGTTCCTTTATATTGCGATAAATGATGCTCTAACCAATGCACAGATTCTGCATCCAAGTGATTTGTAGGCTCATCGAGTAGTAAAACATCAGGTTGTTGCAATAATAATCTACATAAAGCAACTCTACGTCTTTCTCCTCCAGACAATACATTTATTGGAGTGTCAGCTTCTGGTGTACGCAAAGCGTCCATTGCAATCTCCAATTTCGTATCTAACTCCCAAGCATCTAATGCATCAATTTTATCTTGCAATACTGCTTGTTGATTCATCAACTTCTCCATCTTATCAGCATCAGAATACACTTCTTCTAGCCCAAACATGTCGTTGATTTTATTATATTCTTCAAGTACAGCAACAGTTTCTGCAGCGCCTTCTCTAACAATATCAATTACTGTTTTTGTTTCGTCTAATTCTGGTTCTTGAGAGAGATAACCAACTGTTAATCCTTGATTAAAAGTTACATCGCCTTGATAGTTTTTCTCGATTCCTGCGATAATTTTCATTAAAGTAGATTTCCCAGAACCGTTTAAACCTAAAATTCCGATTTTCGCTCCATAAAAGAAACTTAAATGGATATTCTTTAATACTGCTTTATTTGCTCCAGAATAAGTCTTACTTACTCCGCTCATCGAAAATATTATCTGTTTACCGTCACTCATTTTATTGTAATTAAATGATTCAGAAATTTTAAATCTCGAATCGTATATTATTCATTTCACTTCCTTCAAACTGCTTTATCCTTTGAGGCTTTGCATTTTGAGCTTATAATTACACTCTTCCTTTGAGTGCATTAAACACCCAAGCAATCGCAAAAAACCCTACACCAACAGCAGCAAACCCCCAACCTGCAACTTCATTATATCTAAAAGCTCCAAGGGCTATAAGACCTAATCCGACAAAAATCATTATAAAAGTTGCCCAAGCAAGTACCGTATTTTTATTCATTGCCATATATCTGTAGTTTTGTAAATTCGAAATACAAATATCGTTATTAATTTTGTTATTTCTTATAGTTTAGCTGCCAATCTACAACCTTGATTAATTGCACGTTTTGCATCTAATTCTACTGCAATATCTGCTCCACCAATCACATGAACTTTTATTCCTTTTTCTTCTAATGGAGATACCAATTCTTTAAACGGAGTTTGTCCTGCACAGATAATTACATTGTCAACTTTCAATACCTTTCGTTCTTCATTTTGGATATAATGCAATCCTTCGTCGTTAATTTTTGTATACTGAACTTCGTTAATGAACTGCACGTTTTTCTTTTTTAAAGTCGAACGATGAATCCATCCTGTAGTTTTACCTAATTTTCCTCCAAATTTACCTTTGCTACGCTTGAACATAAAAATTTTTCTCGGAGAGGGTTCTATTTCAGGTACTACGCCTTCAATACCACTTCTTGATTTTAATGTTTTATCGATTCCCCATTCCATGAGCCAAGCATCAATATTTAATGCGGTAGACTCTCCTTCATGTGCTAAGTATTCTGAGACATCAAAACCAATTCCACCAGCACCAATAACGGCAACTCGATTTCCAACAGGTTTTTTGAATTTTAAAACATCTAAATAGTTTAATACTTTGGTATGTTCAATTCCTTCAATTTTGGGCATTCTTGGTTTTATTCCAGTTGCTATAATGACCTCATCAAAACTTCCGTTAACTAATTCATCCGCACCTACTCTTGTATTTAATCTTACAATAACATTGTGAAGTTCTAATTGCTTTTTGAAATAACGAATCGTTTCATAAAATTCTTCTTTTCCCGGAATTTGCTTTGCGATATTAAATTGCCCTCCAATTTCTTTATCAGCATCAAATAGCGTAACATCATGTCCTCGTTCTCCTAAAATTGATGCTGCTGACATTCCTGCTGGACCAGCACCAACAACAGCAATCTTTTTCTTTTTATCAGTTTTATTATAATTTAATTCAGTTTCATGACATGCTCTAGGGTTTACCAAACAACTCGCTACTTTCCGTTTAAAAACATGATCTAAACACGCTTGATTACAACCAATACACGTGTTAATTTCATCATCTCTTTCGGCTTCAGCTTTATTTACCCATTCTGGATCTGCCAAAAATGGTCTTGCCATAGAAATCATATCTGCATGACCATCTGCTAATACTTTTTCAGCAGTTTCTGGCATATTTATTCTATTCGAAGTAATTAATGGAATCTTAATTTCTTCCTTCATTTTTTTTGTAACCCAAGTAAATGCAGCTCTTGGGACAGATGTTGCTATTGTTGGAATTCTTGATTCATGCCATCCAATTCCAGTATTGATAATTGTTGCTCCAGCCTTTTCAATTTCTTTTCCTAGTTGAACAACTTCTTCCCAAGTACTTCCTTTTTCAACTAAATCAAGCATTGATAATCGGTAAATGATAATAAAATCAGTACCAACTGCTTCTCTGGTTTGCTTTACCAACTCTATTGGTAAACGCATACGATTCTCATAACTTCCACCGTAATTATCTTTACGCTTATTTGTTCTTTCAGCAATAAATTGGTTGATTAAATATCCTTCAGAGCCCATTATTTCTACTCCATCATAACCTGCCAACTTTGATAGTTCAGTAGAATTTACAAAATCTCGAATGGTTCTTTTTATTCCTGATGATCTTAGTTTAAAAGGCTTGAAAGGTGTTATTGGCGATTTAATTTTAGAAGGCGCAACATTAAAAGGGTGGTAACCATAACGTCCTGCATGTAAAATTTGCATACATATTTTCCCACCTTCTTTATGAACGGCATCTGTAATTACTTTATGATGACGCGCATGTTTTTTTGAACTCATTCTAGCAGAAAATGGTCCAGTCCATCCTTGAATGTTAGGTGAAATTCCACCAGAAACAATTAGTCCAACTCCACCTCTTGCTCTTTCTGCATAATAAGCAGCTATTTTTTCTAATCCGTTTTTCTCTTCTTCAAGACCTGTATGCATAGAACCCATTAAAATTCTATTTTTTAAAGTCGTAAAACCCAAATCTAAAGGCTCAAAAATATGTTTGTATTTCATAATTGATTTTAGCTATATATATTATGCGCGCATAACACATTGCAAGATACACTATTTTATAAAATAAAAACTCAAGATTTCTCTTGAGTTTAATTAAAATAAGAAGTGAATTATGCAGGTAAAAAACCCATTTTTCCCATTTGATAATCTCTCATTGCTTCCATAATCTCTGTTTGTGTGTTCATCACATATGGGCCATATTGCTTAATCGGCTCATTAATCGGTTCTCCTGACAAAATCAATAAAGTGCTTTCTGCCCTTGCTTCAAATTCTATCATATTACCATCGTGATTAAAAGTAACCATCTGAACTGCTCCATTTTTAAGACTTACTTCATCATTCACAACAACATCACCATCTAATAAATAAATTAAAGATTCATGTATTGTTGGGATTTCAACTTCCATTGTACCAGTTTGCTGTGTTTTTACTGTAAATACATTAACAGGAGTTTGTGTTTTAATCAAACCCTTTTTATTGGATTGCTCTCCTGCAACAACTTTTAAAATAATCGTTTTCGCATCATTTTCAATTACAGGCATATCTTCACTTTTTATATGTTGATAATTTGCTGGCATCATTTTATTCTTTGCAGGTAAGTTTAACCATAACTGTATTCCCTCTAACTCACCACCTTTTTGGACAAATTCTTTTGTTGGACCTTCGGCATGAATTATCCCCAAGCCAGCAGTTGTCCATTGTACATCTCCTGCTTTTACAATACTTTCATTTCCTAAAGAATCTCTATGTAATTGTTCTCCTTTAAAAAGTAATGTTATCGGCTCAAACCCTCTGTGTGGATGTGGTCCTAAATCAAACGGATTATTAGATTCACTAATCGAATAAGGACCATAATGGTGCAATAATATAAATGGATCTACATTCTCAATTCCATGCGAAGGTATTGGTTGGCGTAAGCGTATTGACCCCATATTTACCATAGGACTTCCTGTTTTATGTTGTATTGTTTTTAATATTTTTTTCATATTTTTTTTATCTAATTTTATCTAACAAATCACTTAAAACAAGTGCTTCTTTATTAGATAGATTGTTTAAAAAATCAATATTAGAGGAACTATCAATAGTGTCCAAAAGTTCCAATCCTTGTTTTGAAATAGTAATAAATACTACTCTTCTATCCTCATTACATCGTGCTCTTTCTATCAATTTCTTATCACATAATTTATCCATCAATCGTGTAGCATTAGGAGCACGATCTATCATTCTTTCTTTTACCGTTTGCGCTTTCATTGGCTCTTTAGAACCTCTTAGAATTCGTAAAATATTATATTGCTGTGGAGATATTCCGAAAGGCTTAAAAAATTCTATTTCGTGACTATTTAACCAATTTGCTGTATATTTAATATTGATTAAAGCCTTAACCTTATTACTTGAAAACTTAGATTTTATATCTTTTGAAATATCACCCATAACTACAACTTCTCTTTAAGATTTAGAACACATTCATCAATGTTTGCTTTAATTTCTTTATTACTAATTTTTCCATCATTAAAATTGTCATAAAAACTAGGAACAGAAATCGAGCTCACAATATTTCCACCTAAATGTGGAAATGTGTTTTTTGCAGTTTCTAATACTGATGCTCCTCCTCGACCTCCTGGAGAAGTGCTCATCAATAACATGGGTTTATTTGCCCAAACATCTTTGTCAATTCTTGACATCCAATCAAAAATATTTTTAAAAACTGATGCATAACTTCCATTGTGTTCTGCTAAAGACAATACAATACCATCTGATGTTTGAATTAAATTCAAAAAGTCCTGTGCCTTTTCAGGAATACCAACTTTATTTTCATGATCTATCCCGTAAATTGGTAATTCAAAATCATTTAAATCTAATATCGTTACTTCAACATCTTTAAGTAAACCAGAAGTATATACTGCTAACTGTTTATTTATTGAAATTTTACTATTGCTTCCTGCAAATGCTATTACATTTTTCATGTGTTTATATTTATTGTTTTTAATTGTCACATGTGTTCGCTAATAATAATTCCATTAGGAATAATATTTTCAACATGCTCGGTTCATAATTAAATCTTTTTACTGAAAATATAAGAAACAACTAATAGTATCATTGCTATTAATGCTCCCATTTGTTCTCCATCTCCTATCATAACATGTGCAAAGAATGCAAGTATAAATGCAAAAAAGAATCCTGCATATGCCCATTCCTTCAAGACTTTGTTTCCAACAAACCAAAGAGTAAAAATTCCTAAAATCTTTGCTATTGCATACGGATAAATGATATAAGTTGGATATCCAAAATTGGTAAACATTCCTGCTACATCTTCATGATTAAATAAATACATTTTTACTGAAAACATCATTAACAATGTTAATAATCCAGTTGCTACATAAAAAATAATTTTGTTTCGTTTCATCTTAATTTAGTTTTAAATTCGGTACAAAGATATAATAAATTATTTTATTTTCCAAGGAAAATACTTCTATGGAAAATAAAATTAATTTAATACTATAATTTTTAATTTAGTGGTTTGCTTTTATCGAATCGATTTGTTGCTGCAATTTTTTAATTTCTTTGATATCCTTTTCAACTATAGAAATTAATTGAATGGAGTCTATCTCTTGTTGCTTATTTTCTAAAATTATTTTTTCATCTTTAAAAAATTCATTTGAATTCTCACTTGATTTCCATGCTTCACTTAGTTGCTCATAGACTGTTAAGTCCCATTTGCTAGGATGCTTAGCATCAATCCAAATTACATCACGATATTCACTATCTATCAATGCTAAATCTGGTGTTGCTGAACCATCAAAAGTATTAGAGTCTTCTCTAATTGCAGAAATAGTTCCTAAAAACAACATACGTCTTCGTCCAGCAATATCTTTAATATAAGGTCTAAATTCTACAGGTTTATTTACTGACCAATCATATTCTTTACGCGATTCAATAACTTTTAATGGCATTGCCGAAACACCTGCATATCCTTCTTTTTTTGAGGCATGATCATAATAATAAAGTTCATCTGTGCCATCTGCAGGAATAAAAACACTGTATGTCAAACTTGTTCGTTCATCTCCTATTGGTTCTAACCCAAACCAATGATACAAACCACTATATGCATTAAATTCTGAATCTGAAAAATCAAAATCAGTTACAAAAGGCTGTGGATTTTGATCGTCTTCTAAATCTGGAATTTTTACTGCAGTTTTCATATTCCACGGCAAAGGATCTTTAAATCCGCCAATAAACTTTAATGATTCTGCTTGTAATCTTGACACCTTTTCAGACAATGTATTCTGTTTTGTGAGGTATGGATAGTTCTTCATTTCATCAGGAGAAATATAGGTTCCTTTACCAATAAAAATTCGTTCTACATAATCATTAAAATCATGTTCACCATTATCAACCACCATTACACCTCCAAAAGTTGGATATGGAAATAAAAAGCCTTTCCACTTTATTAAACTTACAACTTGAACCCATTCATTAGCATCGTTTTTCATATAAAACGTATCGCTTGGTTCCATCGTAAGCAATTGGAAAATATTAAACCGTTGAACTACTGCATTGTATGTGTTTCGGCTAAATTTTAATGATTCACCAATAGAAAATGTTACTGAAATTCGATTTTCACTTGAAAATCTTGGAAAAGGCGTTGTACTTGAAACAGAGAAAATTTCTTCAGTATTATCACTTATTCGCTGCCAAACATACTTTTCTGTCGGCTGAATTGCCATAGTCCATTTGTTGACACTATCAATTCTAACTAAATGTGGTAAAGACACATCTTTTGTTTCACCAACACTCTCATTAGCCATTGAAAAAATGTTTCTTAAAGGCTGAATTCGTTCATTTTGAGTTAGTGGTAACTTATTAATTTCTATACGATTTAGATTTTTGAAAACATTGTATGTTCTCATGTAATCATACATTTTATAATATCCTCCAACTACATATAGAATTCCAAAAAAAGCAGTTAAGCCTATCAATATTAAGATACGTTTTCCTGTACTTGCAGATTTCCTAAACTTATATAATCCAAAAAAGAGCACAATTAAACTCAATAGAATTATAAAAACATATTTTCTAACAAACAATAATGCTGGTTGATAATCATCTCTCATTATGAATAGCATAACCAATAATATTATAGCAAGAATGATAGTAATTACCTTCTGCTTTCCTCCTTTGTTCCAGTATCTTTTAATCATAACAATATTTTAATATTCATACTCATCATATAAATAAAATTTATTTTCTTTATTCTTTTTAAAGTGATATAAAATTAAACTTTCTTTTTTTTTATATAATGAATCTCCAACAATTATCCTCTTCGGATTATTATCAAAAGAAAAATGCAACAAGTTTATAAATTTTTCATTTTTAAATTTTACTCTAGGATTTTCATGACCATCATAATCTAATTCTGTGATTATACCGCTAAATCCCATATTCTTAGCCTGTTTTTTTGAAAGGTCATTTAAGAATAAAACGATAATAAGAAAAAAACCAAAAAATCCTATTACTCTTAATAATATTTTATTTTTTATTTTCATATTACTACAATAATCCTTTATCTTTTAGACGTTCACGAGCACTTTTTTCTTCTTTTATTATATTTTCTTTCTTCTCGACTGCGCTCGAAGTGACTGTATTGTCATTTTTATGCTGTAAATCTTCTATGAAATCTTTTCCTTTTTCTATCGTATCGTGCACCAAATCTTCTAAAGAGTCTGACTTTTCATCAATCACTTCGCTAGATTTAAAGATCATTCCTGCAATATAAGTTCCTACTAAAGTTCCTACAATCATTGAAGCGAAAATTGAAATTGTTGCTAAACTTATTGGAATTAAAAATTGTGTTACGACAATAGCAACTAAAAATAATGCCGAAATAAAAACCAAACGCAATAAAAATGATTGTTGATATACAAAACCTTTCTTATCAAAAGGTTTCATTTGCAATTCTTTAGAATTCATTAATTTATTAAAAAAACGATACACTCCATTTCCGCTCGATTCTCTCCAATACAATATAATACCAAATAATACTGCCGCAATAAATATGATAAGTTCTAGTGTCATCTTTTTTGTTTAAAATTAGTTAAATATTATTAGAAATCGTCTCAATTACCCAATCTTTCATTGAGTCATTCCAAGTTTTGTACCGTTTATAAAACTCTTCTTTATCATACCAATACAAAAACAAAACATCTTTTGGAGATACGTTTATCAATAACTTCCATATCAAATCTTGATGATTTGGCTTCAATGATGAATGTGGACTATGCAAAGCAAAGTATATCTGCTCGTCAATTATATCTTCAATTTTATATTGGCTATTTATTTTTAACTTTTCTAAATAGAGTTCTACACTCATCACTTTTTTCCGATCTTCAAGTGTGATTTTATTCAAATAGCTTTTGAACAAAACTGAATCATTTAAAATATCTTTTACAGGATGTTTAGGATCGTCTAAATATTCAGAAAATAAATATTTTTTAACTCTTTGATATTTTTTTGATGTTATTTCTTCTTGTATATCACAATCTATAACCTGATAACTTTTTAGTTTTTCTACTAATTCTGAATGGGAAATATGATACATCAAGACATCATGAATAGTATCTTTAATTGCAGACTTATATGTTTCTTCATCTTCAAAAATTAAAATTGGAGAAACAAAATCACGCAATAAATAAATACCACCAAAGGCTTCTGTATAAAAGGAATCTGTTGCGAAATGAATATCACTCAATTCTAAATCTCTATTTCTTAAATCTCCATGTTTTTTTGCTGATGCTATTAATTTCTCATGCAGCGTTTCGTCAATAAAATTATTATCTCGATTAAAAGTTCCTATCAGTTGTAACTGCTCCTCTTTTGCTTTACCTAAATTATCAATTAGATGAAATCGAACTATAATATCTTTATACCTCAGCACGTCTAAAGACTCATAAAAAACATCAATTTTTTGGTCAAAATCAATACAAATTGCTGAATCGCGTGTTATATTTCTAATTCTATCTCCGTGTATTTTAAAGACTTCCTTCATCACATCTTTATCAAAAGAATGAAAAGGCATATATATTGGTGCATCTTTTTGCAACGGAGTAATAATTATACAATGAGAATTTGCTTCACCATTGTTTAAATAATGTCTTTTGTTTTTCTCTTCTGATATTTCTGGACTCCAACCAATACCATCAATAGAAAATGATGTCAATTTTGTTTCTGTAAAACCTAATTTCAACAGGCATTTATTATAACGCTCAACAAGCTTTCCGCTAATTGGAATTAGTTCACTCCTATATAGATTGGCCTCTTTTAGTTTTTGCATATTATTGCCGCGAAAGCGGTAATCTTATTATTGTTATATGAGATTCCTCGTCATTCGTTCCTCATTCTGTCGGAATGACAAATCATTAATTAATCTAATTTCCCAAACTGTTCTCTCGCCTCTAAATCAATATTCAATTGATTCACTCTTGAATCTACTTTTCGTTTAAAGTCAGTATCTGCAATAGTTGCTACATTGTCTAAATAACGAACAACTTCTTGTCTTCTAATCTCAGAAAAATCTAATCCTTTCATATTTCCTTTCATCAATTCTTGAAGCATATCAAACTTAGTCTGATACTTCTGCTTAAAATATATTTCTGGATTCTCAAACCAATTTTTTTCTAAATCAAAATCCGTTAAACGCAGCGAAATTGCTGATTGAATATTACGAACATCTCGTGAAGAGAAAAACGGAAATATCTTCTGAATCTCTTTATACAAACCTGCATAAAATAAATGCTCACTTGTCTTATGTAATTTTTCAGCTCTTTCATACGCTTCAAAAACTCGCTCTTCATTTGGCTTTTCGATACTATTTAAAATTTCTCCCATACTTTTTGCCAGTCCTTGATCTTTTAAAAATTTGTAATCCGAAGGGTTTGCCATATTCACAAAATCTGGCATTGTTTTGTCCAACTTATTCCACCATAAATAATCTTGATCTAAAAAATCGTGTTCTGTTCTTGCTCCATCAATCTTAAAACGACCTTGAACTCTAGAAATCACTGCTTTATCAAGCATTTCTGGAAGATTGGTAAATAACCCTATCGAACTGTTACCATAATTTACAGCGTAAGCACCTTCAGTATATCTTAAAAACACACCAATAACTTCTTTCACTCCAGCCGAAACACCTTGTGCAGTTCGCTCTTGCAAATTATTTTCAGCATCATCAATTGGTGCAAAAATTAAACGCGTTGGATCTTGCATTGGCTTCATCCATTCCACCATTTTTTCGGCAGAACCTCCTTGAAAAGTGCTTATCAAAGTATCTGGCATTGGATGAAATAAAAACGGAATATCTAAATTATCCGAATGTTCTTTTAACCGTGTTGCAATGGCTGCAATTAACATACTTTTTCCTGTTCCTGGAATTCCATAACCCATAAAAACTGGCATAAATCCTCCTAATTCTTGAAACGGATTTTTCTTTTCTTCGAAATCATAACTCAACATTCGCTCTGTCAATCTACGTGCAAAATGCTTCGCATCTTTATTTCCAACTATTTGTTCGAATTGAATTTTATTAAACTCGATACTCTTTGCAGTTCCAGAAAAAACATTGTTCCAGCCATCAACAGCAAAATCTGAATTTTCAAGTTTATACGTTCTATCTTCAATTGTTTCAGTATACTCTAATGCGCTTTTTCGAAGTTGAATTTCGTCAATCAATGCTTCAAAATAAACAACTGTAAAATCAATAACATCTTTGTCTGACTTGATAATTTCTGGATGTCCTAAATATTTATCAAAATAAAATAAGCAACAAGAAATTCCTTTTAAAGGTGATAACAATGAAACTTCTGGAATTCCTGCAAATTTTTGTTTCATCACACTTAAATCATCCGAAGCATGTGGTTTTAAATCATGCAAAATCTTATACGCTGTTGAAAACAACATAAACGCAGTTGCAGTGTGCATCTTACTTTCATACTCGCGTTTTCCTGATGTATCTAAAGCAGATTTATTCTCATTGAGTGTTGATAAACCAGACGCATCGTAATAATTATCCTTAATCCATATTCCTAAAGTAATCCCTTCTTGAACTGCATACAATGTTTCGTTTAAAAATTTTGGAATGGCAATAGAATCTGGTAATAAGCGTTTTTTTAATGATAGAATAGTTTTAGAAACTGATGTTACTGTAGTATTACTCCCGTTATTTGCTCTTGACAAATACAATAAAATAGATTCGTCCTTAGCATCTTTATCTTTATTCTTTGCGCGTTGTCCTTGTTCCCATTGTACACTTTTTAAATATGATGAGGCCTCATCTCGAAGCATATCAAGTTCATTTTGTTTTATTGGAAATGTTGAATTGTGTTCCATATTTTTAGTTGGCAGTATTTAGTCTGCAGTTAGCAGTCAGAAAACACTATGTTTATTTAAATTTATTTGGGTTATTCACCATGTAATTAATGAGCTTTCCAATTTCTTCACTTTTATGTTGCAATTCTGTTCTCTTTTCTTCAGATATGTATTCACATGAAAAAGCAAAATCTAACCAAAGTTGAGTTTCAGAATTTTCACTATCTGCATCAGATAATTTACTTTTAAAATGCTTTTCATATTCTCTTTTTCTATAACCTTCTGCAATATTTGAACAGACAGACCTACTAGACCTAACAATTTGTGACGTTAAACTAAAAAGTTCTGTCTTTGGAAAAGTCTTAGTGATGGTGAAAATCTCCATCGACAATTCAAAACCTTTTTTATATGCTAATAATGTTTTAAAACTCATTCCACTAAATTTATAACTGCTTACTGCCTACTGAAGACTTTAAATTACTTATTTGAAAAGGTGGTTTTGCCAATTCATCTAAAATTTCAGGTGTTTTATTGTGTAATAATTGTATGATTCTGTGAGGTGCAAAAACATATTTTTGATTAAATACATCATTCCATTTTTGAAATACTTGTTTGGTAAAAAAACCTCCTTCTTTAAATTCTTCTCCAGATTCTACTTCATCAATCTTTAAAGAAATCGCATACGATTCTAACGGAATTTCTTTTTTGCTAATCCCTTCTAAAATAGCGTGCGTAATATCATTTTCATCTTTTGCAAATACATTATGTATAGGTCCTAAATCAATACGCTTTATCAATTTAGGCGACACTTTAGGTAAACGCCTGTCTATCGTATAAGCCATTGTATCTAAAGACATTTCTCTATCTGAAGTTGTTTTAAGCACTTCGTAAATTTCATCTTTATAATCATTTATTCGATTGCCATCATAATTAAAATACATAAAGCAGATAAATGGTCGATTGTGCGAAACATCATAAAAACTCCAGCTAATGAGTAAATCTCCTTTCGAATTTTTTGGTGCAATTATTATTTTCCCTTGTACAAATCGATTAAAAATATATCTTTGATTTACCGATCTATAATACACGATAGATGCTGCTTGAAACAACCTGTTTTTTTTGATTGGTACTTTTTTGCGAAGCAACGTATCTAAAAATTCTTCTTTTAATTCATCTTCATCTGTTAGTTTGCCTAAATATTCTTTACGAAGTTCTAGATCGTTGTATAGATACCTGAATTCTAAATAATTAGGAAATCCAGAGTCTGTCAAATCAATCTTCATATTCTCTTCATCATCATACATGTACTTCACGCGCATTGCTTCGATTGAATAAAGCAACAAATCACAATATTGCTTAAAGAAAATCACTTCTTCCTTATTGCACAATTGCTGTCGCTGAACATTTACAATCAATTCTTTGAGTGCAAAATCTACCATTCTATGATAAAATATATATTGCTCTTTCGAATTAAGAAGTGCAGAATCTAAAGGTGTTACTATCATTTAGTTATCAGTTCTCAGTCATCAGTATACAGTCTATACTAATAACATAGAAATATGAATATTTATAATTTTTACTTGTGTAGTCTTTTTAACCTAACAAATCATCATCAGAATCATCTAGAGTTGTATCATTTGATGGTTCATCTCCTCCAGAAGGTGCATTAGCATCAGCACTATAATAATCTTCGAAAATTTCTTTCATATCGATACCATAGCGATCGGAAAAATTCTTTTGAATCTCTTTATCTTTTGTACGAATTTCTTGTAATGCTTCTGCATAACTACCATAAACACCTTGCATAACTTTTTCGTGTACTGGAATATTGTCCATCATTGCCTGACGCGCTTTGGCACTTGCTGTATGCATAGATGCTAACGTTTCTCCAATATGCTCATCAGTTTTTACACCAAGATGCTCTAAAATAGCAGCAAATTCTTGATCTGTTCTTGCTTTAAGCGCTACAACATAACCATCATAATATTTCAAACGTTCTTCAGTATCACTCTTCAGTTTTGCACGATGTGTCTGTAAATTACTACGCAATGAAGTCAACACCTTAATTGTAAGATTATGCTTGTGTACAAAACTATCTTTACTTGCAGCCAATGTTGTATAAGCATTTTTAAGCCCTTCAAGTTCTTCTACTTTTTGTTCAATAGTTGTTACTTTAGACAACGCTTCAGAGTATGCAGCTGATTGTTTATCAGACACTTCTTCTAACGCTTGGCGTGCTTGTTTTAACAACGCGTATTGTTCTTCTAATTTATCTTCTGTTTCTTTCTTTCTCTCTAATGCTTTGGTATGATTTTTAGAAGCTTCTACAATAGCGTCTTTTAACTTTTCTTCTACTTCTTTAATCTCTACTTCTCTGTTTTTTAGTCGTGTAACTGCTGCTTGAGATTTGTAAGAAAGTTCGCTTAAAAGTGTTTGAACATCAGCACTTTCAATTCTTTCTTGGAACATTGCTTTTGCCTTATTATCTGCTCCTGCTCTTGTTTTTTGACTCTCTTCTAACTCAACTTGTGATTTTTTAATTTTGCTTTTTCTTCCCCAAAGGTTGTTCCACCAAGTATCTGGCTTATTCTCTGCATCTTCCAATTTTATTCTTGCACGTTCCAATTCTTTCTGTGCATCATCAATAACTTTTTGCTCTTTTGGATTAAGTGAAGAGAATTTTTCAAAAATAATTCCAACTTCATCTTGATAATCAGTTAAGTCCTTTATAGCATCTAACAGTGAAGTCCTGTCTTTTTCTGCCATATCTACAACATTATCTAATGTTGCATTTAATATTTTTTGTCGCGATTGCGGATCGTCTTCTTTAGCAAGTCGAGACTTCATAGTATCGATTGCTTTTCCCCAATTCACATCAACTTTTTCAGTTTTCTCGTTAGAACTTGTTTCTAATAAATCAAAATCATCAGACATATAGTATTTTTTTAGTTTAATTAAAATTCAGAGTAGCAATTTCGTTAAAAATCTATTCAAAACAAAATCTCTTTAAATATATGTAGTAATTATTTAGTATTTGTTACAAATACTGCGTTTTTAAATGTTTTTTCATCAAAACAAACAATTAAATTTTCTTATTTTAGCAACTCAATATTGAACACTCATATATGGACATCAACTTCAATAAAAACGAAGATTATAATAAACTTTTAGTATCTGATTTACGCAAGAGATTTGCCAAAGTAAAACTTGGTGGCGGACAAAAACGGATAGACAAACACCATGCAAAAGGTAAATTAACTGCAAGAGAACGCGTTGATTATCTGCTTGACAGCAAGTCAAAAAGTATTGAAATTGCTGCATTTGCAGGTGATGAAATGTATGCAGAACATGGCGGCTGTCCGTCTGGAGGAGTAGTAGTGAAAATTGGATATGTTTCAGGAAAACAATGTATTGTTGTTGCAAATGATGCAACTGTAAAAGCAGGTGCTTGGTTTCCAATAACCGGAAAGAAAAACCTGAGAGCACAAGAAATCTCTATCGAAAATAAATTACCAATTATTTATTTGGTGGATTCTGCTGGAGTTTATTTACCAATGCAAGATGAAATTTTTCCAGATAAAGAACATTTCGGACGCATATTTAGAAATAATGCAGTAATGAGTAGTATGGGAATTACGCAAATTTCTGCAATTATGGGCTCTTGTGTTGCTGGTGGAGCATACTTACCAATTATGAGTGATGAAGCCATTATTGTTGATAAAACGGGAAGTATTTTCTTGGCTGGAAGTTACTTAGTAAAAGCCGCAATAGGAGAAAGTATTGACAATGAAACGCTTGGAGGCGCAACAACACATTGTGAAATTAGTGGCGTCACCGACTATAAAGCAACAGATGACAAAGATGCTTTGGATAAAATTAAAAATATCGTTGGCAAAATTGGTGATGGTGAAAACGCAGGTTTTAATCGTATAAAAACATCAAAACCTAAAGAGAATCAAGAAGATATATATGGCGTTCTACCAAAATTAAGAACTGACCAATATGATATGAAAGAAATTATCAAACGTTTGGTTGATAATTCTGAATTTGAAGAATATAAGGCAGATTACGGTAAAACTATTATTTGCGCCTACACTCGCATCGATGGTTGGGCAGTTGGTATTGTTGCCAATCAACGAAAAGTTGTTAAAAACGCCAAAAAAGAAATGCAATTTGGAGGTGTTATCTATTCTGATAGTGCAGATAAAGCAACTCGTTTTATTGCAAATTGTAATCAGAAAAAAATACCTTTAGTATTCTTGCAAGATGTTACTGGCTTTATGGTTGGTAGTAAATCTGAACATGGCGGAATCATAAAAGATGGCGCAAAAATGGTAAACGCTGTAAGTAATTCTGTTGTTCCAAAATTTACGATTGTTATTGGCAATTCGTATGGTGCAGGAAACTACGCAATGTGTGGAAAGGCATACGATCCAAGATTGATAGTCGCTTGGCCAAGTGCACGATTGGCAGTTATGGGAGGCTCACAAGCAGCAAAAGTATTATTGCAAATAGAGACGGCATCGCTAAAAAAACAAGGAGAAACAATAACTCCTGTAAAAGAACAAGAAATTTTAAAAACAATTGAAGAACGCTATGACAAACAAACTTCTCCATACTATGCTGCATCTCGTATTTGGACAGACGCTGTCATTGACCCTCTTGACACAAGAACTTGGATAAGTATGGGAATTGAGGCTGCAAACAATGCACCAATTGAAAAGAAATTTAATTTAGGGATTATTCAGGTATAGGTATTGAGTATCTTTTTTAATACTTATATTTATACACTATGAAAAAACTGCTATTTATACTTACGCTATTGATAACGCTGTCGAGCTTTGGGCAATTGGAGTTAAGACCTAACCCTTTTTTAAAGGGGGAAGTTATATTAAAAGATGGCACCATAAGAAATGGTGGAATTCAACTAAATGATTCCGCATTTCGAATTAGGTTTAAAGACAGTGCTAAGCAAAAAAAATCTGTGAAAATAGATTATAAAACTGTTGAAAAAATTATTATTAATATTGATTCTTTAAATCCAAGAGAATTCTATTATAAGAAAACAACGAAAAATAAATTCTATTCTTTTGTAGAGTTACTTCAAACTGGAAGTGTTGATCTTTATAAAAGTTCGCGAAATAATTTAAACTTATTTTATGAAGGAATAGATAGGCGAACAACGTTAGAATGGATGAGTCATCTTCGTAATACAAGTCCAGACATTGCAAATTTTGACAATTCTCGAACTGTAAAATTAAATGGTCAAAATGTTATACTGCCAACTCCCGCTAGAAGAAACACTCAATTTGCATATATAGAAATTGAATTTCCAGTATATTTATTACACAAAAAAAATACGAAAAAACTATTCTTTTTATACTCTAATAAAAACCTAAAAGAATTCACACTTGAGAATCTTAATAACTGCCCAAAATTGGTAGAGAAAATTCAATCTAAAGAATTTAGAAAACGTGATATTGCTGAAATTGTGGAGTACTACAACGAAAACTGTGGTGAATAATGAGAAAACTACTATTTTCAATTACACTACTAATAACGCTGTCTAACTTTGGACAATCAAAAGGTGATTCTAATACTTCAGATGAAAAAGTTGTATTTGTCAAAAAGAATAGTCGCCATTTGATTAATAAAAATAGCGAATTACTTATATTAGAGAATAATGATACATTAATTCTTACAAAACGATATATTCCAAAGTTTAGTTATCCAAAATTTTCATCAAAAAAAGAAAAAAATCGTTTTAAATTCAGATATTCTTATATAGCATTTGGAAGCTTCAATAATAAGTACAGTAAGAACAACTTTCCTATTAGACAATGGAATGTTCCTATCAAAGTATATATTGATAAATCATTCTCTAAAGAAAATAGCATTCGTATAGAAAATTTTATTAAAAGTTTTTCTGTTTTAGAAATTCCAAATTTAGAAATAGAATTGGTAAAAAATAAAAATACTGCAAACTATTACATTACAACTACGAATGAAATATTAAAAGTTTTAGATGAAAAAAAACTAGACCAATACAGTGATGAAAGGATAAAAAATAGATATAAGGACAATGCTAATTATTATTTAAAAAATGATGCTAATTTTAATATTTATTCATGCGTTTTAAAAGTAAATCCAAGTACATTTATTGACAAGAATAACATTATAAAGAAAGTTAAAATACGCTTTTTTGGCTCATTAGGTAGGTTTTACCCGACTATGTATCAAAAAGGAAGTTTATTAGATACAAAATATATAAACAATGATACTATCTCAACGTTTGACATCAACGTATTAAAATCACATTATAACTACATATATCCTTATAAAGTAGATTTTAATCTATTTAAAATCATTGAAAAAAAATAGCATGAAAAAAATTATTACCTACATATTTATATTTCTCTTTTTTGTTGGCTATTCTCAAAAGCATGAACATAAAACTGACACTATTCGTAAAATTTATGTGCCACTAAAACAATATAAAAAGAATTATACTAAGCAATTAACAAAAGAAGATACTCTTAACTTTAAGTTTAAAGATAATGACACAATGGTTATGGTTAATCAATATTTACATAAAGGAGTCTATGTTCCATATGAGTATAAAGATTCAGTTTTTTTAAAATATTATAAAAAAATAGCATTTAATCATGATAACGGAAAATTTTCTTTTGATACAAAAATGAGGTATTGGAAAAAACCCATCAAAATATTTTTTTCAAAAAATGTATCTAAAAATGTACAAAGGGAATTAATGCGTTTCGCATCAGAAGTAAGTTCAGATATTGATTCACTTAATATATCACGAGTAAACAAACTCGAAGATTCCAATTATGTCGTTTATTACAAAGGAGGTTTTGAGTATGAGCCTCGCATGCACAACTACAAAAACTCTTCTTTTTACGTGTATTGGAATGGAAAAAATCAACTTTACAGAAATACAATAAGAATAAACACAGACAAAGAGTTTAGTGAGATATTAATAATAAATGAAGTTAAAAAATTATTTTTTCAATCTTTAGGTCGTTTTAAACTTATTGACGAGTTTGAATGTGAAAACTATTTTGCCGATTGCCACTCAAAAAACAAGAACTTTTCTAAGTTAGATTTGGAAATTTTAAAATATCATTATTCTTACGGCATCTGTAAAGGAACTGACTTATTAACATTTGAAGAACAACATGCTCAAGCAAAAGAGACTTTAAAATTGCACAATCATAAGGTTAATTTTATCCATACCGAATAAACAAAAACCCTAATCTCAACGAAAAGGGTTCTAATTTTAATCTTTCAGAATACTTATAATTTCTGGTGCCAAACCAAGTAAAGTCAATAGCACTATATTATTCTTTTTCTTTTTAGGTTTTACATTTTGATGAGTAAAACTGTTACCATTTACTTTCGCTGATGAACGAATCATAACTACAGTATTAACAGCATCTTCATCAAAATTAGTATCTGCAATATCATAACCTAATTGAACTCCATCTTCAAACAGTTCTGAAATACTTGTATTTACATTATCCAACGCATATAAAATTTTCTTTAACTCTTTGACTGAAGTAGATTTGAGTACTTCTCCATTAATTGCCGAATACACAACAAGTGTAATCATATCTTCCTCATTTAATCTTCTTGATAATAACCGAAATGCTTGATTTAAAATTACACTTGTTTCATCAGTTGCACCAAGATTTGTTATCGGAATTAAAAAGGTAATATTCCTATATTTCTCAACATCTATTTCCTTCGGAAAATTGTTAACTACAAACGGAATAAATTCTTCTATTTGAACCGTTTTTGTAAAAATGTTGTTTTCTTGCGATCTTACTTGTACTATAACGAATAGCAGAAATAAATTTGTAGTGATTTTTCTCATGGTAAGTGATTTTAAATTCAAAGTAAACTTATAATCAATCATTTAAATTTAAAAACGGTATTGAGTGAACAGGTTATCTGAGTTCGTAAAACTACCTTTTGAATGAGATAAATATAAAATTGACTAATAATTGTAAATCAGTATTGTAATAATTATATTTGCTATTCAGTAAAAAAAACGAATCAATAAATGGGAAGAGCATTTGAACTAAGAAAAGGGCGAAAAATGAAACGTTGGTCTGCAATGGCAAAAACGTTTACAAGAATAGGTAAGGACATTGTAATGGCTGTGAATGATGGTGGTCCAAATCCTGATGCAAACTCACGTTTGAGAGCTGTTATACAAAACGCAAAGGCAGCAAACATGCCTAAAGAAAATGTAGAACGTGCTATAAAAAAAGCCTCTGATAAAGATACTGCCAACTATAAGGAAGTGTTATTTGAAGGTTATGCTCCTCACGGAATTGCTATTGTAGTAGAAACTGCAACTGACAATAATAACCGAACTGTTGCCAATGTTCGTGCTGTTTTCAACAAATGTGATGGTAACTTTGGAACTTCTGGTTCTGTGATTTTTATGTTTGACCATACATGTACATTCACGCTAAAAAAAGAAGATATTTCTATTGATTTAGAAGAATTGGAACTTGAATTAATAGATTTTGATGTTGAAGAAGTTTTTGATGACGAAGAGGGAATTATCATTTACGCTCCTTTTGAGCAATTTGGAGCAATTCAATCTTTCTTTGAACAAGAAAAGGTAGAAATTATTTCTTCTGGTTTTGAACGTATACCAACAACTACATCAAAACTCAACGAAGAACAACAAGCAGATGTTGAGAAATTATTAGAAAAACTCGAAGAAGACGAAGATGTGCAAAACGTATATCATTCTATGGTAATGTAAACTATGGTATCAACTAAAAATAAACAACCGTTATCCATTATTCTTTTTCTAATTTTAGCAGGAGAAGCAGTGTTTATTTTACCATTTGTACTGACACGGATTTTTAGACCTACTTATTTATAGATTTTTGACATAAACAACTTACAATTAGGAACTTGCTTTTCTATTTACGGGATTGTTGCTTTCTTTTCTTACTTAATTGGCGGTCCATTAGCAGATAAATACCATCCAAGATATTTAATGTCATTAGCCTTGATACTAACTGCAATTGGCGGAATTTTCTTATCTACAATACCTGAGTACAATAACTTAAAAATCTTATTCGGATATTGGGGATTTACAACCATTTTCTTATTATGGGCTGCGATGATAAAAGCAACAAGAATTTGGGGAGGAATTGAAAAACAAGGGATTGCTTTTGGTTTTTTAGATGGTGGAAGAGGATTGGTATCAGCCATATTTGGCTCTCTAGGAATATTAATATTTTCTATTATGATTGCTGATATTTCCCAAACTACGTTACTTGAACGCAAAGAAGCATTCCAACAGATAATTTTAATTGTATCAGCTATTGTTGCATTTATTGGCGTATTGGTATTCTTTTTTCTAAAACATTTAAAGGTCAATGTAACAACATCGTCTTCTAAATCAAAATCTTTGACAAAAGCAGATTTTAAAAAAGTCCTAAAAATTCCTGCTGTTTGGCTTTTGATGATTATTATTTTATGTGCTTATTTTGGTTATAAAACAACTGATATTTTCAGCCAATATGCAAATGAAGTTATGGGATATGATGCTATTGAATCTGCCAAAATTGGAACAACATTACTTTATTTAAGACCTATAACTGGTTTTACAATTGGTTTTTTAGCAGATAGAACAAGAGCATCTTTATGGCTTATCATTGGTTTTTTATTCACATTAATCACAAGTATAGTTTTTGCAACTGGAATTGTAAATTCTGAAACCACATTATTGTTTGCTTTATCAATTGGATTAATCGCTATTGGCGTTTATTCAGCAAGAGTTTTATATTTCGCAGCCATGGAAGAGGGTAATATTCCTGTCGAACTTACAGGAACAGCCGTTGGAATCCTATCTATTGTTGGTTATACTCCAGATATTTTTGCTGGACCATTAATGGGTGTTTTATTAGACAATTCTCCTGGAGAACTAGGTCATCGTCATGTTTTTATGGCTCTTGTTTGTTTTACAGTTGTTGGGTTGATTACTTCTATATTGTTAAATCGACTTTCTAAAAAAAGAGAATTAAAACAGCAACACTAGCATCTTTTTTATTAGATTTCCCCATTATTATTATTATTATTATTATTGCAATTAACAATAAAAACATACTATGAAAAAAATTACACTTCTTTTATTAATCTTTGTATTAACATTTACTTTTTCTTGCGATTCTGAGGATGACACTCCTGAAACGACTTATAAATTAGTGAAGCTTGAAGGATTTAATTCTGATGATGAATTAGAATTTTCATCAACTATTGAATACAATGAAGATGGATTTTTAAATAAAGCCATTGAAACAATAGGCAACGAAACATATATTACAAATTATATTTATTCTAACGGTAAGATAGTGACGGTTGATTATCCAGACTCTGATGAAACTGAAAATTATACATATACAGATGATTTAATTACTTCATCTGTAACAGAAGAGGGAAGTCAAACATATAATTACACATATATGTATAATTCAAGTAATCAAATGATTAAAAAAACTAAAACAACACAAGGAAATGCTGTATCTGAAACGACTTACACTTATGACATTAACGATAATGCTCTTTCAGTAAACTATGGAAATTCAAATGTAATAACCTATACCTACGATACAAAAATTAATCCTCTAAGATTAGCTTTACCAAACGCATTGCTAAAAATATTCTCTATTGGACAAAATAACAAGTTGATTAGTAATCCAGATGTTAACTATACGTATGAATATAATGACAATGATTATCCTACTAAACAAAACTATTATCTTAATGGTGATCTAGAACAATACAATTTATATACTTACGAATAACTCTAAACCTATTTTCTTTTAAAACTCAATCAAATCCAACGTCATTTTCCGTTGGATTTTTTTTGTGTCCGTTTCTACAAACTTTTCTACAAAGTATATTTCCTTAGGCATTTCATATTTTGTTAGCGACTTGAGATTCTTCACTTCGTTCAGAATGACACTTTTTTGGTCATAGAGTGAAGTCGAAATGACATTTCTAACTTTCAACTCCTTTGAACCTTTTTCAACTATCAAAATCAATTTCTCTCCTAAAACCGCATCTTTAATTCCAGTAACAAAAAATCGTTCTGAAATGATTTCTGCTAACTTCTCCTCTATTTGCTCTGGAATTAATTTAATTCCTCCAGAATTAATAATGTTATCAAAACGACCAAGCCATTGAAATTGGGTATCAGAAATTAACTCAACCAAGTCGTTGGTAACAACTATATTACTTGAAACTTTTGGAGCATCAATAACCAAACAACCTCTATTATCTTTTGATATGGTGATATTCGGAAGTGTTTCATAAAAAGACCTTTCGATTCCGTTCAAGGTGACATCCTGGAAGTTGTTTAATTTTTTAACTGCTATGTGTGTAATCGTTTCAGTCATTCCATAAGTAGCAAAGACTTCTGTTTTTATTGTTTGCAGTTTCGTATCTAATTCTTTTGAGACTGCTCCTCCACCAATAATTAACTTCTTTATTTTGTACAATTCATCCAACGAATGATGTACTTGCATTGGTACCATTGCGCAGAAATCATATACTTTCTCTACTCCATTTAACGGATTTGAACTTGGTGGAACTACATCTAATTGCCAACCTAAAACCATCGCTCGAACCAACATCATTTTACCTGCAATAAATTTCGGATTCATACACAACAATGCTGTTGTATTCTCTTTTAAATCAAAGAATTCTCCTGTTGCAAGAGCAGAATTTATCATAAATTCTTTTTTTATTTCAATCAGTTTTGGTTTTCCAGTTGAGCCTGAAGTTTGCACGTTAACTGTTTCTGAATCTGACAAAAAATCAGATAAGAAAGAAAAAAGTTGAGGAGAATCTATTTTCAGTTTAGATTTAGATTCCGCATCAAGTGCGGAATGACAAAAATCCTTTCTGCCAAAATGCTTGCCATTTAATTGAAAATTTTTATGGATTGAAAACTGCATGCTACAAAGTAACGAAAATAGACGCAACAAATCTTTATCAAATAGAAAAATGAAATACATAGTAAAACTACTCTATTACTTATATGATGTCATTCCTGCGAAGGCAGGAATCCACAAATAAATTTAGTATAGATTAACTTCGTTGAACCTAAAGGTTTATCTGCCTTCGCAGGAATGACAATTATTTGGCATAACAATTGTTTATAAAAGATAGATAAAATATGTAAAGCCTTAAATTTTTCTTAATTCGCTATACAAACATTGGTTAACTATTCATTAAACAATATATTTGAAACTTAATACCAAAGCATGAAAAAAATTGTAGTTCTATTTCTATGTATCAGTCATTTTGTGATTGCTCAAAATCCTGTTGACTTTGATATTGAAGATTTTTATTATCTTAAAAGAAGTCAATCTTTAAAAGTGACTTTGAATAATGATAAATTTACAATTATCAATGAAGTTTATGAAAAGGCAAAGTACAATACTGCAAACAAATTATTTTTTGCAAATGATTTAATTCATTTTGACAGTTTTACTGACATTAATGATATTGAAGCTTTTACAGAAAATGCTTCGTCAAAAATAAAAGTAGATCATTTTGAAACTAAAGACTCCTTTGGAGGAAGTGTGTTTTTTAGCGATCAACAGAGTATCAATTTTGTTTTTCCTGCAGTAAAAAAAGGTGCAAAAACAACACTTAGATATAAAGAAAATATTAAAGACCCGCATTTTTTAGGTTCTTTTCGATTTGGCTCTTTTGTACCAACAAAAGAAGCCGTTTATACTGTTGAAGTTCCGAAAAATGTAGCATTAGGTTTTAAAACTTTTAATCTTGAAAAGGCAAACGTACAATTTGAAAAAAAGGAAACAAAGAGAACTACAATATATACATGGAAAGCCAATAATATTGGTGATTTCAGAAAAGAAGACAAGAGTTTATCCATCTTAAAGTATTTACCTCATGTTATTGTTTACATAAAAAACTACAAAACAAAAGGTGTCGAAAAACCTGTTTTAAATGATGTCAAAGATTTGTATTCTTGGTATGTAACATTAAAAAATCAGGTTGATAAATCAAATTTAGAAGAAGTATTTAATATTACTGAAAACCTTGTAAAAGATTTAAAATCTGATAAAGAAAAAGCAAAAGCGATTTTTAATTGGGTGCAAGATAATATCACTTATGTAGCCTTTGAAGACGGTCTTGGTGGATTTATTCCAAGAGGCGCAGCAAGTGTATGCAACAAGCGTTATGGTGACTGTAAGGACATGGCAAATATATTGTTTGAAATGCTAAATCATGTTGGAATAGAAGCGCACCACACTTGGATTGGCACAAGAGATAGACCATACTCTTATTATGAAGTTCCAACTCCAATTGTTGATAATCACATGATTACAACTGTATTTATTGATGATGAAATTATATTTTTAGACGCAACAGATAGTTATGTTCCGTTTGGGATGTCTAGTTCTTTTACACAATCTAAAGAAGCCTTAATTGGCATTTCAGATGAAGAATTTAAAATTGTTAAAGTTCCAATACAAGAAAAAGAAAAAAATACTTCATTGATTGAAACTACTATAACATTAGAAGAAAGTACTATAAAAGCATCTGAAAAGAGAACGATGAAAGGTTATGAGATGGTTGATTTTATATATGACGCTAAGTATAAGAAAGATGATACATCATATGAAGAATACTTAAATAATAAGTATCAAATTGGAAATAACAAAACCGCTTACACAAAAATTGATTTAGGAGATTTATCTTCTAAAAACGACTCTCATTCAATTAGTTACGATATAGAAATCAACAATTACGCAAAGAAAATCGGTTCTAAAATATATTTAAACTTAAATTTAGAAAAGCCATTATCAACTGCTACTATACAAGCAGATAAACAACGTTTTGGGAAAAAGATAGATCATAAGTACATCAGAAATTATAAAACAACATTTGTAATTCCAGAAGGATATGCTTTAAAAACTATTCCAAAAAATATTGCAAACGAATTAGACTTATATGGCTATTCATTTACGTTTGAAAAGAAAGAAAATAAATTGATTGTAAATAAAATTATTTACATGAATACATTGGCGCTTGAAAACGAACAGTTTGAAGATTATAACATCTTTATAAAAAGTTTAATAAAAGCGTACAAAAAGAGCATCGTTTTAGAAAAAATATAAACAACAATAAGGTCTCGACTACGCTCGACCAGACAAATGTGTCTCCTCGAGCGCAGTCGAGAGGTTTAACCTCAATAAAAGTAAAAGCATGAAAAAAATATTCTCAATTGCACTATTATTAATTGCAACAACCTCATTTTCACAACATTTCAAAACATATGATTGGAAAGAAAATCCGACGTTACATGAATTGTCAGAAGAAGAAAATGCGGAATCTTCAATAGCCATATTAAAGAAAAATATTGTTGAATTTAAGCAATCTGTCATTACAAATGACATTAATGTATATGAAACAACACACAATATTATTCGTGTAAATGATGATATTGGAATTGCTAAACACAATCAGGTTTATATATCTATGCGTAACGTGAAAAAGATAAAAAGCATCAAGGCAAGAACCATCAGTAAAGAAGGGAAAATTACCAATCTTGATGAGAATAATATCAAACAAATAGAGAATGTAGAAGAGTATGGAGATTTTCAAATTTTTGCAATCGAAGGTGCAGAAAACGGTTCGGAAATTGAAGTTTTATATACCGTAGAAAAAGAATTTTCTCCGTTTGGTAGTGAGACTTTACAATTTGATTATCCAATTAAGCGTTCGGAAATGGTTTTCATCACCAATAACCTAACTGGAAATATAAAAACATACAATACCGATCAAACTTTTGATCGCACTTATCTTGAAGAAAAATTGGTTGAAGAGTTAGTTTTAAATGATATTCCTGCGACTGTAGAAGAAGATTACGCAACAAGTGAAGCCAATAAGGTATATGTTGCATACCAATGTTTTGGAAATCCTGATTTAACACAAGAAAGTTTATGGAACAGTACTATCGGTAATATTGCTAATGGATATTTCCCTAAATCTATTGAAAAAAGCGCCATCTCAGAAGTAGAAAATGTAATTTTAAAAGATCAAAAAAATGACATTTCAATATACACCAAAGCAGCTCTTTTAGAGAATTATATAAAAAGCAACTTTACTGTTGTTGAAAACAGAAATGAGCAATTAAATGATATTGAATATATTCTAAAGAACAAAACAGCAAGTGAATATAGTATCGTAAAGGCGTACGCTCAATTTTTAGAAGCCATGGAAATTGAATATCAGATTGTAATAACTGCAAATAGATTTGAACACAAACTTGACCCTGAATTTTACAGTCCAAGTGCGCTAAGAGAATTTATGATTTACTTACCAGAAATAAAGCAATATATATCTCCTACAAGAATTGACTATCGCTTGAGTGAAGCTCCTTCTAATATTTTAGGGAATAACGGTATATTTATCAATAAAGATGTGGAATATTATTTTGCTAAAATCACTCAATACGACCCAAATTACAGTAATATAAAGCGTGTTATGGATATTTCTTTTTCTGATGATTTTGACAAAGTGATTATTGATGAAAATCAAGAGTATTCTGGACATTGGGGAATTCAGAATAGAGCAGTAATGACTTTTTTTACAGGTCAAGATAAAGAAGATTTTAAAGACCAATTAACTGGTTCTGGTATTGAAGATAAAAATATTTTAAATTTTGAAGTCGGAAATACAACTATGAATCAAACTGAATATAACTTGCCATATATTGTGAAGAGTGTAACAGAATCTTCAGCATTATTAGAAGAAGCAGGAGATAGTTATATTTTTCAACTTGGGAAAGTTATAGGTGTTCAAAGTGAATTATATCAAGAAAAAGAACGAGTACATCCTATCGAAATGCAATATCCAAATCAATATAATTACACGATTACTGTTGATATACCTAAAGGTTATACATTAGAAGGTTTAGAATCATTGGAAATTAACAAGAGAATGGAAGTTGATGGAAAATTACTTTGTAAATGGCTTTCAGAATACGAAATAAAACAAAATAAATTGGTAATAACCATTGAAGAATCTTATTATATCAATGAATTTCCAAAAGAACACTATGAATCATTTAGACAAGTAATTAATGCTGCTTCGGACTTTAATAAAGCAGCAATATTATTTAGTGTGGAGTAAAATAATTCAAAATCCTTAATTGTCATTTTGAGCGAAGTCGAAAAATCTCATCTTGAAGATTCTTCGTTTCACTCAGAATGACATTTTTTTAATCTATCACTTTATAATTATCATCAGAAGTTGAAATGGCAACAATTTTCCCTGTTAATTTTTCTTTCCAATTTGTCCAATTGTATTTTTTTGCAAAAACGAATAACAATATTGGGAATATCACCAATACAGGAATTAGAATATCAAAACCTGCAGATGGCTCAGACACATCTCTAAATATTGAATCTGTTTGAAAAGCAGTCCAATCTGAAGTTACCAAAAGTGCTGTAATCAAATTATTTGCGGCATGAAAACCAAGTGCAAGTTCTAAACCTTCATCCATCAAAGTAATAACACCTAGAAATAATCCTGTGCCTATATAATACACCATAATTATTGGTCCTAACTTATCAACTTCAGGATTTGCGCCGTGCATCAATCCAAAAACAATAGAAGTAAATAATAGTGGAAACCACCTGTTTTTTACAACTGTTGCCAATCCTTGCATTAAATATCCTCTAAAAAAGTATTCTTCAAAACTCGTTTGTATAGGAACTAACACTATCGCAATTGCGGCTAAAATCAAAAATTTATTCCAATCTAAATTCCACACAAAATCTTCTGGAGTTAAATAATATGCAGCTATTGTCATTGCTGCTGTAATTATTCCCCAAAGTGTAAATGCAAAAAATATACGTTTCCAGTCGATTTTTTTTCTACTTGTTGTTAACGAAGTTATGGATTGTTTATGCACATATTTCACCCAAATAAATAATCCTGCAAGGAATATTGCCATCGGAATTAAACTCTCAAACAAAAACCAATTCGCACCATTTCTTTCAATTGATTTTCGCATCATTTCATCAACATCTAAATCAAGTAGTAGTATCGCTACAAAATTTAGTGCTATGATACCAAAAAAGCCAAGAACAGGTAATAAATATTTCCATTTTCCGAGTTTTCCTGTATTTCCTTGTTGAATAAAATCCATAAATATTATTTTTAGATTCCCGTTTTCACTTCGACTCCGCTCAGCGACCACACAGGAATGACATTATTATTTGAAACCTCCATTTTACAAATTGAGGAGTCCCTTTTGATTAAAATTCCAATTTTTACTAATATTATAATGCAACGTTCCTTTTATTACTTCTAACGGACTCTCGAAATTATTGGTAAACAAACTTCCAGTTCCAAGACCTTGAGGCAAATCAACCCCTAAATTATAGGTGTATTGCGCAATCGCATTCAATCCAATATTACTCTCCAATGCTGATGTAATCCAATAGGCCACATTGTGGCTCTTACACAATTTTATCCATTCGTTGCTCCCTTCAAAACCACCAACCAAACTTGGTTTTAATATTATAAATTGTGGTTTAACTGTTAGTAGCAACTCCTCCTTTTTTGTTACATCAAAAATGCCAATTAATTCTTCGTCCAATGCAATTGGCAATGGAGTTTCTTCACACAATCGTGCCATTTCTTGCCATTGCCCTTGTTTTATAGGTTGCTCAATAGAATGTAATTGATAATCTGACAATCTCTTTAATTTCTCCAATGCTTCATTTGGCTTAAAAGCACCATTTGCATCAACTCTAAGTTCTATTTCGTTGGCAGTAAATTCTTTCCTGATAGACTTTAAGAGTTTTAACTCTGTATTAAAATCTATTGCACCAATTTTCATTTTGATGGTTGTAAAACCACTTTCCAACTTCTCTTTTATTTGCTGATGCATAAACTGTTCACTTCCCATCCAAATCAATCCGTTGATTGGAATTGAAGCGTTTCCTTTTGTAAAGTCTGACGGAAATAGTTCGAATTTATTTGAACTTTTTAACGACAATAATGCTTGCTCTAAGCCAAACTGAATAGACGGAAACTCAATGAGTTCTGATAACAAGGTTTCTTTTTCAAGATTGATATTTTCACACAACCATTGCAGTTCCTCTTCGTAATTTGGTCTGTCATCAATACTTAGACCTCTAAAAAGTCCACACTCACCTACTCCTTCACTATTTTCATCAGAAATAAACAGGAAAAAGGTTTCTTTGGTGCGTAGTATTCCTCGTGAAGTACCACTTGCTTGCTTAAAATTGAGAATGTATTTTTGGAAAGTTGCTTTCATAAATTTCTACTGCGAAAGATACAAAAAAGTTATCGAGAAGCCTTAAAATATGGACAGTTTGGTTTTAGTTGTAAATTCTTCTAAGAATTTCATTCCCTTATAGGAATTCCCTTTTTTATTTAATTTTGGGCTCCATACAGCAATAGCATATTGATCTGGATGTATCGCTATAATTCCTCCACCAACTCCACTCTTTCCTGGAAGTCCAACTTTAAAAGCAAACTCACCTGATTCGTCATAAAATCCACACGTTTGCATTAACGCATTTATTCTTTTTGATTGACTTTCGCTCAGTATTGATTTTTTATTAGATATTCCTTGACCATTATTGGCCAAATACAGAAATAATTCTGAAAGTTCTTTACAACTCATCTCAAGAGAGCATAGATCAAAATAGAAATCAATAATATCAGAAGGTTCATTTTCAACACTTCCAAAAGATTTAATAAAATTACATAAGGCTATATTTCTGTATCCTGTAGTTTTCTCTGATTCAGCTATTCTATTTGAATATTCTAATGTTTTATTGTTTGATATACTACGAACAAACTCTAAAAAATCTTCTTTTGGACTTTCTAGATTACTTAGAAGAATATCTGAAATCACAATTGCTCCTGCATTTAAAAAAGGGTTTCTAGGAATACCCTTGTCTGCTTCAAGTTGAATAAGAGAATTAAATGCAGTTCCAGAAGGTTCTACACCTACTCTGTCCCATATTTTGTCTCCAACAATAGCATATGCCAAACTTAATGAAAGTACCTTTGCTATACTCTGTATTGAAAATTTATCATTATAATTTCCAACACCAAAATCAAGCTGATTAATTGTTGAAATGTGCACTCCAAAATTCCCTGAATCTACCTGAGCCAATTCAGGAATGTAAGAAGCTGTTTCTCCTTTATCATCTAAATTATTAATTTTTTGATAAGCCTCTTTAATTATTAGTTCAAAATTCACATTTATAAATTTAAATTATAAAGAATATTAATTCACATTCATCATATTTCACCTTCACAATTACATTTCTATAATTATTAACATAATATACCAATACTTTACTTAGTCTAACAATTGCGTAGTTGGAACTTTAACAAAACTTACACACTTTATGAGAAAGTGCCCTAAAAAGTAGTCCACCAACTTTTTTTAATCCATCCATTCTTTTTGGCTTGTTTTTTTTCTTCTTTTGTTAAATCTTTCGATTCACAATCATCAAGGTTAAACTGTGTGCCTCTAAAAGAACATTCATATTTGCTTTTACCAGCGTAGAGAATGACGATTCCAGTGTATTCGTTTTGCGTCCACAAAATATGATTATATTCATAAGGCACGCCATTTTTTTCGCCAGATACTAATTCATGGTTCGAATTGTAGAGTGTTTGATCTCCAAAAGTACTTTCTACTCTATAAAAATAA
Organism: Lutibacter sp.; assembly: GCA_002733665.1. Taxonomy (GTDB): domain Bacteria; phylum Bacteroidota; class Bacteroidia; order Flavobacteriales; family Flavobacteriaceae; genus Urechidicola. The sequence continues at coordinate 65,865 of NVWM01000029.1, forward strand.
GTTTGTTCTGAGTCATCATCTTGCATGGTAATCTTATTATATAAACAATTTAATACCTCTTCACCATTTTGATCAAGTATTCCATATAAAGCGCCATATTTAACTCTAAATCCAAAAGTCTTATTTTTAGATTTTAGAGGTTTTATATCATCATAAATAAATCCAGAATTGCCTTGTGATATGATAGATCCAGAATTACCAACAACTTTGTGAATTAATATTTGTTTTCCTTCTTTTGCTAGAATAAAATATTCCGTGCCATTTTTAGTGATTGAGCTTTCATAAAAACTATCACAAATTGCATCCATAAGCTTAATGCCTTTATCAGTATAAATACCAATCAACCCATCTTTTACTACGTGAAAATTGCCTTTATGCATCCCTATTTTGTCATACAACATGGGTACGATTACTTTTCCTGTTCTGTCAATAAGTCCTTTTTTTGGTTTAGGTAAATGAAATTCCCCATCAATAATACGTGGTCCTACATCCTTAGAAATATATGCAAACCCACTCTTTGAGAATTTTCCAGCAGACTCATACTGCAAAGGGATAACAATTTCGTAATCTTCATTTACATAACCAAATATATTTCTTGACTTTCCTTTTACACGAACTATAGCTAAGCCAAAATGAAATTCTCCTACATAATCAAATTTTGAACGCCGAATTTCTCTTTTTTCATCTGCCAAACGCTTTTCTTCATCTACTCGTAATCTTTCTTTTTCAGCTGCTTCTTCAGCTCTTACCCTCTTCTCTTCTTCCCATTTAAGGACAGCAGCTTCTTGTCGTTCAATCTCTATATTGTCTTCAATTGTTACGGTATATTTAGCCATTTCTTCAATAATCTTTGAAGACAAGTTCATTTCTTGCAAAATATCTAACTCTTCTTGAGCAGTAATAAATTCTTCTAAATCTACATAAGTTTTTACTTTTAAATTTTGAACATTTGCAGATTTTACACCGTTAGAAAGCCCTTCTATTTCACCTATTTTAGTTAACACTTTATAGTACTCTTTGTTTGTATAAAAATCTTTGGCTGTAATGTACTTTACCCTTATTTTATTTTTTGTTTTATTATCTAATTTTTGCCCGTAACTGTATTGTAACGTGCATAGTGCAATTAAAATAAATAGAATATTTTTCATAAATTTAATTTTGATATTGATTTAAAACTTGTTGTTTCCATACTACTGTTGCTCTTTCACATTTTGCTTCTTTTATACGTTCTTTTCGTTCTTTTTCTTCTTTTTCTCTTTTTGCTCTCCTTTTATTTGCTTCTATTCTGCGGTATTTGGCTTCATAGTCTGCTCGTGTCCATCCAGTTTCATCTACTGCATAAATAAGTTTAAGAGAAGCAAAAGCATTATTATAATAAAGCACCCCAATAGTTTCAAAATCAATAGTGTATCCATCAATAAATTGAGTACTATTATCTACAAAACCAATTTTATTAGCTTTGTGAGTCGTTCCGCAATCATCTTCTTGTTTTGTTAATAAAATAGAGACTTTAGCAATTCCATCTCTATATTCATTAATTATCCACTTCTTATAAGGAATTAATATTTTCCCCTTATTGGAAACAACACCTTGCATTCCGTTTTTTTCGTCTATCTTATAATTGGGTTTTGAAGATTTTGATGTGTCATCAGATACAATATCATCTGTATTATTGTCATCTAAAAAATCGTCAAACTCTTTAACATTACCTTCATCTTCTTCTAAGAAACTATCTAAACTTGTTGAATTAGATGTTTGCTTATTTTTAACTACATTGCCTTTTTCTTCTAAAAAATCATCTAAACTTTTAGATTTTTTATGAGATTGGTTTAAGTTTTTTTTTGATTGTGCTAATAATTGCTCTTCTTGTTCTAATTCGTTATCTAAATTAAATAGGGTGCTTTTATGCTTCGAGACTTCCCTTCCTTCTTTTTGTTTTTCACCCTCTATATTCTGTTTCTCTTTTACATCTTTTATTATTAGATTTTTTGCATATTCAATATTACTTTTAATTCTTTTGTAAGTATCATTTATCATACAAAATCTAGTATTAGAACCTGTTGTAACATCTAAATCCTGTAACTGTTTGCATTTTTGTAATAACGTATTGAAGTTTATATAAGATAAATCCGTTTCGTTTCTGTTTAAAAAAGCTTGTATCTCATCTTTTCTATGATTTCTTCTAGAAGGATAATAAGTATAGGCATATTCATATACACCATTTGTTAAATCATTATATGCTTTTTCTAATTTTATTTTTTCCTCTTGTAACTTATCAAAATCAGGAGTAGTTTTTCTTCCTAAACCATCTTGAATTACTTTTTGTGAAAAAGTAATTGTTGTTGTACATATTAAAAGTAGGAATATTATTTTTCTCATTTGGTTGAATTAATGCTAATGAGTTAAGGCAAATTTAGTTTTAAATGTCTTTATCATACAATACGTAAAGTTAACAAAACAAATTAAGAAAGTCTATTTTTATATAACTCCCAATTTCTTTCCAACTTTAATAAACGCAGCAATTGCTTTATCAAGATGTTCTTTAGTATGCGCAGCAGAAAGTTGCACTCTAATTCTCGCTTTTTCTCTTGGCACTACAGGAAAGAAAAAACCAATAACATAAATACCTTCTTCCAACAATGCATTTGCCATATCTTGAGATAATTTGGCATCATATAACATCACAGGAACAATCGCAGCATCTGCACCAACAAGGTCAAAACCTGCTTTTTCCATGTTACTTCTAAAGTAGTTTGTATTTTCTTCTAGTTTATCTCTTAGGGAAGTGTCATTTGAAATCATTTCAAAAACCTTTAGAGAAGCACCAACAATTGCAGGAGCCAAAGAGTTAGAAAATAGATAAGGTCTTGAACGTTGGCGTAAAATTTCAACAATTTCTTTTTTTCCAGTAGTAAAACCTCCCATTGCGCCTCCAAGTGCTTTACCAAGCGTTCCTGTGATAATATCTACACGTCCTAAAACATTCTTTAATTCAATCGTTCCACGACCTGTTTTTCCTATAAATCCTGAAGCGTGACATTCATCAACCATCACCAAAGCATCATATTTATCGGCTAAATCACATATTTTATCTAACTGCGCTACGATTCCATCCATAGAAAAAACACCGTCAGTCACAATGATTTTAAAACGATGTTGTTGCTTGTTTGCTTCAATCAATTGTGCTTCTAAAGCATCCATATCATTATTTGCATAACGGAAACGTGCTGCTTTACACAAACGCACTCCGTCAATAATAGATGCGTGATTTAAAGAGTCAGAAATAATAGCATCTTCTTTGGTTAATAACGGCTCAAAAACACCACCATTTGCGTCAAATGCTGCTGCATATAAAATGGTGTCTTCACAATGAAAAAATTCGGCTATTTTCTCTTCTAATTCTTTATGAATGTCTTGTGTACCACAGATAAAACGAACAGATGACATTCCAAATCCATGAGAATCTAATGTGTCTTTTGCTGCTTGGATTACTTCTTTGTTATTTGACAATCCCAAATAATTATTAGCACAGAAATTAATTACTTCTTCACCTGTTGATACTTTAATTACAGCATCTTGTGAAGTTGTAATAATGCGTTCAGATTTATACAATCCTGCATTTTTTATTTCTTGAATTTCTTTTTGTAAGTGTTCTTTTATATTTCCGTACATATATCTATAATTAAGCATAAAAAATTGTCTAAAAAGTGTCATTCTGAATGAAATGAAGAATCTAAAAAAATAACAAAATATAAATATTCAATTATTTAGATTTTTCGACTTCGCTCAAAATGACAATAAAATTACTTTTTAGACAACCTCTTTAATATTTGTTAAAATTCTTATTCTATTCAGTCTTTTTATTCATCATTCCTAAAACCATTGCTATAACAGCACCTGTAATTGCTGCAGTTACTACATTAATTAAAACATCTGTAGCGATGTTTTGGTAATTTACTGCTTTAGAGGAGTACATGAAAAAATTCATTGATAAAGCATAGAATAAACCAATTACGGCTCCTGCCTTTGCACCAGTCATCCAAGTGCTAATATTTGCCCATTTTGTAAAAACATAAGTCAATAACATTACAAAAAACAAACAACCTAAGACAATGAATGAATGATTCATATTATCATCCTGTGGATAAAGATCAGTAAAAAGAACACCATAAGCCAAACCGCCTAATAAGTAGTAAACAATAGTTCCTACAATAGTTCCTGCAATAAAATTTGAAAGTTTCATAAAATAATAAGTTTTAGTTAGAATTAATTATTCAGTCTCAAATATAGCGATTTTTTTAACACTATTTATTATTACTCACTGATACATTGCGTTTTATACTTCTCGTTAAGTTTCTCAAGCATTGTTTTAGTCATCAATTTCAAATCATATTTTGGTTTCCAATTCCAATCTTCTCTTGCAGCAGTATCATCAATACTTTTTGGCCAACCATCTGCAATATCTTGTCTGAAATCTGGCTTATAATCAACTTTGAAATTTGGACATACTTCTTTAATTGCTGATGTAATCTCTTTAGGAGAAAAACTCATACTAGCAATATTGTAGGAAGTTCTCAGTTTTATTTTCTCTTTTGGAGCAGACATCAGTTCTATAGTTGCTCTAATAGCATCATCCATAAAAATCATTGGTAAAACGGTATCATCCTTTAAAAAACAGGTGAAATCTTCATTCTTTGCAGCATTATGATAAATTTCAACTGCATAATCTGTAGTTCCTCCTCCTGGAAGTGATTGATGTCCTATAACTCCAGGATAACGTAATGAACGAATATCCAAATCGTATTTTAAAAAATAATATTGTGCCCAATTTTCTCCTGCAGCTTTACTCATTCCATAAACCGTTTCTGGATTTAGATATGATAACTGAGCTGTATTTTCTCTATCAACGGCATCTCCAAAAACAGCTATTGAACTTGGAAAAAACACTTTTTCCACACCATTTAAACGTGACACTTCAAAAACGTTAAGCATCATAGTCATATTAAGATCCCATGTTCTCAACGGATGTTTCTCTCCGTTGGCTGATAAAATTGCCGCCAAATGATAAATTTCTGTAATATTATATTTACGAACTATAGTCTCTACAGCATCATAATCTGTTGCATCTAATAATTCAAAAATACCATTAAAATGAGTGTTTGAATTTATATCGGAAGCGATAACATTATCTCTCCCATACAATTTCTGAAGTTCATCTTCTAAAACAGTACCTAATTGTCCATTTGCTCCAATTATCAAAATTGTATTTTTCTCCATTTTTTTTATGATTTTACTAAAAAAAAGTATCGTAAATTAAATAATATTCAATTTACAAATTTAAAATATTGAACGATGATAATGAAATAATAAATTACATTTTTTTTAAACTTTATATCTTCATTTTTTACTGTAAATTAGCACCAAAATATTTTCAATGCAAGTACCAGAACTTCCAAATTTAATTCTTTATGCAATTCCATTTTTTGTAATTACATTACTTATTGAAGGATTTATTATTGTAAAACACTCGCCAAAAACATATGCTACTAAAGATGCTATAACATCTATTTTAACAGGACTTATAGGAAATGTAATTATCGGAAATCTAATCACTAAAATAATTCCTCTTTTTATATTTACATATATATGGCAGTATTATAGATTCACAACAATACCATTTGCTTGGTGGTCTTGGTTATTAATTTTTTTCCTTGAAGACTTTGCATATTATTGGAATCATCGAATAGGTCATAGAAGTCGCGTTTTTTGGGCTTCTCATATAGTGCATCATTCTTCTGAAAAATACAATTTAAGTACAGCCTTAAGACAAACTTGGACAGGCGGTTTTTACGGTTTTATTTTTTGGACTTGGTTAGCACTTCTTGGATTTCATCCTGTAATGATATTTGCACAAATGTCTATCAGTTTGATATACCAATATTGGATTCACACTGAACTTATCAATAAAATGCCAAAATGGTTTGAAGTAGTTTTCAATACGCCATCGCACCATAGAGTTCATCATGGAACTAATCCATTATATCTTGATAAAAATTACGCTGGAATTTTAATTATTTGGGATAGACTATTTGGAACATTCCAAGCAGAATTAGAAGAAGAAAAAGTTGTTTATGGTTTGACTACAAATATAAAAACCTACAATATTCTTAAAATTGCTTTTAATGAATGGATTGCACTATTTAAAGATGCTTTTAGTGCTAAAACATCATTTATCAATAAATTAAAATATTTTATCAAGCCTCCAGGATGGAGACATGATGGCACAGGAACATTATCAGAAGATATGCTACGTGAATGGAAAGAAAAGAAATCTAATTAAACTCTTGAATATCAATTTTTGTTATTTCATTATTATTATAAAAAATCTTCACTTCTTTATTCTTTAATTTAACATTATTAGTGCTAAAAAAAGTTAAAAATCTAAAGGAAGTTATCATTGGTCTAGAAATAAAACTATATGTATCCTTATTTTCAGAAATTTTAGTAGAAACTTCTAAATACTGTTTTTCACTAATTCTGTATCTAAACTTACCTAAATAAGATAAGTTCAACAACTTATGAACCCTTGATTTTTTCACACCTAATTCTGTCTTCAACATCATCATTCTTCATTTAAAATTACTTGACAAATTTAAAAAAATAATTAACAAGCATAAGGAAAATCGATTTTACTTATTAACAATATAAAAAATAATTATACCAATGTAATTTAAACTTTCAAACTATCTCCTATTTCTAACAAAATCAATTCTTTTCCTTTGTTTGAAAACTTCCCTTTCGCTTCTTGATGATCAATTTTTATATAACCAAATGTATCATAATGAACACCAAGAACTTTATCACATTCAACAAAATCAGAAGCAATAATTGCGCTGTCAATTCCCATCGTAAAATTATCTCCTATCGGTAATATTGCCAAGTCAATTTTGCATTGCATCGGAATTAATTTCATATCCATTGTCAATGCAGTATCTCCTGCAATGTAGATATTCCTTTCTGCTGTTTCTAATACAAATCCTCCTGGATTTCCACCATAAGAACCATCAGGAAAAGAACTTGTATGAACTGCATTGACATACGTTAATTTCCCAAAGTCAAATTGCCAACTTCCACCATGATTTAATGGATGTCCTTCAATTCCTTTTGCGCCAAAATGCATTACTATTTCGTAGTTAGAAATAATTTTTGCACCTGTATTTTTGGCTATTGCTTCCACATCCAAAATATGATCTTGATGTGCATGTGTAATGAGGATATAATCGGCTTTTAAAACTTTTATATCTATATCTTTAGCCAAGTCGTTTCCTGTTATAAATGGATCAACAATAATATGCTTTCCAGCAATTTCGAGTTGTAAAGATGCATGTCCAAGAAAAGTAATTTTCATTTTTCAGTTGTTTTCTGCAATTTACAAAAAAAACATCCTAGCCAATAAAATAATTTGTTTACCTTTATTACAAAACTATACATGACTCGAAAAAACTTCATCAACCAATTAGAATCAACCGATATTTGGGATGTTGTTATAATTGGTGGAGGAGCAACAGGCTTAGGTGCTGCAGTTGAAGCAACAACTAGAGGTTACAAGACTTTATTATTAGAACAATACGATTACACTATTGGCACATCAAGTCGTAGTACAAAGTTGGTTCATGGAGGTGTACGCTATTTAGCACAAGGAGATGTTAGATTGGTTTTAGAAGCCCTTAAGGAAAGAGGTCTTATGTTAAGAAATGCTCCACATTTAGTTACGAATAAACCTTTTTTAATTCCGTCTTATAAATGGTGGTACAAACCATTTTATACTTTTGGTTTAACTATATATGATTTACTTTCTGGAAGGTCAAGATTTGGAACGTCAAAACCTTATTCAAGAGAAAAAACGCTCGAGAAAATTCCAACATTAAAAAAATTAAATTTAAGAGGAAGTATTTTATATCACGACGGACAATTTGACGATGCAAGATTAGGGATTAATTTAGTGCAAACAATCATAGATAATGAAGGAATTGCTCTAAATTACATGAAGGTGATCGAGTTTTTAAAAGAAGGTACTAAAATAAAAGGAGTTGTTGCTAAAGACGGTGAAACAGGAATTGTTTATAAAATCAACGCCAAAGCTGTCTTAAATGCAACAGGAGTTTTCGTAGATAATATTATCCAAAAAGACAATCCAACCGCAAAAAATGTTGTCAAACCAAGTCAAGGAGTACATATCGTTATCGATAATAAATTTTTGCAATCAGACTATGCTTTAATGATTCCTAAAACAAGAGATGGTCGTGTTTTATTTGCTGTGCCATGGCACAATAAAGTAATTTTAGGAACTACAGATGTCCCAAAAGACGAGGCTTTAATTGAGCCAAGAGCAACTAAAGAAGAAATTGATTTTATTTTAGAAACTGCAGGAAGGTATTTAGAAATTAAACCTACTAGAGCAGATATAAAAAGTGTTTTTGCAGGTTTAAGACCATTAGCAGCAACAAAAACAGACGCAAACGGAAAAACAAAAGAGATATCAAGAAGTCATAAGATAATCACTTCAGAATCTGGTTTAGTTTCTATAATTGGAGGAAAATGGACAACTTATAGAGAAATGGGTGAAGATGCAATAGATAAATTAGCAGCACTTTTTAAACTTCCCAAAAGAGAAAGTATTTCCGAAGAATTACATATACATGGTTATAAAAAAAATGTAGATTTTGAAAATCCATTATACTTTTATGGATCAGATATGCTAGAAATTGAGAACTTAATGAAAATAAATCCAGATTTAAAGGATTGGATTAGCGAAGATTTAAAAATTAACAAAGCACAAGTAGTTTGGGCAGTACATAATGAATATGCTAGAAATGTAGAAGACTTTTTATCTCGCAGAACAAGAGCGTTGCTTTTAGATGCAAATGAAAGTTTGAAAATGGCACCAATCGTTGCTGAAATTATGGCTAATGAATTAGGGCGTGATAAAAAATGGGAAGAAGATCAAATCAATAAATTTAATGAACTTGCAAAAGGATATTTAATAAAATAAAAAATAAACATGTTCAATTTTTTAAAACAAACACCAGATAAAACACCAATTGCTAAAGATAAAGTTGATCAACTGTATAGTAAAATGCGTTGGCAAGTATTTTTTGGGATTTTTGTTGGCTATGCAGGTTACTATTTAGTTCGCAAAAATTTTACATTAGCAATGCCAGATTTAATAGAGCAAGGCTATACAAAGTTAGAATTGGGTTTTGCTTTATCAGGTGTTGCAATAGCATATGGTTTGAGTAAGTTCTTAATGGGAAATGTCTCAGACAGAAGTGATGCACGAAAATTTATGCCAATAGGTTTGCTAATGTCTGGACTTATTATGATAACAATGGGATTTTTTCCATTTGCAACATCATCGGTAACCGTTATGTTCATCCTTTTATTATTAAATGGATGGTTTCAAGGAATGGGTTGGCCTCCAAGTGGAAGAATAATGGTGCAGTGGTTTTCGATAAAAGAACGAGGCACAAAAATGGCATTTTGGAATACAGCGCATAATATTGGTGGTGGTTTAATTGGACCTTTAGCCATTTTTGGAGTTGCATATTTTAGCGATTGGCATGCAAAACTTTATTTACCAGGAATTATTGCAGTATTTATTGCTTTGATTATTTATTTAACTCTTAGAGATAGACCACAAGTTGTAGGTTTACCTCCTATTGAAGAATATAAAAATGATTATCCAGATGAAATTGAAGGTGTAAATCAAAATGATTCAATATCTGCAAAAGAAATTTTTATAAAATATGTTTTTAAAAACAAGTTACTTTGGTTAATAGCCATTGCAAATATCTTTGTGTATTTGGTTCGATATGGTGTTTTGGATTGGGCGCCAACGTATTTAAAAGAAGTGAAAAACTTTTCTTTAAACGAAACTGGTTGGGCTTATTTTCTATATGAATGGGCAGGAATTCCAGGTACAATTATCGCAGGAATTATAAGCGACAAATGGTTTAAAGGTAAACGTGCTCCAGTAAGTATCATCTATATGATTTTGGTGTTGATTGCAGTGATAATTTATTGGAAAAATCCACCAGGAAATCCTATGGTAGACAATATGGCATTAATTGCTATCGGATTTCTTATTTATGGACCAGTTATGCTAATTGGTGTGCAAGCATTAGATTTAGTTCCTAAAAATGCAGCAGGAACTGCAGCTGGATTTACAGGTTTATTTGGTTATCTTGGTGGAGCATTAACAGCAAATATTGCCATTGGCTATTTAGTAGATAACTATAGTTGGGATAGTAGTTTTGTCTTACTTGTTGGTGCATGTATATTGTCTATTATTTTTATTGGCTATACTTGGATTATTGAAAACAAAAACCATCGACTAAAAGAAATAAATAAAATTTAAAATGAAGATAACTAACTACATTATTTTAGCATTGGTTTTAGTGTTAACAGCCTGTAAGAAGGAGATCAAAGAAAAAACAATTATACAGGAAATTAATACAATAAGTCAAAATGCAAAAAAAGTACAGGATTATATAAAAAAAGACATCATAATTGCTCATCGAGGAAGTACCTTTTGGACACCTGAAGAAACAGAACCTGCTTATCGTTGGGCAAGAAATATTGGAGCAGATTATTTAGAATTAGACATTCAGCTAACCAAAGACAATCAACTTGTTGCTTTTCATGACGATGATTTAAAACGGACAACAAATATTAAAGAGATATTTCCAAACAGAATTAATGCTACAATCAATGATTTTACCTTAGTAGAATTAAGACAATTAGATGCAGGCACTTGGTTTAATAAGGCAAATCCCGAGCAAGCAAAAGAAAGTTTTAAAAACCTTGAAATTCTTACCTTACAAGATGTAATTATGATTGCTGAAGGAAACAGAATCCAAAGATTTAACGGAAAACCAGTTAAAGTAATAGTTGATGAAATCTGGAATGGAAAATATCAGTATGAAAAAGATCCAAATGATAATGAAAATAGACCTGGAATTTATGTAGAAACCAAGCATCCGAAATCGAATATAGAAAAGTATTTAAAAGAAGAATTAACGCGTTTAGGTTGGAATATTAATGAAAATCCAAAAGAGATAAAAACAAAAGAAGGAAAGGTAGCTATTGCCAACACAAATGCGCGCCTTATTTTGCAATCCTTTTCACCTGAAAGCATTTTAAATTTAGAAAAGCACTTACCAAACATTCCAAAGTGCTTTTTACTATGGAGACCTGATATGAAAGGAGATCTAAAAGAAACTTATAAAAAGGCAATTAGTTTTGCAGTAGCAAACAATGTTCATATTATTGGCACAAGTATTGTTGGAGAACCAAATAATTACGAAGAGCTAACGGCTGATTGGATGACAGAATTAATTCATACAGCTGATTTATTAATTCACCCGTATTCCTTTGATACCAACATCCAATTTATGGAATATAGTAAAAGAGTTGATGGTGTTTTTACCAATAGAGCAGACTTGGCTTTAGAGTTTTACAAAAGAAATCACTCACATTCAAAAGATATTTTAATTGAATTAGGGTACTGATTCACATCACAACTATCTGGTTTTCAGACTTTAAATTATTTTTTACTTCAAATATAATATTCACATTAAATAAACGTTATTTTTTAATTTTATGCACTTTCAGTCAAATAAAATTTATATATTTGACACAATTAACTTTTTGAAAAAAAATAAAACAAATTCAATATGAAAAAACTCTACTTTTTATTATCAACTATATTAATTACTTCTTTGTCTTTTGGGCAAACAACTGTTTTTCAAGAATCATTTGAAACAGGCAACTCTGCAACTGTCTCAGAAGACTGTAATGATGGATATGATTTTTTTACAGTATCTGACGGTAGCGATCTTCCTGGTACAGATTTATCAAATATGGATGGCACTTTCTTTTTTGCTGCACAAGATACTGATGGTGCACCATGTACTATGGCCATTGAAACAATGGAATTTACCGGTATAGATATTTCTACATATTCGAATTTATCCTTCGCAGTATTAGTTGCTGAAGATGATTCTAGTGATGGAAATGAAGATTGGGATGCCGATACAAATGTATTAATTGAAGTAAATGTTGATGGCGCAGGATATACTAATATGTTTCAATTCTCTGGTGGTGGTGCAACGAATACAGAGCCAGGACTAGATACAAACTTTGACGGAACTGCTGATAGTACACCTTTAACGTCAGTTTTTACTGAATTTGTCGGAGCAATGACTTCGGGAAATAGTGCAGATATTAGAATTACATTTACTAATTTAAACGCTGGTGATGAAGACATAGCAATTGACAATATTAGAATTATTGATGGTTTTACAGTCTCACCATCAATTATTGCTGGACCTGCCGTAAGTGGATTAAATTACGTTGTCGGTGGAACATCATCTGAAGGTACCTTTACTGTTGAAGGTGCAAACTTAACAAACAACATTGTATTAACTGCTCCATCTGACTTTGAAATTAGAGAAGACGCAGGAAGTTTTGTAGCATCAATTACATTAACTCAATCAGGAGGAATTGTAAATTCTCAAACTATTCATGCTAGATTAAAATCAGGATTAGCGGTAAACAGTTACTCAGCTGATGTAGATGTTACTAGCACAGGTGCAGCACCTAAAACTGTTACTTTATCAGGTAATGTATTTAATCCTGCAACAAATGCTTTAGTAATTACTGGTGCTTATGATGGTCCATTACCAACAGGTACTCCAAAAGGAATAGAGTTATATGTAATTCAAGATATCGCTGACCTAAGTATATTTGGTCTTGGTAGCGCTAATAATGGTGGTGGTTCAGATGGACAAGAATTTACTTTCCCAGCTGATGCTGCTACTGCAGGTAGTTATATATATGTATCTACTGAAGCTCCAAATTTCACAACCTTTTTTGGATTTGCACCAACTTATACAGATGGAGCAATGGGGATAAATGGAGATGATGCCGTTGAATTATTTGAAAGCGGTCAAGTAATTGATGTTTTTGGAACAATAGATTGTGATCCAAATGATACAGGTTCTGCTTGTCCAGAATGGGAACATACTGATGGATGGGCTTATAGAAATACAGTAGGTCCAAGCACAACTTTTCTTCATACAGAATGGGACTATAGTGGAGTTGGTAATTTAGATGGAGCAACAAATGGTCCGTCAACAAGTCCATTTCCTATAGGAACTTATGATGGATTATTATCAACTGTTAAAAGTAGTATTGAAGGTTTTGCAGTATATCCAAATCCTGTGAATAATGGAGAGTTTAGTATTAGTTCTTTTAATAACGCTACTAAGCAAATACAAATCTTTGATATGTTAGGAAAACAAGTTTATTCTAATGTGGTAAAAGCAAATGAAAATGTGCAAGTTTCTAACTTAAACACTGGTATTTATATCTTAAAAGTTTTAGAAGAAGGAAAAACAGCAACACGTAAATTGGTTATTCAATAAGGATTATTAATATAAATAACATAAAAAATCCCGCAAATAGCGGGATTTTTTTTATGTTCAAAACTTACAATTCATTAAATTTAAATTCTAGAACTTGTATTTAATATAGGTTGTAAAATTTCTTCCAGGTTCATAAATTTTTCCTGCTAATGTATTTGAATTAGCATAAGAGAAATTTAAATGCTCGTAATAAGTAGTATCAAAAATATTCAGAACTGCTGCTCCAATAGAAAATTTATTCGATGGCTCAAATCCAATTCTAAAATCTAACGTTCCAAAGCCTGGAGTTTCCTGTTCTTTAAAGGTAGTTGAAATTCTACTTTGCATTGCCACTAATCTTGAATTTAAAGATGCCCAATACTTATCTTCTTTAAACTGAATCCCTAAATTCGCCATAAAAGGCGGTACTTGAGCAAGAGGTTCGTTAAAGTCTAAATTTTTCGCTTGAGTGTAAGATACATCAGATGTAAATTTAACTTTTTCTGAAGCCTGTACATTAAATGAAAACTCAACTCCTGTTTGTTCTGCTTTATCAATATTAACAAATTGTTTTGTATAAATAGGAGGAGTCGTAGCCATAAACTTCCTTGGTATATCGGTATTCACAAATGCAGTAATATAATCTCTAAAGAATGAATGGAAAACTGCTCCACCAATTTCTATAGACCCCATCTTTTTAGTAAAAGACAACTCTATTTGATTATTAACTTCAGGTTTTAAGTTTGGATTACCTACATATTCATAAGGGTCAACACCAACATTAAAATGATTTATATAACGCTCTACCATAGATGCAGTACGCACTCCTCTTCCAAATGCTAGTTGTGCTTGAAATCCATTTTTTTGAAATTTTAAAGAGGCATTAGCACTTATATTTGTTTCTGAAGCATCATTGATTTCTCCTCCATATAAACTTTCAAAATCCGCCGCGACATCATCAATCGATGATGATATAAAATCTGATCTAACTCCAGTAGTTAACGTTGTGAAATCTGCTATTTTAAATTTACCCTCAACAAATAATCCTATATCATTTAAATTTGCGTCTTGCCATATTTTATCGACAAAAGCCATAGGAGTTGGCAACATCATACCATTCATCATTTTTACAACTCTAGTTCTATCTCCTTTTCTATTAATCAAGTTTGCATCAACTCCTGCATATACTCTTGAATTTCCTGATGATTTGAACACTACTTCTGCTTTCCCTCCATATAACCAAACCTCAACAGGAGATACTGATTCAACCATCAAAGAATTAGGTCGACCTTCATTTGTCATTAAATGATCTACATACGAATGAAAAATTTTGGCAGAAAAACTTTCAATTTTTTCAGAAACATCATTAAATTTATAATCCAATCCTACCAAAAAACTATCATCAAAAGGAGAATCCATAGGTAAACCAGCATGATCAATATCTTTACCAAAAGATTGCCTCCAACTTAATTGTAATCGTTGTTTCTCTGTTGGATTAAAACCAACTTTAATTGAATAATCCGTTGTAGTAAAAGATGATGGCACCTCAACACCGTCTCCATCTTTATAATTTCCAAAATCACGATAAGAACCATTAACATTCACATCAAACTTCTCGTTAGCATATAACATTGATGCTCCTGTAACTAAATTATTACCATTTGATTCATAGCCTCCTTCAACACTCCCGTGAAATCCAAATTGATCTTTTGTTGGATTCTTTAAAACTAAGTTTATAATTCCTCCAAAATTTTGTCCGAAACGAACAGTAAATGGTCCTTTTACAATCTCTATTTTCTCAACTTCTTCCGGAATTATATGAGTTGTAATTGGATCCATTCTATTAGGACAAGCATTTAGGATTTTCATTCCACCATCATACTGTATATTTAATTGCTCATACTTAAACGTACGAAACACAGGTTCAGAAGCATATGCTCCTTTTTTTACAATACCAAATCCTTTGATATCTTTAAATAAATCACCTACACTTCTTGGTTGACTTATTCTTTTTGTTGCATCATTAATTACTGTAGATTGAGAAATATCTTGTAATGGATTTGCCGAAACAACAATTTCATTCAAATTTATCTGTGCTAATTCTAGTTTGACAACTTGCTGGTTTTGCAACTTAAAAATTACTGTTTTATATCCAATATGTGACACTTCGGCAAAGTCACCTACTTTAGCAATTATAGTAAACTCACCTTCTTTATTAGAAACTGCAAATTCTTTACTGTCAACTGCTTTAATTGCTACATTTTCAATTTTTTTACCTGATTCACTATCTACAATTTTCCCTTTTATTTTTGTTGATTGCGCATACGAAGATGCAACGATCAACATTACTAAACAATTTAGTAGTACGTTTTTCATTTTATAATATTTTATTTAATTATCGATTTTTTTACGATATAGATTGATTAATAGAATTAATCATTTAATTTTTTACTCATATTAGTAGTTACTTTAATTAATAAACATACATGTTTATTACTCATACATAAGGAATCTTATATAAAGGTGAAAAGTAAACACTCAAAAAATAACTGATATTTTAAGATTCGCTTTGCGGTGGTTTTAATAATGAAGTGTAAAAATCTTGAGAAGTAAATTCAATCACATGCAATTGCTCGGAATCAAATATTTTAAATTCTTTTGTGTTATAAGTAGTAAAGTCTAGAAGCGAAACAGGATATTTTGATAAATCTATTTGTGGAATTGAATGATTATGAGAATCTTGACTCTTAGATTCTTTAAGTCTTTTTTCTAAATAACACTTCCCATTACATGCCAATTCTGGTTTATTTCTATTCTCACAAAGCACACTAACTATGTATTCTTTATTAAGGTTATACTCAATTAAAGGCATAATAGGTTGCAGCATTGCAACTATATATAGCATATAAAAAAAAGTGCCTAAAAATTGATTTTTCAAGTATTTTAATTTTTAGCAAAATTATAACTCCCTGTAAGTCTATTCTATGATATTTATCACTTATAAAATAATTTGTCCCAATCCAAAAAGAATAGCAAACAAGAAAGTACTTAATGCCAATTTCTTTAATTCTGGGTCTAATTCTTTTGGATTTTTATTTTTATATACTGTATATAAATGTTTGAAAATTGGAATAAATGCAATTACAAACAAAAAAGATTTTAATGAAACATATCGTTCAACAGTATAAATAAGTGCACAAATAAATGCACCAATCAATAAAAAATAATGATATTTTTTGGATGATGTTGCTCCAATTTTCACAACCAATGTGTTTTTATTTGATTTCGCATCAGATTCTCTATCTCGCATATTATTAAGGTTTAAAACGCCTGCACTTAACAAACCAATAGAAATTGCTGGAAGAAAAACCATATAATCTAAGTGTTTAGTATACAAAAAGTAACTTCCACAAACGCTTAACAATCCAAAGAAAAGAAATACAAAAACATCACCTAAACCACTATAACCATAAGCGTTTTTTCCCATTGTATATTTAATTGCCGCAGCAATACTTGCAATTCCTAAAAAGAAGAAAAGTACTGAATAACCAAAATTTTCTTTCCCGAAGGATACATAAATCAACAATAAAGCAATTAATAAAGTTATAAATCCAGTAATATTAATAGCATTTAACATTTGCTTCGGTGAGATTGCACCACTTTGCAATGCACGCTTCGGTCCTACTCTATCATCGTTATCAGTTCCTTTTACACCATCACCATAATCATTGGCAAAATTTGATAGTATTTGAAAACCTATAGTTGTGAGGATTGCGAGCCAGAAAATTGCAAAATTTTTATTGAATATATAGTTTCCTCCAAAATTATGAATATTACCAAGTGACTGATAAGTCCAAACATTAAATTTTGCCAAACTCGAACCAACAATAATTCCAGATATAGAAAGTGGTAAAGTTCGTAAACGTGCTGCTTGAATGTAGTTTTTTAACATGAGATTCTTCGTTTCACTCAGAATGACAAATTACAAATTCTGTGATTTCGCAATCAACTCTGCAATATCCATCACCTCAACAGTTCCTTCATTATTAGTTGCTTTGATTCCGTCTGTCATCATTGTATTACAATACGGACATCCTGTTGCAATAATTTGAGGCTTGGTTTCAAGAGCATCTTCTGTACGTAAAACATTGATTTCCTTATCACCTTTTTCTGCGTCTTTAAACATTTGTGCTCCTCCTGCTCCACAACATAAAGCTGTTGCTTTATGGCGTTTCATTTCAGTCAAATTCACACCCATTTTTCTAATAATCGTTCTCGGACTTTCATACTCACCATTTGCTCTTCCTAAATAGCAAGGGTCATGATATGTAACTCTTTTACCATTTAATACAGTGTCATTAACTGATAATCTACCTTCATCAATTAACTTTTGTATGTATTGTGTATGATGATATACTTCGTATTTTCCTCCTAATTCTGGATATTCGTTTTTAAAAGTATTAAACGAATGTGGATCTGCAGTAACAATTGTTTTTACTTCGTATGCATTGAGTACTTCAATATTCATCATTGCTTGCATTTGAAATAAAAACTCATTTCCAGCTCTTTTAGCAACATCACCTGTAGAACTTTCTTCGGTACCTAAAACAGCAAAATCAACATTTGCCTTGTGTAAAATTTTTACAAAAGCACGTGTTATTTTTTTTGCTCTATCGTCATAACTTCCTGCTGCACCAACCCAAAATAATATTTCTGGTTGCTTTCCTTGTGCCATCATTTCTGCCATTGTTGGTACGTTCATAATGCAGTTTATTTGTTTAATCGTTTATAATTTAAAGACTTATACTTAAAGCAATTAATGTTTTCCGTCGTCAAAAACTTGAATGGTTACATGTTTATCTACCAAATCAGTAAACTTACCTCTAAACCTTGTTGCTTTCACTAAATGATTGTCTATCCAATGATAATTTCCTCCTCTTGGTTTCCCCATTAACAAACTATGATAGTTAAATCCGTTTTCTTTCAACCAAATTTCAGTATATGCTCTATGCTCTTCAGTTCTTGAAGTAAAAAAACAAATAATGTGTCCTTCTTCATACCATTTATTGAGTGTTATTAATGCGTCAGGATAAACAGCCGCAGTTAACATACGCTCTGGTTCTTCATTAGGAATGTCATCACAAACAGTTCCGTCAATATCAATCAAATAGTTTTTAACGCCTTCTGCTAAAGCAGGACTTAATAAATTACCTTCTTTATCTTTTAATTCTTTTAACTCCTTGTTGTACTTATTCTTCATCTTTCCAATTTAATCTATCCTGTTGATTGTATTGCCATGGTGCGCCATTATTCTCGATATTTGTCATCATCATATTTAATTCTTGTGGTGCAGCAGACTGTTCCATCACTAAATATTTTCGCATTTCCATAATGATACCTAACGGATCAATATTTATAGGACATTCTTCAACGCAAGCATTACAAGTTGTACAAGCCCACAATTCTTCAGGTGTTATATAATCGTTTAATAATTGTTTATTATCGTCTTTAAATTCTCCGTTTTTATCAATATTCTTACCAACTTCTTCAAGTCTATCGCGAGTTTTCATCATGATATTTCTTGGTGATAATTCTTTTCCAGTAAGATTTGCTGGACATACAGAAGTACATCGTCCACATTCTGTACACGTATATGCGTTCATTAATTGCACCCAATTCAAGTCAGTAACATCACTAGCCCCAAATTTTTCAGGAACAGTTTCTTCTTCTCCTTCTGGTGGTGCTGCATATGGATCTGCATCTGGATCCATCATCATCTTTACTTCTTTGGTTACATTATTATCATTAGCAAATTTTCCTTTTGCTTCAAGATTGGCATAAAATGTATTTGGAAATGCCAGTAGAATATGCAAATGTTTAGAATAGTATAAATAATTTAAGAAAATTAAAATTCCAATAATGTGAATCCACCAAGCAGAACGTTCTATTAAGTGAACAGTTGTGGCGCTCATTCCTTCGAAAAGTGGCACTAAGAATTGGCTAATCGGATTTCCAGAGTTTAATTCTTGGTAATGAATATCTGTTGCATTCATAATTAAAAACAGACTCATCAAAACCATTTCGAAATACAAAATATAAAGTGCATCATTTTTAGGAAAACCTTTCATTTCTTTATTCCAGAAACGAGGAATACGCACAATCATTCTACGAATCCAAAAAATTATTACTGATACTAATACCAAAAAGGCTAACACTTCGAAACTTCCTATTAAGAATGAGTAAAATTCACCTAAAAAACTAAGCACGCGATGTGTACCAAAAAGACCATCAATAATGATTTCAAGCACTTCTATATTGATGATAATAAAACCAAGATAAACAATAATATGTAACAATCCTGCAATTGGTCTGCGCACCATTTTAGATTGCCCTAAAGCAATATTCGCCATGTTTTTCCATCGTTCAGGCTTATTGTCTGTTCGGTCAATATCTTTACCTAAATTTATATTTCGAGTGA
>NVWM01000030.1 GCA_002733665.1 Lutibacter sp.
GTGAGTAATCTTTTTGAGTACGCTTAACATACCCTGAATTTTCTGATGTTTTCATTACACTAAAGTTTTAGTGTATCGCTATTTCAGGACGGGACATTTCACTTTATAAAAAGAAATTAATTTTATCCTTATTCTTTTTTTTCTTACTATATATAAAAAACTAAAGATATTAACGATAAATAATCCAATCCCTTCTAATAATATTATTATTTCATAATCTTCAGATTGTTTTATAAAAATTATTACTAAAAAAACATATAGTAGTTTACTACCTACATTTATTATTGGAATATATTTCATTTTTTCTATCCCCATAAAAAACCATCGCAAAGAAAACAAGTCTCCTATTATCAAAAATAAAGCGAAGAAATACATTGTTTTTTCTACTCTCAAAAGAGGAATAGTAAATACTACTACAAATAATATTACTAACATCAATATTGTTAAATAAAGTTTGACAGACAAAACTTTATTTAACAATTTCTTTAACATCTTTGGTTTGTGCCTATTTTTTGCTAATTCCCTAACTGCACTTAAGTCAAAACCGTAATTAATAATATTAACTAAAAACAATGTTAGAGAAAGAGCAAAAACATACCTTCCATAATTCTCAATACCAACTTTAGATATTAAATATGGTATTAACAATATGGCTAATAATAAATCACTAATTTTAGAGGAAAATAACGAAGTTATATTCTCTATAAATTGCCTTATATTTTTCTTTACTATTCTCAATTGATTTTTTAATACTATAACTATTGCTCATCTAACCAAGATTGAAACATAAGTACATCCCAAAGTTGGTATTGCCAATTTCTTTTTTTTGAGATATGTTCCTCCCATTTATTTCTTACTATTTTCACATTGAAATAACCTTGGTTAGTCAATCGCTTTTCATTTAATAATTCTTCAGCCCAATCTCTTAAGGGTCCTCTTAACCATTCTGCTAAAGGGACTGCAAATCCCATTTTTGGTCTTTCAATTAATTTTTTTGGAACATATTTATATAGAACTTCTCTCAGTATCCATTTGTCTATTCCGCCCCTTATTTTTAGATTTAAAGGTAAGTTTAAAGCGTGCTGAACTACTCTATGATCTAAAAATGGAACTCTAGTCTCTAAAGAAACTGCCATAGCTGCACGATCAACTTTAACCAAATTATCATTAGGTAAATACGTTTTCAAATCTAACCTCATCATCTCAGAATAAAACTGATTGGAGTTATTAGCATCTAAATCAAAGACTGTTTTTGGTGTTTTTGATTTCAACACCCAATTTTCAACATCATTATTATGTGACATAAAGCCTTTATGATAAAAATCCTTTCTGCTTTTGGAGTCTAGTAATAAAGAGGCCTTCAAAAACTTATCTGCTTTATTAGTTCCTTCTTGTGAATTATATGGAGGTAATAATAAGTTCCAAAATTGATATGGAAAGGCATTAATTCCTAAACCAATTACACTTCTCAATGATCTTGGTATTTTTGAAATTTTATTCCAACTATTATTTGCTAAATGATAACGACTATAGCCACAAAAAAGTTCGTCTCCAGCATCACCAGTCAAGCACACTGTAACCTTACTTTTTGCAATTTTGGATACAAGATATGTAGGTATTTGTGAAGAGTCAGAAAATGGCTCGTTGTACATTTTAGGCAAGAGAGGTATTACATTTAAAACGTCTTTGTCGGAAACATACATATCATGGTGATTGGTTCCTAAATGTTTTGCTACTGCTCTTGCATGTTCTGCCTCATTATACTTTTCTTGATTAAAACCTATAGAAAAAGTGTTGATTTTTGATGTTGATTGTTTTTGCATTAAAGCCGCAACAGTGGTTGAATCTACACCTCCAGATAAAAACGCACCAATAGGAACATCAGATAACATTTGTGATCCTACTGCGCTGGTTAAAACAGTTTCTAAATTAGAAATCGACTCTTTATCTGATAATCTATTTTGATTGTTCTCAGATGAAATTTCATCAATCGAAAAATAGTTATTTCTATTTATCGATTTTTCATCTGGTTTATAAGTCAAATAAGAACCTGCTTCTAATTTGTATATGTTTTCATATATTGAATATGGTTCTGGAACAGAACTGTATTTTAAAAACAATGCAAGAGAGTTTCTATCAATATCATTGCTAAATTCTGGAAATTGTTTTATTGCTTTTAATTCAGAACCGAAAACAAAACTTTCGTTTACCCAACCATAATACAATGGTTTTTCTCCCATTCTATCTCTTGCTAATGTGATCGTTTTTTCCTTTTTATCCCAAAGTGCAAATGCAAACATTCCTATACACTTCTTAATTGTTTGTTCAACTCCCCATTTTTCAATTGCTTTAAGTAAGGTTTCAGTATCCGAATGACCATTCCAATTAACACTGACATCTTTTTCTATTTCTAATCGTATTGATAAATGATTGTAAATCTCCCCATTAAAACTAATAACATATCTATTAGTATTAGAATGCATTGGTTGATGACCTGCTTCACTTAAATCTAATATTGATAATCTGGTATGTCCAAATCCGACTTTATTTTCAGGGTCAATCCAAAAACCATTGCTATCTGGACCTCTATGAATTAATTTCCTAATCATAGCGTTTATAGTATCCTTATAGTCTATATTTTTAATTGAAACGAATCCAGTTATACCGCACATAATTATTTTTTATATTCATTTAGATATTCTTTAAAAATCTCTTCGCCTCGATGTCTTTGTAATAGTTTTGTTCTTTCTTGTTTAAAAGATTCATATTCTAATAATTCAATAAATTTAATTATTGATTTTACTTCATTGTCATCAATATTTTCATCAATTGAAAAGGACAAAGAATTTGTATTTAAATATATTTCTTTAACAGAATCTAAGTTTGAAGAATAAATCACTGGTAAACCCGAACTCGTAGCCTCTAATGCTACATTTCCAAAAGATTCATATAATGATGTAAATAAAAAAATATCACATTTTTTTAAAATTAGAGGGACATCACTTACATTGCCATAAAAAACAACTTGTTCTTTAATATTTAAGTCTTCTGCTAATTTTTTTAGGATTGACACATTATCTCCATCTCCTAGGATATGCAATTTAGATTTTGGGGAAAATTGAAGTATTTTATAAAATAATGTAATTACAAGTTCTATTCTTTTTGAACTTATCAATCTACCTACTGTACAAAAATTTATTCCTTTATCAATAGCGTAAAACTCTTTTTTATTCTCCTCAAAGTTAAAATCATTCGTATTTATTGGATTATGAATGACTTTTATTTTTGATGGTTTTACATTAAAAGAGCTAATGAGTTCTTTTTTTACAACTTGTGATACTGCAATGATTTTAGTGACTCTAATGAACAATAAACTCAATATCCCTTTCATCAAATGTTGTTTAGAACCTTTATAAGACTTGCTAAATATTGATCTTTCAGAAATTATAACTTTCCTACCTGAAAACAAGGAAGATAACCCATTTACTAAATTTGCTCTATGAAGAAAACTGATTACATTTTTATGTTTACCAAAGTAAAGTCTAACATAAACTGCTTGAATACATATAATAATAGGAAATAAAAATGTTTTTACATATTTTGAAAAAGGAAGACTTACTGTTTTAGCAGTTGAAGGAATTTTGTAACTAATTGAAGCTATATCTGTAAATAAAAAAATTACATCATACCCTTGCTCTTCAAGAAAAAAACTAAACTCAGAAGCTATTCTCTCTGCGCCTCCTTTTCCCAAAGAGTTTATAATTATCAAAAATTTATTGTTTTTCACTTTTTTGACTCCTTTTATTTGTTCTTATATTTAACATAAAAATACAACATAACTCCAAATGGAATTGCTAAAATAGTCAAAATAGGATGTTCGTTATTTTTTAAAATTTTAAACTTTTTCAAATAGATACTATGTGATATATAATGTATTAAATTCGTGAATTTTACTTTTAAATATTTTGTGTGTTTTGCAGTTATCAATCTTGAATAACGAAACCCTTTTGGGCTTCTATGGTACTGTTTGAAAATGTTTCGAGTAGAACCATCTTCCATATATTCTACAATACACACAACTTCATTCATACATAATAGTTCAAAATCTTTATCAATTTGGATATATAATGTTCCTAATGGGACAAGACGTTCTTCTTCAAAAACTGGATATTTTGGATATTTTTTTACTGTAGCCGTTCTGTAAATTAATTTTTTATCTCCAGGAACTTTATGCTTATTATATAAATCTTCTAGGGTTGAACTTTTTAAATTTTTAGGGAATTTTTCTCCAAGTACTTTGCCATCTTCTGTTGCATCTAAAGCAACTATTCCTGCAAAATTATGGTTTTTATTTTGTTCCCAGAATTCTAATATTTTTTCAATTGCATCATCTGTCATATAATCATCAGAATCAATACAAGTGTTTAGTTCTGTTTCTATTAGTTCATAGGCTTTATTGTATCCTGTATGCATCCCACCATTTTTCTTATATGCATATTTTATTTCTATTAAATTTTCTGTAATCCAATTCTCAACCAATGATTTGGTCGTATCAGTAGAGCCATCATCAATTATGAGCCAGCAAAAATCTTTAGAAGTTTGTCTTAATAAACTTTCATATAATTTATGTAAGCAATATGCTCGATTGTAGGTTGTTGTAAAAACGGTTATTTTTTTCATTTATAATATTAAAAACATAAAGTAAGTAAATCCATAATATACTAATATTGTAAAAGCCAATACTCTTTGTTGTTTTTTAAAAAATTGTTGTTTAAAAAATGGATAAAAAATAACAGCTGCCATTAAAAACCATGATAAATAAGCAATTCGATTTGAAAATCCTGATCTAATTATTAAAACCCAAAAAGCATTTGTTGTAACATATATATTAAATAATTGGATATATATTGGGTCTTTAAATTTCTTTTTAAAAATAAAATAATATCCTGTAAAAATAGCAGAAGTACTATAAATAAGAAAATCCCACCTAAAACCTGTTGTTATTATATCTTTAAACCGTTCACCAGTTAAATGAGTTAATCTTCCTCCTCCAAAACCAAATGAAACAAATAAATTTTCCCAAAATCCTCCTAAAGCTAATGATAAAAAAATTGCAAAAAACCATCCCATTAAATAGTGTTTTGAATTACTATAAAAAAGAGTTAGAACATATGCTGAAATAGGAATTATTATGCTCGCATGAAAGAAGTATGCAATTACTAAAATGAAATACTTGAAATACTTATTATTATTATAAGCCAAAGCATAAACAGCAAATGAAGTTGCTACTCCATTTCTAATACCATTCGTTCCATATGCCCAAAATGAAAATGAGGCTACAAACATAAGGAAAGGAATGTACATGTTGTTTCCAAACCATTTTTTACAAGCACTATATAGAGGAACAATATATAGAACTGCACATAACAAAAAAAATGTTTTAGCAGACATGAAACCACTACAAATCTTCATGAAAAGACGCCATAAGTAATCTTTATTATTTTCAATTTCTCCTCCGTTGGCAAACTCTATAAAGTATTTGTTATAGATCCCCATATCACCAAACATAAAACTGATAGGCCTTAAACCCATATATAAAGTAACTGCCACAAGTAAAACAAATGAAGCATACTCTTTTTTATTACTATAAATTGTATACCCTCTTATTTGTAATTTCAAAAAAACCAACAGTATAACAAATAACATCGCTATGTAAAATAACGGTGTATAAAAAGGTAACGGTATGATAGAATTAAAAATCATACTATAGTCGTTTTAAAAAGTTGAATCCATTTTTTCATTACTCTATCTTCACTATAACGCTTCACATTATTTATTGCTGTTATTCCCATTTGAGTTCTTAACTTTTCATTTCTAATAAACTTACTCAGTTCAATAGAAAAAGACTCAATATTATTATGTTCTACAAGAATACCATCTTGATTGTTGGTAATTATATTTTTTGGACCATGTGGACAATCATATGATACAATTGGAAGACCACAAGATAAAGCTTCTAACAAAACCATTGGAAAACACTCTGTAAGTGATGATAAAGCATATATAGATGCTTGCCTCATTTTTATATCCAAGTTGTTTGTACTACCCTTTAAGCGAATATTTGTTAACGACAACTTACTAATCAATCCATTTAATTTTTTTGAGATTAACTCATCTCCTTCTCCATAAATCTGAACTTCCCAATCAGGAAAATCCTTCTCAATTATACTCCATGCTTTTATTAAATGATCAAATTGCTTTACTTGTGCCATTCGTCCTGCTGCAATAATTACATTCTCTCTTTTAATTGGTTTTTCAACATTTATACTACTAATCGCATTTGGAATGACAACCAAATTATTTGACTTGTAGTATTTTTTCTCATCTTCATTTAACAATACGATGTTTGTGTATTTGCTTTCTATATAATCATTTATTCTAAATAATAGTTTTTTTAAAAAACTAACTTTTGGTAGTCTTTGATTATAATAATATCTAGACGCATGAAATTCTTTAACTGTTTTTATATTCTTGCTAATAAAAGGAATGAAATAAAAATCAAATGCTAAATTACAAACTATTAAAACAGTTGGCTGTATTTTTTTTAGTGTTGATTTTAATTTTTTTATGTGTTGCGGTACTTTTTTAAAGTTAATTGGATTGAAATAACTCTTTTCCCTCACATAATTTATTTCTAAATCATGGTGTATCACTTTATCTGAAATTGGATAACAAAATTGTTTCCCTTTTTGTTCTGTTGTGATTAAGTGTACTTCATATTCTGATAGGCTGGCGAAATAGTTTAACTTCTGAGCTAATACTTTTTCAATGCCTCCATGAAGGTAAATTTGGTCTGTATAGTAAACAACTTTTATCATCCCTTTACCAAATTTTTAAACAATGAATTCCAAGGTTGCATAATAGATTCTGGCATATATCGCATTACATTTTCTCTAGCATTATTTCCCATCCTTTCACGTTTCTCCTTATCTTCAATCAAACTAATTACTGCATTAGCAAAATTTTCTGTGTTTCCATTTTCAATCAAAAACCCATCTTCATCATTTTTAATTATATCCGCAGGTCCGTGAGGACAATCAAAAGAAACACAAGGCACTCCATAATTCATAGCTTCTATTAACACCATTCCAAATCCTTCTGATCTTGATGGCATCACAAAAATTGATGCTTTTTTATATTGTTCTTCTATGTTTTTTATTGGGTCATTTAAAAACACACATTCATCTAAACCAAATTCATTTATTTTTTCCTGAAGTTTTAATTCTTCACTTTGCTTTCCGTAAATTTTCAATTTCCAGAGAGGATATTTTTCATTTACTTTTCTCCAAATGTTTATTAACCTATCATATCCCTTATTATAACTTTGACTACCAACTGCTAATACTATATTCTCTTTTACTGCTAGATCATTAAATGGAGGGAAAGGAGAAGGGTTTGGAATAACTGTACAGTCAACATTTGGCCAATCTTCATTATTTCCTTCTGTTAGAACTACAAAAGTGTCGAATCTTTTTGCCCCAAAAATCATCAGCTTATGTTGAAAATAACTTCCTGTTTTTTTCAAAAATGAGACTTGTTCTTTTCCTTTAAAATTTAAATTAATTGACGCATGCCTTTCATATATAACTGGTATTCTATTATCAAAGAGTATAGGAAATAAAAGTCCCTTCAATCCATCATCACAAACGGAGATTATATCTGGTTTTATTTCAGCAATTTTATTTTTAACACCTTTTCTATATTCAATAAAATATTTTAGCGGATTACCTGAAACTTCAATATTATGATGTTTTATTTTAGAATTAAAATCATAAAAATTTTCTTTCTGGTTTTGATTTAAAGTTAATATATACACATCATATTTAAAAGTATTGATTAAACAATCTGATTTTACAGCCAAAACTCTTTCTAAGCCTCCTGAACCAACTATTTTATTTGTAATGTAAAGAATTTTCATCTATTATTCTTCTAAAGCTTGATTCAAAAAATGCTTAGATTTTTCTACTAATTTGTTAAGTTGAATATTTGTTTGTGTATAATCAATCGTATAGTTAAAAGTAGTAACGCTTTCTTCACTTAACAATAATAAATTTCGTAAACTTATCGATTGCAATAAATCTCTCATTCTTGTATTTATCTTTTCTACTCTATTAAATACAACAAATTGTTTTTCAAAAATAAGTGAAAAAGCAACTGCATGAAATGAATTAGTAACAATAAATTTTGCGTTTTTAACAAGAGATAGATACGTTTCCGGCCCTTCTAAATTAAAGTTTCTGTCTGCATAATTAATATTACTATTTACTGTATATATTTTAGCATTATATTTCTCTTTCATTTTCATTGCCATTTTCTTTACCAATATATTAGAATCAAAATCATATATAAAGATAAAATTTTCATCAATCATTGGCAATTCAAATTCGTTCCAAGCTTCTTTTTTTAATAAAAAAACAGGATCCATGACTTGTAGCACATTTTCAACACCTAAATCGTTAAGAATAGTAACACCTGATGTTTCACGAACTGAAATATGGTCTATTCTCTCAACACTTTTCTTTACAAATGATTTTAACTCCTCAGCAATTTGATCAATCGCAAAACTTGCTGCGTAGGATATTTTTAACTTGTTATCTGGAGCAAAATTTAAATAAAATGCAGGATCTTTTCCATTCTGAAAAAAAGAATTCCATATTTGATCACTTCCGCAAATATAGGCGTCAGCCTCAGGAATATCATTTTTTAAGTCATCATTTGTTCTATAAAGTTTTTGTGTTCTTTTTATATATTTTTCAGAAAACTTATCAAAACTTCTCTTTCGTTTTAAAATCTTTATTCTTGCAGGTAATTTAATAGTCAAATAAATAAATCTTAAAATTATATTTTTATTCCACTTCGGACTACTAATTCTCCATAAATTAAAATGTTGACTTAAATAATCTGGTTTATAGTGAATTGTCATTGCTTGATGTCCTAACTCTTCTAAATATATTAACAGCGCATATTCTTGTAAACTCGCTCCGTAGTTATATACTTCATGACATGTTATTGTTTTAATTTTCAATGGCATTATTTTAAATTAATACTTATTAATTCTTCAAAAAGTTTTTGCCAAAGGGGCATAACATTTTCTGGTAAAAAACGAATTGAATTTTTTCTTGCATTATCTCCTAATTTCCTCCTCAATTCAATATTATTCATTAATAATTCAAGTTTTTCTATAAACATTTTTTCATCATTAATATTTATTATATATCCATCTTCTTCATTTGAAATAATATCAGAAGGTCCAGTAGGGCAATCATATGAAACACAAGGAAGTCCATTGGTTAATGCTTCAATTAAAACCATCGGTAAGCCTTCAGCTTCAGAAGTGAATATAAAAATTGAAGATTCATTCAACTTTACAGGTATTTCAGTTGATTTTCCATGAAATATTATTTTGGTCTCAAGTTTGTTTTGTTTTACAACATCTATATATTTTTTCCTTTGCTTTCCTTCACCATATATATTTAATATCCATTTTGGATGATTAATAGAAATTTTTCTCCAAATTTCAATTTGTTTTAAAAAACCCTTTCTATCATCTTCCATGCTACCAATACTTATGACTTTTTGTGAATTTAATTCAGAAATATCCTCTGGAAAATTTTCAATCATATTTGGTATTACAGTTGTTTTTACATTGTTATAAAAAGGTTCATTCTCATCTTTTTCAGTTAAAAGAACCACTTTATCATATAATGGAAATTGCTTGTAAATAAATGAGTAAATTATTTTATATTTAACTTTTTGAATAAAAGAAAGAATTTTAACTTTACTATCAACAGCTCCTAGTGAAAAATGAAACTCTCTGATTTTTGGAATCTTTTTATTTATATATGGTATAACGAAATCATGATACCCTCTTTCTAAAACTAAAATTACATCAGGATTTATTTCATTTAACTTCTTGGAATAAATCTCTCTTAGTTTAAAAATATTCTTTATAAAAGTAACAACAGGAATGGTTTTTCTATTATTAATTTTTGAAATTTTCATATCATGAATTTTAATTTTCGGATTAAAATCATAATATAAAGAATGGTTTTTTTGATCAGCAATTAAGATTTCCACTTCATATCCCAATTTATCAACCATATAATTTGCCTTATTTGCTAGTACTTTTTCAGTACCTCCAGGTTTACCTAGATAGCCTATACAGTATACTAATTTCATTATTTGTTGTTTTTTATTTTTTTTCTTGATAATTTATTTCTAAAAAATTTAAAAGGATTCAATTTATTTATTCCAAAATAAAGGAAATTAAACAAAAATTTATTTTTATTCATACCCATAATATCAAAGAATCTCAATTTAAAGAATGTTAAATCTTTATAAATTCGCTCGGAAAAGGAAATTTCTGGGTATAAATATTCCAATTCAAATTTTCTGCTTTTTAAATAAAAATCATTAAATATTTGTTTACTATTTACACTAGAATAAACCGATGAATTATGTAATCTATAATAAACAGTTACCTTGTTTAAGTAAAATATTTTAGTCCCATTTTTTGTAAGCTTTAAATAAAGTGGGTGATCTTCAAACCACCTAAATCTTTCATCACATCCATTATTATCCATAATAACTTTAGCATTATAAAACATAGTGCAAGAATTTACGGGACATCTTCTTAAAAATATCTTGTGTTGATCTTGTGCTGTTATATTACTTTTATAGCCATAAAATTCACTAAAGTTTTTAATTTCTGTAAAATTCTCTTTTGAAAAAGTGTTAATAAATACTTGGCAATTAGCAGTTACAACCTTAACTTCTGGATTTGAAAGTACAAAATTAACGTATAAAAAAATACATTCTTTATGAAGTATATCGTCTCCAGCTATTGTCTTAAACCACTCACCTTTTGCAGCATGTAAACCTCTATTAATATTTGCCGGAATTCCAGTGTTTGCATTAGTAGTTACTAATTTTGAACTTACAAATCTATCCTTATTTTCATTAAGCCATTTCTTGCATATCTCCACAGTATTGTCAGTTGAACAATCATCTGAAATAATCAATTCTATATTTTTATAAGTTTGTGCTTTGGCACTTTCTAAAGTATCCAAAACATACTTTGCTGAATTGTAGGTGATCACAATTATTGATACAAGCGGCTCTTTATCTTTTTCTAACATATTTATCTTTTAAATTTAATATAACTTCTTTCAACCCCATCCTTTTATCCAATTCTTTGTAGGAATACCAACAAGATGCAAAAATAACTGGCAAACCTAAAAAATATGACAAAGGTGATGGTAAAAATTTTGTAATTAAAAAACCACAAATTCCTATAATAAATTGAAAAATAAATATGCGATAAAAAACGGTATTAAAACTAAATTGATATTTATAATGGGCTAAATAATATATTTGAAATAAGTAAAAAATGAAACTCAATAAAAATGAAATACCCAAACCTTCAAGCCCCCAAAAATAATATCCTAAAATATTGAATGCTAGTTTATATATATTTGCAACAAGTTCATTCCAAAAAAATAATTTTGATGCGCCTTTTGCTAATAAAATAAAAGCGATAGCCCAACTTCCTACTCTAAAATACATACCTAAAGCAGCCCACTGAATCATTCCGTTTACAGCAATAAACTTTTGGGAATACAATAAAATAACTGCCCAATTGATAAAGATAAAAAATGCAGTTAATATAGGTGCTAAAATTAGAAGACCAATTTCAGCTTGTTGGTTTATAAGTAGTGCCGCTTTTTCATTATCATGAGCAACTCCCGAAAGTCTTGGGTAGAAATCAGTCCCCATTGCAGAAAACACTAAGCCTACATAAGTGCCAATAATAGCAAAACCAGCTGTGTATAAGCCCACATCATCGATTCCACCAACATTACTAATATAGATACGAATAATATAAGAAGCCCCAATAACTATAAAACCTTTCAAACTAAGCATAAAACCCATTGTAAGCATTTCTTTACTTACCTCTTTAGTTTCTTTTGAGCTAACACTAACTTTTTCTGCCTTAATTTTTCTTGAAAAATACCATGCAATACAGAATGTGAAGAAAGCCGTAAGTATAATGGCAGGAACAATCCCTTTTACATTATAATAATAATATAGAGGTAAGGTAGCAAATAACCCAACTACAGAGCCCAACATATTTGCTTTGGCAAGTAGTTTTAGTTTTCGCATACCTTGCAACAATACAAATCGACCACTTGTAAGTTGATTAAACAATAAAGTAATAGATAACCATTGAAATGCATAGGTATATTCTTTGTTACCAAAACTTAATTGACTTAAGTATGATGCTAATACAAAACAAAGGACAGCCCCAAGAAGTCCAGTAATCCATACCAGTTTTCTAAATATTTTCGCAACTTTTGCAATCCTAATGCTATCACTACTTTCATTTGCTTCGGCTATGTTTTTTACAGCGCTTCTACCAAGACCAAAATTGGTTAGATTGCCTACTAAACCAATAGATGAATTAAATAGACCTGCTATTCCCATTCCTGCAGGACCTAACAATACAGCAATAACTTTAGAACGAATAATAGCAATAATAATATTAAATACTTGTACACCTCCAAAGATTGAGGTTGCCTTCATTATTTGTTGATATGATGTTTTTTCCGTTTTCAAAAAAAAAATTTATATTAATAATATAATACTCTAAATAGGTTGGCTATTTATATCCAAAGTATTCTATATATTTTGACAATTTTTCATTTAAAAAATCAAAATCTGATTTATCCATTAAATCTTTGTAATAATCTACTTTTGATGATTTGATCTCAACAGAACCATCATAATCATTTGGAATTTCTAAAAAATCATTTAATTTAGGAATTGTATGATTAAAATCGTTTGAAAAATCTTCTAATCGAACTTCAAGAAATTTAATTTTATTAAAATCTTTGGATTCTTTTACTCTGATAATTCTATCATAAACATTAGAAAGGTAATCTACTGAATCTGAGTAATTTGTTGGGGCCCAAGGCATGTTTCCCATAGAATAAGCAACACCTAATGGGTTTCTAACCATATGAATAAAATAAGCATCTGGAAAAATTTTTGCTAAAAACGGAATATGTGCAATATTTGCAGGTGTATCTTCACACCAATTTCCTTTATTTTTAGATTTAGCATATTGCATAAAAAGATTGTTTGTGAAATCGGCAATCAGTTTTTCTAATTCAGTTTCATTCTCAAAATATTTTCCTATATATTTTGTTTCGGGACTGTTTCCATATGTCAGAGGATTGAATCTTTTAATTTTTTTATTAGAAATTTTTTCAAACAAACTAAAAGTTTTATTAATGTATTTTCCAAAAAACAATTTAGTTTTATAGTTCCTAAATTTAGTTTGAAAATCATAGCCTATGAACTCACCTAAAATGATATTAGATAAAAATTCATCAACTTGTTTTTTATAAAAATCTTCACCAAAAAATTTATAAAAATCTTGATAGATATAAGGCGAAGTTCTTGGTGAAGTCAAATATTCTTCTAATAACTTTTTTATATTTCTAATAGAAATATCTGACTTGTCAATAGAATAATTATTTGTTAATGAGGTATATAAATCAATCATACCATAACTATCAATTAAAAATCTTGTTTCGGTTGGTAATTTTGTAATATCTCTATGAGAACTTAAAAACTTTGACATTATAGTAGTTCCACTTCTCCCTGTTCCCCCAATAAAAATTTGTTTGTTCATTATAGGCTGTTTAATTTGTTTGTTCATTTATAGTTATTTAAAATAATCGCCACTTTTTCAATTTCTTCACCTGTTATAACCGCACTCAAAGGCAAACTCAAAACTTCATTGTGTATTTGCTCGGTAATAGGAAAATTCAAATGGTTATATTCAATATAAGCTTTTTGTTTATGCGGAGGGATAGGGTAATGAATTAATGTTTGCACACCATTCTTAAGTAAATATTTTTGTAAATCATCTCTTTCTTTGGTTTTGATGACAAACAAATGCCAAACATGACCTTCCTCGTTTACAACCTTAGGCAAAATAATTGATTGATTTTTAATGTTTTTCAAATAATAGTTCGCAACTCTTCTTCTTCCCTTAATATCTTGTTGAATATGTTTTAATTTAACATCTAAAAAAGCAGCTTGTAACTCGTCTAGTCTTGAATTTAAACCTTGGTATTCATTCTCATATTTTTTATGCGAACCATAATTTCGTAATGCATCAATGGTATTCGCCAATACTTTATCATTAGTAGTGACAGCACCTGCATCGCCTAATGCCCCCAAATTTTTTCCTGGATAAAAACTATGTCCTGCTGCATCACCTATTGAACCAGAAGTTTTCCCTTTAGACTGAGCACCATGAGATTGTGCTGCATCTTCAATTAATTTTAAATTATATTTTGAACATATATCTAACATCTGTTGATCAATAGAAATCTGACCATATAAATGGACTGTTAATATCGCTTTTGTTTTAGATGTTATAGCATTTTCAATAAGTCTGCTGTCGAGATTAAATGTTTCATTATTTGGCTCAACAAGAACAGGTATTAAATCATTATCGGATATTGCTAAAAGGGAGGCTATATATGTATTTGAAGGTACAATTACTTCATCTCCTTTTTGCATTACACCTAACTCAATATATGCTTTAAAAATTAGTCGCAGAGCGTCCAAACCATTTGCAACTCCTAATGCATATTTTACACCACAAAATGAAGCGTAATTTTGTTCAAAGTCATTTAGTTCCTTCCCCATTAAATACCAACCTGAATCAATAACTCTATTAGAAGCTTCCTTTAATTCTTTTTCATATTGAGCATTTATTTTTTGTAAGTCTAAGAATTTAATCATTGTTCTTTAATTTCATCATTAACTTTTTTATAGGTTTTTCCACAAGAATTACAATTCATTTTTGAGTCCAGTTTATTTCCACATTGACATACATACCCATGAAATTCTGCAGGGTTTCCATACCATATCGTATAATCGGGAATATTCTTGGTCACAACGCTTCCTAATCCTATGAATGAATACCTTCCAATAGTGACTCCAGGTTTAATAGATACTCCTGCTGCAATAGACGCACCTTTCTTAACTAGTGTACGAACTGGTTCAATAAGCACTTTTTTTGATCTTGGAGCCAAATCATTAGTAAAAGAAACATTTGGCGCAATAAACACATCATCTTCTAATGTAACGCCATCGCAGATTTCAACATAAAATTTTAAAGTGACATTATCTCCAATTACTACATCATTTTCAATAAAACAATGACTACAAATATTGCAATTCTCTCCAATAACTGCGCCTTTCAATACAACTACAAATTGCCAAATGGATGTGTTTTCCCCTATATTTATAGATTGTACATCCGATAATTCATGAATGAAATTTTTCATTTCTTTAAATTTAAAAAATCTTTATAATCTCTAACATAATCAACCTCACTATAAGTCTGAGATGCCAGTACCATACATATTGATCCTGAAGAAAAATTGTCTAATTCTCTCCATAATCCTGGTACAATATGCAAAGCAATGTTAGGTCTATTCAAAGTAACTCTTTTCTTATTTTTTCCATCATCTAATATTACATCGAAACTACCACTTGCTGCTATCACAAATTGTTCTAATTCATAATGTGCATGCCCTCCTCGAGCTTCTCCTCCTGGAATATCATATAGGTAATAAACTCTTTTTACATCAAACGGAATGTTTTTTCCGTTTTCAATAACTGTAATACTTCCTGCATCATTCTCAATTTTAGACAAATCAATTATAGAACAATCAAAAACTGTATTATTACTTAATTTCATATCTAGTTTTTTTGAATTGTTCAAAATCTCTTATATAATCTTTTTTATCATATTCAATTGAAGATACAATTAAAGCTACTGAATTTGTTGAAAAATTTTCCAATTTTCGCCATAATAAATTTGGGACATACAAACCTTTATATGATCTATTTAGATTGTATTTAACTTCATCCTCTCCATTATTTAAAACAACATCAAAACTTCCTGAAAGGGCAATAATAAATTCATGTGATTTTTTAAACGCATGACTTCCTCTAAGTTCACCTCCTGGAACATCATAAATCCAATAGACTCTTTTTATATCAAAAGGTATCTGCTTCGTATTTTCAAAAAAACTTAGATTTCCTCTTTTATCAAGAACCTTTGGTAACTCAATAATTTTTACCTTATCCATTATACGCCAACTACTTTATTTATATAAGTACCATAACCACTTTTCCCATATTTTTTAGCAACTTTCAAAGTTTGTTCTTTATCTATAAATCCATGTAAATATGCAATTTCTTCTATACATGCAATTTTTGTATCTGTCCTTTTCTCAATAACTCTAACAAACTCAGAAGCATCATCCATTGAGTCTACTGTTCCTGTATCTAACCAAGCCATCCCGCGAGTCATAATTCCAACTTCTAACTTCCCTTGTTCTAAATACATCTGATTTAAAGTGGTAATTTCTTTTTCTCCTCTTTCTGAAGGCTTCACTTTTTTTGCTAATTCCACTACTTCATTGTCATAAAAATACAATCCTGGAACAGCGTAAGTAGATTTTGGTTTTAATGGTTTTTCTTCAATACTTATAGCTTTATTTGTTGAATCAAATTCAACTACACCATAACGCTGAGGATCATTTACTGGATATGCAAATACAGCTGCTCCTTCAATATTTACTTTATTCCTTAATAAAGTTCCTAATCCACTTCCATAAAAAATATTATCTCCCAATACTAAAGCTACTTTATCTTTCCCTATAAATTTTTCTCCAATAATAAAAGCTTCAGCCAAACCATTAGGCTCTGGTTGTATTGCGTATTCAAAACGACAGCCAACTTGCGAACCATCTCCTAAAAGTTTCACAAATGATGCTTGATCGTGAGGCGTTGTTATAATTAATATTTCACGAATTCCAGCCAACATTAAAACTGAAAGTGGATAATAAATCATCGGCTTGTCATAAATAGGTAATAATTGTTTACTTACAGCTATTGTTAATGGATATAATCGTGTTCCTGAACCTCCTGCTAAAATAATTCCTTTCATGTGTCTTTATTTATTAACTTTTTAATTATCACATGTAATCGCTATTAATCATTTTCAATGATGATAATGCTTTTAACATGCTCGATTCATATTAATTTTCTAAATACATTTTATTATAATAGTTTTGATAATCTCCAGAAGTTACATTTTTTAACCAATCTTCATTGTTTAAATACCAATCTATTGTTTTTGACAATCCTTCTTCAAAAGTTACTGATGGTTTCCAACCTAATTCTTTATTTATTTTATTTGCATCTATTGCGTAACGTAAGTCATGTCCTGGTCTATCTTTAACATATGTAATTAGTTTTTCTGAAGAGTTTTTTGGTTTATCTAATTTCTCATCCATTAACTTACATAAAACTTTTACCAAATCAATGTTTTTCCATTCATTGAATCCTCCAACATTATATGTTTCATGATTTTTTCCTTCATGAAAAACCAAATCAATTGCAACTGCATGATCTTCTACAAATAACCAGTCTCTTGTGTAATTTCCATCTCCATAAACAGGTAAAGATTTATCATTGAGTATATTATTGATGAATAGAGGAATTAGCTTCTCTGGAAATTGATGTGAACCATAATTATTAGAACAATTAGTTATAACATATGGCATTTTATACGTTTCTCCATAAGATCTAACAAAGTGATCAGAACTTGCTTTTGAGGCTGAGTATGGAGAATTTGGGTCATATGATGTTGTTTCAGTAAACAATCCTGTTTCACCCAATGATCCATAGACCTCATCTGTACTTACATGGTAAAATCTTTTTCCTTCCCAATTGTTATTCCATAAATTTTTAAAGGCATTTAAAAGAATCATTGTTCCCAAAATATTTGTTTTAGCAAATGCTAAAGGGTCTTTTATAGAGCGATCAACATGAGATTCAGCTGCTAAATGAATTACTCCATCAAATTGATATTCAGTAAATAAATTATTGATAAATACTTCATCAGTAATATCTCCTTTTAGAAACTTATAATTTTTTGAAAGTTCTACATCCTTTAAATTTTCTAAGTTTCCTGCATAGGTTAAAACATCTAAATTATAAATCATGTAATTTGGATATTTATTCACAAACAAACGAACTACATGGCTTCCAATAAACCCTGCACCTCCTGTAATTAAAATCTTCTTCATATTATATTCATTTAAAAACATCCTTTTTAAATCTATATCAATTTGTAAATAGAATTGTTGTTATTCTACAATCTACCTTGAACTTCTCCAGTTAATATTCCTTTCACATCATAGATTACACCATTATCATTAAGATAATTATTCAAATCTATCTTTAAAAATTCATTATGTGCAACTGCCAAAACTATTGCATCGTATTTTTCGTTTGGCATTTCACTTAGAGTTTCCAATTTATATTCATGGATAACCTCAGTAGGATTTGCCCAAGGGTCAAAAATTGATACAGCAGTTCCAAAATCTTTTAAATGATGAATTACATCAACCGCTTTTGTATTTCTAACGTCTGGACAATTCTCTTTAAATGTAATTCCTAAAACTAATATTTTTGCATTCTTTACTCTAATATCTCTATTTATAAGCAATTTAATAACTTCTGTAGCAATGTATTTGCCCATACTATCATTCATTCTACGTCCTGCCAAAATAATTTCAGGATGATATCCTACTTCTTGTGCTTTTTGTGCTAAATAATATGGATCAACTCCGATACAATGTCCTCCAACTAATCCTGGCTTAAATGGCAAGAAATTCCACTTCGTTCCTGCTGCCTCTAAAACATCTTGCGTGTTTATGTCTAATAAGTTAAATATTTTTGCCAATTCGTTTACAAATGCAATATTAATGTCTCGTTGTGAATTTTCAATTACTTTTGCTGCTTCTGCAACTTTAATTGTTGGTGCTAAATGAGTTCCAGCAGTAATAACTGACGCATATAGATCATCAACTTTTTTTCCTATTTCTTTTGTAGAACCTGAAGTTACCTTCAATATTTTTTCAACAGTATGTTCTTTATCTCCTGGATTTATTCTTTCTGGAGAATATCCTGCAAAAAAATCTTTATTAAATACCATTCCCGATCTTTCTTCTAAAACCGGAATACATACCTCTTCTGTTGCTCCAGGATATACTGTTGATTCATACACAACAATATCACCTTTTTTGAGACCCTTTGCTACAGTTTCACTCGCCTTTATTAATGGTGTTAAATCTGGTTTATTATTTTCATCTACAGGTGTTGGAACAGTAATAATATAATAGTTACAATCTTTAATATCTTCAATATTGGTAGTACAGTATAAACCTTTATTACTGTTTGAATTGGCATCAACCAAAACTTTCTGTAACGTATCTTTGTCTACCTCAAGTGTTGCGTCAATTCCTTTGTTTAATTCAGATACTCTATTATTATTAATATCAAACCCTACAACCGAATATTTTGTTGCAAATAGTCTTGCCAATGGCAAACCAACATATCCAAGCCCAATAATTGCAATTTTTATTTTTTTATCCATTTTATTTTAAATTATTCCAGTACCATTCTATAGCCTCATCCAATCCTTCTTTGATTGAAAATTTTGGGCTGTAACCTAACAGTTCTTTTGCTTTATCAATAGATGCTAAAGAATGTGGAATATCTCCCAATCTTGTAGGTCCATTTTTTATCAATACTTCTTTTATTTTTGAATCATGTTTAGACAAACCTTCTCTTAACATTAAAACTAATTCATTTAAAGTAGTCCGTTCTCCATAGGCAACATTATAAACTTGATTTAATGCTTTTGAATTTTGTGTACTTAAAGCCAATAAATTCATTTGAATAACATTATCAATATAGGTGAAATCTCTAGAAAATTCACCATCTCCATTTATAATTGGAGATTCATATTTCATAAACTGCATCACAAATTTCGGGATAACAGCTGCATAAGCACCATTTGGATCTTGTTTTCTTCCAAAAACATTAAAATATCTTAAACCAATTACATCTAAGTTATACGTTTTGCTAAAGATTTCTGCATACAACTCATTAACATATTTTGTAATAGCGTATGGAGATAAAGGCTTACCAATAACATCTTCAACTTTAGGCAATCCTTTTGAATCTCCATAAGTTGACGAACTTGCGGCATAAATAAATCGTTGAACATTAGCGTCTCTTGCAGCAACCAACATATTTAAAAACCCTGAAGTATTCACGTCGTTTGTAGTTATTGGATCTTTTATTGAACGAGGTACTGACCCTAAAGCTGCTTGATGCAAAACGAAATCTACACCTTCACAAGCCTTATTACAATCTCCCAACTCTCTTATATCTCCTTCTATTAAATTAAAATTTGGATTGTCTAATAAATGCTCAATATTTTCTTTTTTACCAGTTGAAAAATTATCAAGACATGTAACATTATTATTTAACGCTAATAACTCCTCGCATAAGTTTGAACCTATAAAACCTGCTCCTCCTGTTACTAAAATGTTTTTTCTTTCAATCATGTTTTTGCATTTATACAATCATTCCTGCTGCAACAGTTTCATTTGTTGCATCATCAACAAGGATAATACTTCCCGTCACTCTATTTTCTCTATAAGAATCTACCATTAAAGGTTTTGTTGTTCTTATTTTTACTTTAGATATATCATTCATCCCAAGTTCTTTATCGTCATTAATCCTTCCTAAAGTATTTATATCTATCTTATAAATCACTTCTTTAATCATTGCTTTTTGATTGTTTGAAGTGTGCTTAATTGTATATTTTGCTCTAGGTCTTGCCGGAGAATTATTTAACCAACATAACATGACTTCTATATCTTGTGATGCATCTGGTTTATTGTTTGATCTTACAAGCATATCTCCTCTACTAATGTCAATATCGTCTTCTAAAGTTATTGAAACTGACATAGGAGCATGTGCTTCATCTAATGATTTTTCAAAAACATCAATACTCTTAATTTTTGAAGTAAATCCTGATGGCATTACTGTAATTTCATCTCCTTTTCTAAAAACACCACTTGCTATTCTTCCAGCATAACCTCGATAATCTCTGTGAGCTTCACTTTGTGGTCTTAAGACTGTTTGTACAGGAAAACGTGCATCTACTTTATTTATATCGCTACTAATATGCATTGTTTCAAGCGTATGCAACATAGGCGCTCCTTGATACCAATCCATGTTTTTTGAACGATTCACAACATTATCTCCTAACAGTGCACTCATTGGTATATAGCGAACATCTGTAATTAACATTTTAGAAGAAATCTCTTCGAATTGTCTCACAATATTGTTAAAAGTTTCTTCAGAAAAATCGACCAAATCCATTTTATTCACACAAACTATAACGTGAGGGATTTGTAATAATGATGCAATGAATGCATGACGTTTGGTTTGCTCAATCACTCCATATCTAGCATCAATTAAAATTGTTGCCACATTGGCTGTTGAGGCTCCAGTAACCATATTACGTGTGTATTGTATATGTCCTGGAGTATCTGCTATAATAAATTTTCGCTTTGGAGTAGTAAAATATCTATAAGCAACATCTATTGTAATTCCTTGCTCTCTTTCATCACGCAAACCATCAGTAAACAATGCTAAATCTACACCATCATGCCCTTTTCGTTTACTTGTATTCTCTATCGCTTTTAACTGATCTTCGAAAATAGATTTTGAATCGTATAACAAACGACCTATTAATGTACTTTTCCCATCATCTACACTCCCTGCGGTAGTAAATCTTAATAATTGATTATTATCTAACATTGCTTATTCTTTTAAAAATATCCTTGTCTTTTCCTGTCTTCCATTGCAGATTCAGAACGTTTATCATCACTTCT
Source organism: Lutibacter sp. (assembly GCA_002733665.1). Classification (GTDB taxonomy): domain Bacteria; phylum Bacteroidota; class Bacteroidia; order Flavobacteriales; family Flavobacteriaceae; genus Urechidicola. The sequence goes on from NVWM01000030.1 coordinate 21,915, forward strand.
ATTTCCTCTTTCTGTTTGGCGCATTCCTGCAACTTCTACAGCTATTTTTTCTAATGTATCTGCTTCTGACTCATCTCCTCCAGTAATTGTAATATCCCCTAAAGTTCTGAAGCGAATTTTTTTAGTAACTACTTCCTCATGATCTTCAATAATCAAAAACTCTGAGTTTGGAATCCACGTACCATCTCTTCTAATAACTTCACGCTCGTGAGCAAAGTATAATGATGGTATCGCTATGTTTTCTCTTTTTATATAATTCCACACATCCATTTCTGTCCAATTGCTTATCGGAAATGCTCTAAAATGTTCGCCTTGAAAATGTTTCCCATTAAAAATATTCCACAATTCTGGTCTTTGATTTTTTGGATCCCATTGTCCAAAATCATCACGATGTGAAAAAAATCGCTCCTTTGCTCTAGCTTTTTCTTCATCTCTTCTTCCTCCTCCAATAGCACAATCTACTTTGTTTGATTCTATAGCATCTAAAAGTGTGGTAATTTGAAGTGTATTTCTTGTAGCATTTTTTCCTTTTTCTTCTGCAACTCTACCGTCATCAATAGCTTCTTGAACCGAACCAACAATTAAATCTACTCCTAACTCTTTAATTATATCATCCCTAAATTCAATAGTTTCAGGGAAATTATGCCCTGTATCTACGTGCATTAAAGGAAATGGTATTTTTGCTGGATAAAATGCTTTTTTAGCCAAATGCGTTACTAATATTGAATCTTTCCCTCCTGAAAATAAAATTACTGGATTTTGGAATTGTGCCCAAACTTCACGTAAAATAAAAATGGCTTCACTTTCTAATTCGTCTAAATAATTTAAATAATATTTACTCATTGTTGAGTTGCAATTTAGGTGTTATATAATCTATAATTTGACTTACTGCCTGTTCTACTGTTTCTTGTTCTGTGTTTATTTTTATATCTGGATTCTCTGGGGCCTCATAAGGTGCTGATATTCCTGTCATATTCTTTATTTCTCCTTTTCTCGCTTTTTCATACAATCCTTTTACATCTCTACGCTCACATTCTTCTATACTTGTATTAATAAAGACCTCGACAAAGTTACCATCTTTGACTATATTTTTAATATTTTCTCTATCTTTTTTATAAGGTGAAACAAATGCTGCAAGAACAACAATTCCTGAATCAATCATCAGATTTGCAATTTCTGCAATTCGTCGAATATTTTCAGTCCTATCTTCTGGTGTAAAAGTTAAATCACTATTTATACCATTTCTTATATTGTCTCCGTCTAAAATATAAGTTTTTATTCCTTTTTTATGTAATTTTTGCTCAACAACATTGGCTATAGTTGATTTTCCTGAGCCTGATAAACCTGTGAACCACAATAAAAATGAATTATGTTCATTAAGGTTATTTCTATCTGTTTTTGAAATTTGATAATCATGTGGGATTATATTTTCTTTCATCCTCCTATTTTTTTTAAGAAAAAGTTTCTGATTTTACCTAACGGTAGTTTTAACCATAATTTTTCATGTAAGTAATATAGTACAAATTTTGTAAACAACTCAACTAAAGCAATATATAAAGCAATTTCACCAAAACCTTCATTTAAAATCAAACCTGAAATAACAAATGTAGTAGTAGTCGCAACTACTCTCCAAGAAATTGTTTTATATAGAATTTCCTTACTTGTTGTTGCCTGTTTCTTCAGGATTCTTAACCAAATTCTTTCATGGAAGTAATAAATTGCTAGTTTAAATAAAAATTCTGAAGCACCTATTTTTAACGCATCCTCCAAGCTACATTGACCCATTAAACTTGTCACTAAAAGCACTACCAAAATAGTATCAGTTAAAGCAACAAATCGCCAAGAAAATCCTTTTAACACGCTACGTAAATGAGATGATTTTTTATAGGTTGTCTTCATTAATTCTTAGAAACTAAAAACCAGGGATTCAAAAGATTTTCTTTGTTATATAGCAACGGCTTATTTGTAACATTAGAAATAACTTCAATTCCTGCCGCATTACATATTGCTTGTCCAGCGGCTGTATCCCATTCCATTGTTGGTGCAAATCGTGGATATACATCTGCATTTCCTTCTGCAACTAAACAAAACTTTAACGAACTTCCTTTTGAAACAATTTCAACTTCACTGCCATTTTTCTTAAGTTTTTCAACATAATCTAATGTTTCTTGACTCATATGTGAACGACTACCAACAACTTCTACAAGGTTAGAACTACCATCTTTTGGCTCAAGAATTTTAGCCTTTTTAATCACCTCATCAATTGGAGTGTTATGAGATTTTAATTCTGACTTATATGCTAATTTGTTTTTTACATCTGCAAAATAAATTGTTTTACTTACTGGCACATAAATCACTCCTAAAACTGGTTTTCCATTTGTAATTAAAGCAATATTCACTGTAAACTCCCCATTGCGTTTGATGAATTCTTTTGTCCCGTCAACAGGATCAACAATCCAACATGTGTCCCATTCTTTTCTCGTAGAATAATCTATCTGTTTATTCTCTTCGCTTATAATTGGAATTTCAGTTGGTATTAAAAAAGTATTAATAATGTCGTTTGCATTTTTATCGGCTTGTGTTAAGGGTGAATTATCTCCCTTAATTTCAATATTAAAATCTTCATTATCATATACTTGCATTACAACCTCTCCTGCTCTTAGAGATGCTTTTATTGCAACACTTAAATCCTTATTCATACCTCTTTAAATTTTGGCACAATATACAATATAGCCAACTATTTTTAAGTTGTTTAATTAACAAATAGCAAACTATTCTTATCAAGAATAAACTTAATAAAAAATCTTAATCCCTTTTATAACATTATAACAATAATAAGTTTTTATATTTGTAAAACTTTCAAATAAATTATGGCTTACAAAAGAATTTTATTAAAATTAAGTGGTGAAGCGTTAATGGGCGAACGCAATTATGGGATTGACCCAAAACGTTTGGCTGAATATGCTGAAGATATAAAAGAAATTGTTGCTCAAGGAGTAGAAGTTGCTATAGTTATTGGTGGCGGAAATATCTTCAGAGGTGTTGCTGGAGCTAGCAATGGTATGGATAGAGTTCAAGCAGACTATATGGGAATGTTGGCTACTGTTATTAATGGTCTTGCGTTACAAAGCGCTCTTGAAGATACCGATGTACAAACAAGACTCCAAACTGCCATAAAAATCGAAGCTATTGCTGAGCCATATATCAAAAGGAAAGCTGTACGACATCTAGAAAAGGGTCGTGTCGTTATTTTTGGTTCTGGTACTGGAAATCCATTTTTTACAACTGATTCTGCAGCTGCATTAAGAGCTATTGAAATAAGTGCTGATGTTATTTTAAAAGGAACAAGAGTAGATGGAGTTTATGATTCTGATCCTGAAAAAAATAAAGATGCAATAAAATATGATAAAATTTCTTTTGCTGATGTTCTTAAAAAAGGATTGAAAATCATGGATACAACTGCCTTTACATTAAGCCAAGAAAACAATTTACCAATAATAGTATTTGACATGAATACTCGTGGAAACTTACTCAAAGTAGTTTTAGGAGAAAATATTGGAACAATTGTTGCTAATTAATAATCTGAAAAGTAAATACATACCATAATGAACGAAGAAATTGATTTTATTATTGACAGCGCGAAAGAGCAAATGGAAAGTGCTATTGCTCATTTAGAAAAAGAATTGCGTAACATTAGAGCAGGAAAAGCAACTCCATCAATGTTAGCGGGAATTACTGTAGACTATTATGGCTCTCAAACGCCCTTGTCACAAGTAGCTAATGTAAATACTCCTGATGCACGCACAATCTCCGTACAACCTTGGGAAAAAGCAATGCTACAAGAAATTGAAAGAGGAATTATGATTGCTAATATTGGCTTTAATCCAATGAATAATGGTGAAATGATTATTATCAATGTTCCACCATTAACAGAAGAGCGTAGAATACAATTATCAAAGCAAGCAAAAGCAGCTGTCGAACACGATAAAGTGAGTATTAGAAATGCACGAAAAGATGCAAATAATGACATTAAGAAAAGTGATGTTTCTGATGATATGAAAAAAAATGCTGAAGCAAGAATTCAAGATTTGACAGATACGTTTACAAAAACTACAGATGAGATGTATGCCAAAAAGGAAGTCGATATTATGACTGTTTAATTTTTAGGTTTATTTAACACTATATGTTAAACTCTTTACAAAATATTTAAATCCGTTATTTACGGATTTTTTTATTGTTACAATTTATGTTACTTGTCGTCTTAAAATGAAACTACTACTATGAAGAAATTATTATTTGCACTTCTTTTTTTACCAATTCTATCTTTTTCACAACAACATATTTCAGGCGTTTTAGTTGATGTTAAAACTAAAGAAACTTTACCTTTTGCAAACATTATCACCAACAACAATCAAGGCACAATAACGAATGTTGATGGTAAATTTATTTTAGAGTCTGACAAAGAAATTACAGAAATTCAAATATCATATATTGGTTATGAAACAAAAAAAATAGCCATAACTAAAAACACATCTTTCATAAAAATAGAATTAAAACAAAACATCGAAAGCCTTAATGAAGTTGTAATTACCAATGCAGAAAATCCTGCCTTGAGGATAATACGTAATGCAATCAAAAACAAGAAAAAAAACAATATTGAAACAGCCTTAAACTCCTTTAAATTCAAGGCTTACAACAAACTACTTGTTACTGCAAATCCTGATTCAATAAGTGGTGAGATTGATAGTATTTATAAAATAAAAAATGGTATAAAACAATTTGTAAAGTTAGATTCTTCAAACTATAAATTTAAAAAAGAAATTGACCGTCATCATCTTTATATAACCGAAAAAATAGCAGAACATACTTTTGAAATCGGTAAAAAGAAAAAAGAAACTGTATTGGCATCTCGAATGGCTGGATTTAAAAATCCTATTTATGAAGTATTAGCACTTAATATCCAAGACTTCTCTTTTTATAATGAAACTTATACTGTTGCAGGTACAAAATACATAAATCCGATTGCGAATAATGCCTTAAAACATTATGATTATCAAATATTAGACACTATAAAAAATGAGAATGGAAACTCATATATGATACATTTCATGCCAATAAAAAAAGAGAAAACTGCAGGTCTTGAAGGTGTTTTATATATTGATAGTCAATCGTATGCAATTACTTCTGCAATATCAGAACTGCGAAGTATTATTGACGTAAAAGCAACTCAAGAGTTTGATTTTATTGATGATAAGAATATTTGGTTTCCAACCGAAACGCATATCACCATCAGAAAAGGAAAGAATAAAAATGGTATAAAACTTTTTGGTGGAATGATTGGTTTTTCTAACAGTAAACCGGATTCTACTATGACTAATACGAGCAATAAAGACGCTTCTGATATTTCTTATTTCAGTTCGAAAACAAAACATTTTGACATAGAAATTAATACACCTGTGACTGTCAAAAAATCAGCAAACACTATTGAGATTGTAGATGAGGCTTATGATAGAAACGAAGCATATTGGAATACCTATCGAACAGATTCTATAACCAAAAGAGGAAAAGAAACTTATGTCGTGATTGATAGTATTGCAGAGAAAGAAGGTGTTGAAAAGAAAGTAGCCTTAGCAAGAGGTCTTATGAAAGGAAAATTTGCAACAAAATATGTTGATTTAGATTTAGGGAAAATTATCAACGTTAATAATTATGAAGGGCTACGTATAGGTTTTGGAGGTATTACAAATTCTAATTTTTCTAAAAAATATCGAATCGAATCTTATGTTGCCTATGGAACAAAAGACAAAGATTTTAAATATCATTTTGGAGGTGCAATTCGATTGAATAGAAATTCTAATACTTGGATTGGAGCGAGTTATACCAATGACATTAAAGAAGTGGCAAGTTTAGACTTTATTGCTGAAAACAACTCATTTTTAGGATTAAATCCTCGAAATATGAATATCAGTAAGTTTTATAATTATAAAGCCACAAATATTCTTTTAGAACATGATATCCAACCAAATTTTGAAGCAAAACTAAAATTATCTGCCGGAAAATATACACCGAAATTTAATTACCAATATATATCTAATAGCAATTTATTGAACGATTATAACTTAACTACTGCTACTTTAGGATTGCAATACAATCCAAAAAGTGAATATATGAATTCGCCAATTGGCAAAACGCGTATTAAAAATGCATATCCACAATATACGCTGCAAATAACCAAAAATTTTGACAATCTTTTAGATAGTGATTTTGATTTCACACAAGTGAATTTTAAAATAAATCATCAAATAAAAAGGGTAAATGCTGCAACAACCACTTTTTTAATTCAAGGAGGAATTGTCTTTGGCGAAGCGCCAATTTCACATCTATACAATGCTACACCAAACTATACTTATAAGAGTCCTTGGGTTAAAAGAATAACATTTGCTGGAAAAAATAGTTTTGAAACTATGGGATATAATGAGTTTATTTCTGACAAATATGTGATGCTTCAAGTAAAGCACAAACTATTTAAGCGTTTAAAAATATCTGAAAAAGTAAAACCTCAAATTACTATGGTCTCACGTGCAGCTATCGGAGATATTAAAAACCCAATCAATCACACAGGATTTACTTTTAAAACTATGAACAAGGGATATTTTGAAAGCGGAATAGAAATCAACCAAATCTATAAAGGGCTTGGCTTGAGCACTTTTTACAGATACGGTTCTTACCAAAACACTGAATGGAGTAACAACTTAGCCGTGAAATTAACGTATAGATTGAGTTTAGGATTTTAGCCATAATTTACCTCTATAATTGCTTGATGTTTTGTGGCGGAAATAAAAAAGGTTTTTTCTATCTTTACACAAATTTTATTAATGGATTTTTGGACACGAATTTCTCGTATCATAATTAAACAACGATTTCTAATCTTGTTGCTACTAGGAGTAGCGACATTTTTTATGTATTCGCAAATTAAACACATGCGTTTTTCATATGTTGAAGCTAATTTAATGCCCAAAGACCATGAGGTAAACATTCAATACAATAAGTTTTTAGAACTTTTTGGCGAAGAAGGAAATGTAATTGTAATAGGTGTAAAAGATTCTACAGTTTTCACTCCTCAAAAGTTTAATAATTGGAATAAACTCTCTAAAACTATTAATGATTTTGAGGAAATTGACTATACAATTTCTATTGGCGACATTAAAAAACTAGTAAGAGATGATAAAAATAAAAAGTTTGTTACAGAGCCTTTATACGACAAACTTCCTTCATCTAATGACGAACTATCCAAAATTAAAAAAGACCTTTTTGAAAACCTTCCGTTTTACAATAACATCTTATATAATAAGGACACTGAAACAATTCAAACTGTTATTTATATCCGTAGAGATGTAGTAAACACAAAGGCACGTAGCGAATTTATCTTAAAAAAATTCAATTCAACAATTGCACAATTTGAAAAGGACAACAATCTTGATGTGCGCGTTTCTGGAATGCCGTATATCCGTACGATGAATGCCAACAACATCATGAAAGAGATGTATTTGTTTGTACTACTTTCGTTAGGAGTTACTGCACTTATTTTCTTTTTCTTTTTTAAATCTTTTCGAGCAACATTTATAACGCTCTTAGTTGTAATTATTGGTGTGATTTGGGCATTTGGTATTATAGGATGGTTCCGCTTTGAAATTACTGTTTTAATGGCTTTAATTCCACCATTAGTCATTGTGATTGGTGTTCCTAATGCAGTCTTTTTTATCAATAAATATCAGCAAGAAATAAAAAATCATGGTAATCAGGCAAAAAGTTTACAACGCGTAATTACCAAAATCGGAAGTGCAACTTTGATGACCAATATCACAACCGCTTCTGGATTTGCAACTTTTATTTTTACTAAAAGTAAGATGCTTGTTGAATTTGGAGCAGTTGCATCAATCAATATTATTGTTATTTTTTTCTTGGCGCTATTTATTATTCCAATTATATATAGTTTTTTATCAGTCCCAAAAGACAAACATCTAAAACATTTAGATCGTCGTTGGATGGGCGGTATTGTAAACTGGATGGAAAATACAGTGCGTAATCATCGTTTTACTATTTATTCGACTACTGTTGTGATAATTATTGCAAGTATGGTTGGTGTTTATCAAATGAAACTTTCTGGAAGCATCATTGACGATATGCCAAAAGACAAGGAATTCTACAGTGATATAAAATTCTTTGAAGAAGAATTTGGGGGTATTATGCCTCTCGAGATACTTGTGAACACTAAAGAACCAAAAGGTGTTATGAATATGTCTGTCTTAAAAAAGATAGAAAAATTAAACGAAACAATTAATGAAATTCCCGAGTTGTCTAAACCTATTTCGGTTGTAAATTTGGTTAAATATTCCAAACAAGCTTTTTATAGCGGACTTCCAAAATACTATCAATTACCGTCAAGTCAAGATAAAAATTATATTTTATCGTACGCCAAAAAATCATCGAATAATACAACGATGCTTGAGAATTTTGTAGATTCTACTGGACAATACACACGTATAACAACATACATGAAAGATGTTGGAACTACCAAAATGGAAGATATTGAAGAGCGTTTAAAGGCAAGAATAGGAAGCGTTTTTAACCCTGAAAAACAAGAGGTTTCTATCACTGGAAAAGCCTTAGTTTTCTTAAAAGGAACAAAGTATTTAATTAATAATTTAGTACTATCATTATCACTTGCCATCTTTTTAATTGCAGTGTTCATGGCATTTATGTTCCGTTCATTTAAGATGATATTAATCTCTATTCTCCCAAACATTTTACCACTATTAATTACTGCAGGATTGATGGGATATTTTGGTGTTCCATTAAAACCGTCTACAATTTTGGTGTTTAGTATTGCTTTTGGAATATCAGTAGATGATACCATTCACTTTTTGGCAAAATATAGACAAGAATTACAAGCCAATAATTGGCAAGTAAAAAAATCGGTTTATGCAGCATTACGCGAAACAGGTGTTAGTATGTTTTACACTTCTATTGTACTCTTCTTTGGCTTTTTGGTTTTCACTATTTCAAGTTTTGGAGGAACGCAAGCTCTTGGAGGCTTAGTTTCTATTACTCTTTTGTTTGCTATGACTTCTAATTTGTTACTACTACCATCATTATTACTGACATTAGAATCTAAAATTGCCAACAAAGAAACTTTAAGAGAGCCAACAATTGCTGTTTTACCGTTGGATGATGAGACAAATGAGGAATAACCAATTCTTATAAAACACTCAAAAAATATTCTTTTTTAAATATTTATTGAACATTCTATTGCATATTATTTTGCCTCAATGAAGTTCGAATTAATTGCTTAGGTTTATCGTGATTTATTAAGCTGTAAGGATGTTTAAAAAGTAAATCTTATTAAAAGAATCCAACTTAATTTATTTTTGTTGGATTCTTTTAATGTTTTATAAACTTACTTCTTTATAATCTTCCTATGCGCTGTTGAATTTTCAGATTCAACACTTATAAAATAAACTCCTGTAGATAGATTGTCTATATTAATATTTGCAGACCTTTTATTATTTTTAATATTTAGACTCTTTATTTCTTTACCATAAATATCAAATATTTTAACGGTATTTAAATACATACTTTTTAAACGAACAGTAAAGTTCCCATTTGTTGGATTAGGGAATAGTGACAATTCATTATTCAATCGTTCATTACCAACAGAAAGTGGCGTCCCAGCAACGTTTATGTTGTCGATATAAGTACCATTACTATAACCAGCGACATTTACGAAACGAATAACAGATTGAGTATTTGCGTAAGCACTCAAATCAATCGTTTCAGTTCTCCAATCTGCAGCACTTGCAGGTGACCAAGATGAACCAACATAATTAGGGATTGTAGATAACGTTAAACCATCTTTATCATAAATAGTTGTATAGGTTGTTCCACAATCGGTAGAAATTTCTACAAGTAAACCATCATTGAAGTTTGAAGACCATTGTGCTTTTGCTAAATCAAAATTTAAAACAACATCTGTTCCTGTTAGATCATATACTACAGTCTTTAAAATATCTAATTGTCCAGCAGCGTTATAAGTTGCATTATCTACAAATGCCGTTGATGTAGGTTGACCATCGACTCCAATTATATTATCAGCCTTAACCCAAGTAGTACTATTATCAGGATTGCTAATTTCCCAACCAGAAGGAGGAACTCCATTAACGTCAAAAGGCTCTAATAAATTTAAAGTTACTGCATCGATTTGTGCATAAAAGTTCGTAGAAATTTCGTCATTACCTACAAATTCATCTCCTGTTAATGTTACCCATACCTTTAAATCATGATTTCCATCAGTAGTAAAAACTAAAGGTGTTGTAAATTCGTAAGACTCCTGTGCTCCAGATATCAATGTTCCAGAATATGTTTCTTGTACAACAGCATCAGTATCTAATTGATATGAAACTAAAAAATTGGTTTGATCATCTATTCCTAAATTTCTAATATTAGCAGAAACCAATATACTATTCCCATCACATATAAGACTTAAATTTGACAAGTCATTATTTAATGATTCAACTGTTACATCAGCATTTAAACTACAGTTTAATAAGCCTCCAGATTTATTTATAGCAATCGTTCGTCTTGACTCCCAATTATTTCCTCCTGTTGCGGTAACAGCAACCCAAAAATCTACATTTGGATCTGTAATTGGTATTGAAAGAGAATTGGTGGCAGAAGTCCCAACTTTTTCCATATACCTATTTCCTAATAAATAAACGTCATAAGATGTAGCGTCTGCCAATGAATTCCAAACAACAGTTATATCATTTGGGCAAATTTGCGATACATCAACGCCAGTAACTAAATTGGCAATAGAAAAAGTTTCATCACTTGTAGATGTAGAAGAACCACTTGTTACTCTAACTAAACACTCACCAGATATTGTATTTGGTACAGTCCAAGTATAATTAGTAATAGTAGATGCTAAATCTGCTATTTGTGTCCATGAGTTACCATTGTCAGTTGAATAATCAATCACAATATTATTGGCTGTATTTATTGCATCCCAATGAATTACTTCTTGACTTCCAACAACCATTTTTTCTTTTCCTTGAGGATATGTTAGTACTAATTCGTCAGTTATAATTTCATAAACGACATAATAATGTTGAGGTCCTGAAGGAACACCAAATCCAGTAATTTCGATATTATAATTTCCAGATTGTGGATTGTTAATTAAAACTTGCTCCATATTATTAAGGTGATCAACACCATTAGTAGCAGGAAGGTCTAAAAGTGCAGGGTCTGGTGTAGGATCTAATATCCAAGGCAATAAATCTGTACTTGAAGGATCTGTTACAACCAAATCTAAATCATTTACCAAAGCTGTTGCAACTCCAGCAGTTGATGCCGGATCATTCCAATAAACCATAAAACGTACTTGCTTTGTGTTTGCAGGAACACTAATTGTATGATTGTTTATATCACCTTGAGAAATATTATCGTCTAAATAACGTCCATCTTCAAGTAACATTGCAGCTCTCAACCCATTAACGATTCCCCAACCAAATTTAAAGTCTGGACCAACGTTTCCATAGTCTTGAGCTGTGTTTAACATAGACGCTTTAATTAATGCAGATTCTGGCATTGCTCCAGCGTTCAAATCCATATATGCTTGATACAACTGAGCCGAAACTCCTGCAATTCCTGGAGCTGCTCCAGATGTTCCTCCAAAAGTTAAATAACCATTATTTTCATCAGTTGATAATTGATCTTGACCATGAGCTGTGATATCTGGCTTTATTCTACCGTCATAGGCTGGACCATTACTACTGTGACTTGGCATAGAACCATCAAAAAACACATTTGCTGTTGCTATAACATTTTTCCCTTGTTTATGACCTCCTGTAATATTTCCCCAACCTGCACCAGCACCATAACTATTAGGATTACAGTCAAGGGTACCTGAATTCCCAGCAGAAAATACATGTAACAGTGATAAATTGGTATTTGTTTGTGAATCAACAGTTTGAGCGGTTGTTGTATATCCGTCATTACATCCATTACCGTATGACGAATTAGTTATCTGTACATCTCCTCCATCCGTTAAATTTGTTGTCGCTGCATCTAAAAAAGAAGAAGCATAGTTAACAACATAAACATCTGAACCAGCAGCCATTCCTCTTTTAGTTGGATCTAAATTTCCTGCTCCTGTTAAAATTCCTGCAACACCATCACCATGAGTTGCTCCTGTTCCACTTGCAGAAGAATTATCTATTCTTCCTTGAAAATCTATATGTGGTCCCACAATTCCATCATCTCTTACCATTACACCAACTCCAACTCCTGTATATTTTCTTCCAGTTGCTGTTTGCGTATCTAGACTTGCCGATCTATGAATTGACTTCCCTCTTATATCTTCTGGAACACTAGGTTCTGTAGCTAATTCTATCCATTTTATAAATGCAAAATCTGCTAGTACATCTATATCCGTTCTTGAAATAGAAACAGTAATAATATTACTGTTTTTATATTCTTCTATTATTTCTATACTTAAAGCTTCGCTTAATTTCGAAACTATAAATTCTGAAGGCACTTTTTTATAGTATTGTAAATTAATCAAAATATTATCTCCATCTATCGCCCAATCACCAATGTCATCATTTTTAATTCTTAACGACATTTTTAGATTGTTAGCTACAGGAATAATTGATTTTACACCAACCGTTTTTAAATAGTTAATATCTGTAGATGCTGGGAAGTAAAAGAGATATGCATTCTTAGGAATATAATCAATTAGTTCCAAACCATTTTCTTTAAATTGATTTTGAATGCTTTGATTTGGTATTTCAGAAAATTGAATCCAACCAAAATAACCATTATTATAAAATGCTTTGCTTGGCATTTGATTCCACTGAAAACTACCTATATTATTAGGCATACTTATTGTTTCGCCTTGAAAGTTAATATTCTGTGCACTCACCATTCCAAAACAGAATAGTATAAGAGTGAAAAAATGTAATTTTAGTTTCATAAATAGTTGTTTATTTGGTTCATTTATAATTTGAAATATCTTTTAAGCATTCATCAACGCCTCAATTTCTTCAATTTCTATTGGAATATTTTGCATTAAATTAAATGGTTCTCCTGTTTCTTGAATTACATAATCGTCTTCAAGGCGTATTCCAAGGTTTTCTTTAGGAATATAGATTCCAGGTTCAACAGTAAACACCATGTTCGCTTCCATCGGTTCAGATAATATTCCATAATCGTGTGTGTCGAGTCCCATATGATGTGAAGTTCCATGCATGAAATACTTCTTATATGCTGGCCAATCTGAATCTTCGTTTTTCACATCGTCTTTAGTTATTAATCCTAATACGATCAATTCTTGTGTCATTATTTTGCCAACTTCCACATGATAGTCTGCCCAAATAGTTCCAGGAACCAATAATTTTGCAGCAGCATTTTTTACACGCAATACAGCATTATACACTTCTTTTTGACGCTCTGTAAACTTCCCTGAAACAGGAATACAGCGAGTCATATCACTAGCGAATCTAGCATAACTTGCACCAACATCCATTAAGATAACTTCACCATCTTTACACTCTTGATTGTTTTCTATATAATGCAATACAATAGCATTTCCACCACTAGCAACTATTGGTGTGTAAGCAAATCCATCAGCACGATTTCTGGTAAACTCATGAATATATTCCGCCTCTATTTCATGTTCCCAGACATTAGGTTTCGTAAAACTTAACACTCTTCGAAATCCTTTTTCAGTGATATCACACGCTTGCTGAAGTAAAGCAATCTCTTCAGGTTCTTTGATAGAACGAATTCGTTGTAAAATAGGTTGACTACGAAGATATGTGTGAATTGGGTAATTGGCTTTACATGTTTTTATAAATCTCGCTTCTCGAGTTTCAGTTTGAATCGCCTGACGATAGTGTTCATTAGTATTTAAATAAACGTTTTCTGCTTGAACCATTAATTCGAAAAAAACTTTTTCAAAATCTTGCAACCAATAAACCGTTTTAATTCCAGAAGTTTCAAATGCTGCTTTTTTGTCAAGTTTTGCTCCTTCCCATACAGCAATATGCTCATTAGTTTCTTTTAAAAATAAGATTTCTTGATGCTCTTTTTTTACAGCATCAGGAAATAAAACCAAGATACTCTCTTCTTGGTCAACACCACTTAAATAGAAAATATCTCTATGTTGAGCAAACGGCAAAACACTGTCTGCACTTATTGGATAAATATCATTAGAGTTAAAAACAGCCAATGAGTTTGACTTCATTTTAGCAACGAATTTTTTGCGATTTTTTATAAATAAATTGTTCTTTATTGGTAAATATTTCATTTCTGTAGAATTTTAAGAAAAACAAATTTATACAATTTTTAGCATTTTATTGTAACCCTCTTTAGAAACCTTCTAAATACCTTAAAAAACAATCAAATCATTTTTATCAACAATTAACTTATAGTATCTTTGTTTTTCAAACTAACATATATAAAAATGAGCGGATTATTATCTTCATCACTAGCCAAGAAGTATGCCATGGCACTTTCGGCGTTTTTCCTAATTTTCTTTTTATTAATGCACGTAACTATAAATCTTTTATCTGTTTTTAGTGAAGATGCGTTTAACGTTGCATCTCATTTTATGGGAACAAATCCTGTAATTCAGTTTGCTATGCAGCCTGTTTTAATTTTTGGAGTAATTTTTCATTTTGTAATGGGTTTTGTATTAGAAATTAAAAACAAAAAAGCACAAGGAGTAAAATATTTCAAAGACAATGGTGCAGCCAATTCTACATGGATGAGTAGAAATATGATATATAGCGGATTGGCAATTTTAGCATTTATTATATTACATTTTATAGATTTTTGGATTCCAGAATTAAAATATAAATATGTAGAAGTATTACCTGAAGATCCAACTAGATATTTTCATGAGTTGCAAGAAAAATTTGTTTCAATCTGGAGAGTTGGTGCATATGTAATTGCATTTGTGTTTTTAGCACTACACTTATTACACGGTTTTAATTCAGCATTTCAATCTATGGGATTGAATAATAAATACACAAAAGGCTTTAAAAAATGCGCTAATGCTTATTCAATTTTAATTCCTGCATTGTTTATTTTTATTGCACTTTTTCATCATTTCAATCATTAAGGTATTATGGCAAAATTAGATTCAAAAGTTCCAAAAGGTCCATTAGCAGACAAATGGACAACTTATAAAGATAAAATTGATTTAGTAAACCCTGCTAATAAACGTAATATAGATATTATCGTTGTAGGTACAGGTCTTGCAGGAGGTTCTGCTGCTGCAACCTTAGCAGAATTAGGATATAATGTAAAAGCATTTTGCTACCAAGATTCACCTCGTAGAGCACATTCAATTGCTGCTCAAGGTGGAATTAATGCTGCGAAAAATTATATGGGCGATGGCGATTCTAACTATCGTTTATTTTATGATACAGTAAAAGGAGGTGATTATCGTTCAAGAGAAGCAAACGTATATCGTTTAGCAGAGGTTTCTGGAAATATTATCGACCAATGTGTTGCTCAAGGTGTTCCTTTTGCACGTGATTATGGTGGACTATTAGACAATCGTTCTTTTGGTGGTGTTTTAGTTTCTAGAACATTTTATGCTAAAGGACAGACAGGACAACAGTTATTATTAGGTTGTTATTCGGCAATGAACCGTCAAATTGCTCGTGGTAAAATTGAAATGCATAACCGCCATGAAATGTTAGATGTTGTAAAAGTAGACGGAAAAGCAAGAGGTATTATTGCTCGTAATTTAATTACAGGAGAAATTGAAAGGCATTCTGCTCACGCAGTAGTTATTGCAACTGGTGGTTATGGAAATGTATATTTCTTATCTACCAATGCAATGGGTTCTAATGCAACAGCTGCATGGAAAATTCATAAAAAAGGAGCATATTTTGCAAATCCATGTTATACACAAATTCACCCAACATGTATTCCACGTTCTGGTGATTATCAGTCTAAATTAACGTTGATGTCTGAATCATTACGTAATGATGGTAGAATTTGGGTTCCTGCAAAAATGGAAGATGCTAAAGCAATTCAACAAGGTAAATTAAAACCTACTCAAATTGCCGAAGAAGATAGAGATTACTATTTAGAAAGACGTTATCCTGCTTTTGGTAATTTAGTGCCAAGAGATGTTGCTTCTAGAGCAGCAAAAGAGCGTTGTGATGCTGGTTTTGGTGTAAACGCTACAGGTGAAGCTGTTTATTTAGATTTTGCAACTGCATTTGTACGTTATGGAACAGAACAAGCAAAGATTCATAATATTAAAAATCCTTCAAAAGAAGAAATTATTAAATTAGGGCAAGCAATTATTGAAGAGAAATACGGGAATTTATTCCAAATGTATGAAAAAATTATTGCTGAAAATCCATACGAAACTCCAATGATGATTTATCCTGCAACTCACTATACTATGGGAGGAGTTTGGGTAGATTATAACTTAATGACAACCGTTGAAGGTTTGTATTGTATTGGAGAAGCAAATTTCTCAGATCATGGTGCAAATAGACTTGGAGCATCAGCCTTAATGCAAGGTTTAGCAGACGGTTATTTTGTATTACCTTATACTATTGGTGACTATTTATCTGATGATATTAGAACTGGAAAAATATCAACAGACACTCCAGAATTTGATGCTGTAGAAAAAGAAGTTAAAGATCGTTTAGATTTCTTTATCAATAATAAAGGAACACATTCTGTTGACTATTTCCATAAGAAATTAGGAAAAGTAATGTGGAATAAAGCAGGTATGGCTCGTAATGAGAAACACCTTAAAGAGGCAATTCAAGAGATTAAAGAAATACGAGAAGATTTCTGGAAAAATGTAAAAGTTACTGGTAAACTAGATGAGTTTAATCAAGAATTAGAAAAAGCAGGTAGAGTAGCAGATTTCTTAGAATTGGGTGAATTATTTGCAATAGATGCTTTAGACCGTAATGAATCTTGTGGCGGACATTTTAGAGACGAATCTGTAGAACAAGATGGACCACAAAAAGGAGAGGCTTTACGTAACGATAAAGATTATGCTTATGTTTCCGCTTGGGAATACAAAGGCGAACCAAGTGATGCTATTTTACACAAAGAAGAATTAGAATTTAAGGATATCGAATTAAAAACTCGTTCATACAAATAATTATAACTTATGATGAATTTAACGTTAAAAATTTGGAGACAAAAAGGACCTCATGATAAAGGTCAAATGGTTGATTATAAAGTTACTGATATTTCAGAACATATGTCATTTTTAGAAATGATAGATGTTTTAAATGAACAATTAGTTACAAAAGATGAAGATCCTGTCGCTTTTGATCACGATTGCCGTGAAGGGATTTGTGGTATGTGTTCTATGTATATTAATGGTGAAGCGCACGGTCCAGATCGTGGAATCACTACTTGCCAATTACATATGCGTATGTTTAATGATGGTGATACAATTACAATTGAACCATTTAGAGCAGCTGCCTTTCCTGTAATTAAAGATTTAGTTGTTGATAGAATGGCTTTTGAACGCATTCAACAAGCAGGTGGATATATTGGTGTAAATACTTCTGGTAATACACAAGATGCAAATGCAATACCAATTTCAAAACACGCTGCTGATGAAGCAATGGATGCTGCAACTTGCATTGGTTGTGGTGCTTGTGTTGCTACTTGTAAAAACTCCAGCGCAATGTTATTTGTTGCTGCAAAAGTATCTCAATATGCGCTATTACCACAAGGTCAGGTAGAAGCTGCTGATAGAGTTATGAATATGGTTGCGCAAATGGATGCTGAAGGCTTTGGAAACTGTACAAATACAGGTGCTTGTGAAGTAGAATGTCCTAAAGGAATTTCATTGGAAAATATTGCAAGAATGAATCGAGAGTACTTAAAAGCAAGTTCTAAAGGGTAATCAATAGATTTGTCATTCTGAGCAAAGCGAAGAATCTAAAATATTAAAATCTCAAATCGATAAAAGATTTGAGATTTTTTGTTTCTTTGAAATAAATATAGATCCAAAGTGAAGAGCCCTATTACATTTTATAACAAGCAATTAAAAAAGCATCAGTTAGCCGCTAAAACATATAAAAAGAAACTAATACAACTTAGTATAAGTCGTTTTTTTGTGTTTATTACAACTGCATTTGGTGTGTATTTTTCTTTTCAACAAATACAAGTTGCTGCCGTTATTGGAGTAATAGGATTAGCTGTTTTTCTATTTTTACTGAAGAAATATTCTAAAATAAAATCAGAAAAAGAATTATCTGAAGCCTTAATTACCATCAACGAAGAGGAATTGAAAATTGGATCAGGAGACTATTTTGAGAAAGAACAAGGGTTAGAGTTTCAAGACCCAAAGCACTTTTATAGTTTAGATATTGACTTATTTGGGAGAGGTTCTTTCTATCAATTTATCAACAGAACAACAATAAAAGAAGGTTCAAAAAGGCTGGCAGACGAACTCACTGCTAATGACACTAAAGATGTGGTTTTAAGGCAGGAAGTATTAAAGGAATTGGCTTCAATTCCTGAATGGAGGCAAAACTACGCTGCAATTGCAAGTTTGGCACACATTGAAACTCCTGCGAGTGCAATTATCAATTGGTTGAAAAAATACAACCCTTTTTTACCAAAAATAATGAAATGGTTGCCGTTGGTTTTCGCTATTGTTTCAACAATACTTTTAGGTCTGACATTTACGAGTATTCTATCACCTTTTCCTGCAATTATTTGGATGTTTATTGGGCTAGGAATTACTGGAAAATATCTAAAAAAAATATCTGATTTGTCATCTAACTCTGACAAAATAAAAGATACTTTTAGGCAATATTCCCTTTTACTTGATAAAATAGAAAACGAGGTTTACTCATCTGAAATATTAAAAGAAAAACAACAGAAAATCACATCAGAAGGAAAAAAAGCATCTGTTATTTTTAACGAATTTTCAAAACTATTAGATGCGCTCGATAGTCGAAACAACATCTTTTTTGCCATTGTAGGAAATGGTTTTTTATTGTGGGATTGTAAACAAAGTTATAAGATAGAAAGATGGATTCAAGAATATAATCACAAGGTTGAAGATTGGTTTGAGGTCATTTCTTTTTTTGATGCTTATAATTCATTAGGAAATTTTGTGTTCAATCATCCAACCTATATATTCCCGGAAATAACAGTAAATAAAACGACAATTAATACAAAAGATCTAGGCCATCCGCTGTTGAATGTAGAAAAACGAATTGACAATGATTTAACTATAAATCACGAACAGTTTTTCATTGTTACTGGAGCAAATATGGCAGGAAAAAGCACTTTTTTACGAACTGTTTCTCTTCATATTGTTATGGCAAATGTCGGCTTGCCAGTTTGTGCTAAAAAAAGTATCTATTCTCCAGTAAAATTGATTACAAGCATGCGTACATCAGACTCATTGACAGATGATAGTTCTTATTTCTTTTCTGAATTGACTCGCTTAAAGTTTATTGTAGACGCTATTCAAAAAGAACCTTATTTTATTATTCTTGATGAAATATTAAAAGGTACAAATAGCACAGATAAGGCAATTGGTTCTCGGAAATTTGTTGAAAAATTGGTTGCTTCTAGCGCTACCGGAATCATTGCTACACATGATTTAAGTTTGTGTGAAATAGAAAAAGAGTTGAGCGATGTGAAGAATTATTATTTTGACGCAGAGATACTTAATGACGAACTCCATTTTGACTATACCTTTAAAAAAGGAATTTGTAAAAACATGAATGCTTCATTTTTGTTAAAGAAAATGGAAATAATTTAAATGTTATTATTTGGGTTTTTTTTATTCTTCCAAAATTGCATAACAATAAATGAACACACTATTGACGAAGCCATTCCTTCTATAAAAATAGCTGCAGAAATTAACGGTGGTGTTAAGTCACTTCCCCAAAGAGATGAGTCTTCAACTACATGAATAAATGAAGGCTCTATGTAAAATAGATAAATTGAAAAGGAAATAATTATAAAAAATACGCTTAGTAAAGAAGTAAATAGACCAATAAATAAATTTTGAAGGTAGTTTGTATTGTTATTATTAAAGATATTCTCTTTAATAACACTATTGACCCCCCAAAAAACGAAACCGAAATTTAATATGCGTAATTCAGTGACAGTATCAAGATTCAACAATTTCATGAGAAAAAAAAACAATACAACTCCAAGGTAAATTTTGAGTGCATTTTTGAAGACTATTTTTTCAACTCCCATAATAAAAAGTATTGTTGAATTAAGGTATTTACGCTAAGTTACTAATAATTAACTAAATAATGATATTCAATGATAATTATTATTTACTTTTATAAAATCATGATTGATCTATTTTATTAAGATATGTTATTAAATTCTAAATTACCAACTGTTAAAACTAGCATTTTCTCAGTGATGAGCGCATTGGCAAATAAACACAATGCAATAAACTTATCACAAGGCTTTCCTAATTTTGAGCCAGACCAACAATTGTTGGATTTAGCAAAAAAAGCCATGAACTCTGGAAGAAATCAATATGCTCCAATGGCTGGAATATTTGAGTTGAGAGAAGCAATATCTGACAAATTTTCACTGCTTTATAATTCAAGTTATCATCCTGAAACTGAGATTACGGTTACTGCAGGTGCAACACAAGCGATTTATACGATTATTTCAACTTTTATAAGGCAAGATGATGAGGTGATCCTATTTTGTCCAGCATATGATTGTTATGAGCCAACAATTGAATTAAATGGAGGTAAAGTGATTCCAATTCAATTAAAAGCACCGAACTATAAAGTTGATTGGGAAGAAGTACAACAGAATATTTCTTCTAAAACCAAAATGATTATTATCAATACACCTCAAAATCCTTCTGGAACTATTTTTTCAAAAGATGACATGTTACAATTACAAGAACTGACGAAGAATACCAATATCATTGTATTGAGTGATGAAGTGTATGAGCATATTGTTTTTGACGGAGAAAATCATCAAAGTGTTTGTTTGTTTTCTGATTTAAAATTGCGAAGTTTTATAGTTGCATCATTTGGAAAAACATTTCATGTTACTGGATGGAAGATTGGATATTGTTGTGCGCCTAAAGACTTGATGGATGAGTTTAAAAAAGCACATCAATTCAATGTGTTTTGCGTGAGCCATCCAATGCAAAAAGCAATTGCTGATTATTTACAAAACTCTAATCATTATTTGGAATTGTCGAATTTTTATCAGGTGAAAAGAGATTTGTTTTTAGGGTTAATAAAAGATTCTAGATTTAAATTCACACCATCACAAGGAACTTATTTTCAAGGATTGGATTATTCAAGCATAACGAATCAAAGGGATATTGACTTTTCAAAAAGATTGATTAAAGAACATAAAATAGCTTCAATTCCGTTGTCAGTTTTTAATTCAAATGGTCAAGATGAAAAAATATTACGATTTTGTTTTGCAAAAACTGATGATACATTAAAAAGAGCGGCTGAGATATTAAACAGCATACAGCTCTTTTAATAGGCTAAAAATCAGTGTTTAAAAATCAACAAACACAACTGTCATGTTACTGTCGTGTTGGTGAAATTAAGGTGTCGCTATAAAAACAAAAGGCTGTCGATATCTTTGTGCCATAATAAAAACATATAATAATGGAAAAAAGTACAATTACATTAGCAGACATTAAAAAACTAAGATTAGAACGCCATTGGTCACAAGAACAATTAGCAGAAATGAGCGGTTTAAGCACTAGAACAATTCAAAGAATAGAGAGTGGACAAAATGCAGATTTTGAAACATTAAAATCTTTAGCTTCCGTATTTGAAATTAATTTAAGTAGTTTAAACAAAAAGGAAGAAGAGGAGCAATTACAAATTGAAGCGAAAAAAAAAGAGGATATAAAAGGGCTTTATAAATTTATTGCACTAGCCGTTTTCTCTTTAATTTTTACATTTTTTATAAGTTTCAATGATTCTAATTGGATGCTTTTTGGATTTACTTTTTTGTCGTGGTTCGTAATAATAGGTGTATATTCGATAAATACATTTGACATATTTAAAAGTAAATAACACAAATTAAATTTCAATATGAAAGACATACTTAATATAGCGCTTATTCAAGCCAATTTAGTGTGGGAAAACAGCCAGGAAAACCTCAACTATTTTGATAAAAAAATAGATAAAGTCTCTTCAGGTGTTGATTTAGTTGTGCTTCCAGAAATGTTTACAACAGGTTTTTCTATGAATCCAGAGAAATACGCTGAAAAAATGGAAGGAGAAACGGTCAGTTGGATAAAAAAGTTGTCTAAAGAAAAGGAAATTGCAATTGTTGGCAGTTTAATTATCAAAGATGATAATAAATATTATAATCGTTTGGTTTTTGTACATCCAAATGGAAAAATTGACAGTTATGATAAGCGACATTTGTTTACATATGGCGGAGAGAACAAAGTGTATTCATCAGGAAATAAACGATTGATTGTTGAATATAAAGGTTGGAAAATTTGTCCGATGATTTGTTATGACATACGTTTCCCTGTATGGTCAAGAAATAATGACGATTATGAACTATTAATTTATGTTGCTAATTGGCCAAAGCCAAGAATTTCTGCTTGGGACATATTATTAAAGGCTAGAGCCATAGAAAACATGTGTTACACAATAGGAGTAAATAGAGTTGGAGTTGATGGCAATAATATAGAACATGTTGGCCATTCACAAGTTATAGATATGCTAGGAAAAGAACAGATTTATAATAATCTAGAGAAAGAAGTTGTTTTTGAAGTTTCTCTTGACAAAAACAAGTTAACTGAAAGCAGAAATAGGTTCAGGTTCTTAAACGACAAAGACTCATTTTCTATCGAATAATGAGTCTTTAGATGAGATTCTTCACTCTGTTCAGGATGACATTTTTATCATACTTTGTCATTCTGAGTGGAACGAAGAATCTTAAATTCTTAATTTGTGAATCCAAATTTATTTAAATAGGATTCATCCATTTAAAATTAAACTTTGTATCAGGAATCACAATACGTTCAGTAATACGATACATTCTTGCAGGTAATTTCATTAAATAGTCACGTGCTTTTTCTGCTTCGTCTGTCAAACCAGTAATTTTATCAATTTCCCAAGCTATGTTTAACTTTTCCATGATATTAACATAATCAAAACCTGTATAAACTCCTGCGCGTTGAGCAACTGTTGAGAATTGGTCAAACAATGTTCCTTTTGCTCCGAATGATTCTCTTAAGTGCATTGCAGGCATTACAATTTTATGCTTCATCATGTGTTGAAATGCTAACATCATTTCACTTGCATCATGTTGGAAAATTTGCCTAACAAATTCAACATATGCCAAGTGATGACGCATTTCATCTCCTGCTATAATTTTGTTCATTTTTGATAGCATTTTAAAGCCTTTTTTACGAGCTAATTTTGCTGCATTATTATGAGAAACATACGTTGCTAATTCTTGAAAACTTGTATAAACAAAGTTTTTATAAGGGTCACGAGCAGTACCAATATCAAAGCCATCAGAAATTAAATGTTGCGTTGTGATTTCTACTTCACGCATATTTACCCTTCCAGATAGGTATAACATTTTGTTAAGTGTATCGCCATGTCTATTTTCTTCTGCTGTCCAAGAACGAATCCATTTCGCCCAACCATTATCTTTAGTATTGTCACTATTTCGAGAGGAAATACCGTCAACATCTAGTAACCAAGATTCATAAGTTGGTAATGCTTCTTCGGTGATCGTATCACCAACCATACAAACCCAAAAATCATCATCAAAATCTTTTGATAATTCTTGTATTTCTTTTACTTCTTCAATAAAATTATCACTTTGTGAATTTGGTAAAAAGTCTGTAGGCTGCCAAATTTTTTCTGGAGTTATTAGAAATTTATTTACAAACACTTCGATGTTTTTTTCGAGTGTTTGCATTACTTCTAATCTGACGTTATGTAATGACATGTTTACTTGTTTAAGCATACAATATTACAGCATTTTTAATTGTTTGTTCTGTTTTTTTAAACAAATTTTCAAAAGAGTTAGATTTAACTTCAATTGGTTTGTGAACTTCAAAAGTTAAATGAGTTCCAAGAGCTAATGGAAAAGTTCCATTTTCTAATAATTTATATGAATTATTTATTGTTACGGGAACGATGTATGCTGAAGGTATAAACTTAACTAATGTTTTCAATCCATTAGAAGAGAATTTTTTTGGAATACCAGTTCTACTACGTGTTCCTTCTGGAAAAATGATTGCAGAGTATTTACTATTTTCTAAATATTTTCCAAAATTAATAAGTGCACTAATCGCTTGTTTTGGATTCTTCCTATCTATTAACACAGATCCTCCATGCCTTAAATTATAAGAGATGCTTGGCAGCCCTTTTCCTAATTCTTTTTTTGAAACAAACTTTGGATGGTATTTTCTAAAGAACCAAGAGAGAGGAGAAATATCATATAATCCTTGGTGATTGGAAACAATAATTAATGGAACTCCGTCAGGAATACTTTGTTTATTGATGAAAGTTATCCTTGTTCCGAGAATATATAAACAAGAAACTAAACAACCATTAAATACATCTACAACTTTTTTATGTGCCTTGTATCCAAAGATATTATTAGCAATCCATTGTATAGGTTGAAAAATCAGAAGCGTAGATCCAAAGAACAAATAATAAATTATTGATAAGGGGTATGCTATTATTTTTTTAAGGAATTTCATTGAAAGTTTTATTTAAAAAAACAAATGTCAGTTCGAGCGGAGTCGAGAACTCATTGAAGAATATATAGTTCTCGACTCCGCTCGAACTGACGATATATTATTAATTAAACCATTGGCTCCAAGGAATTCTTGATAAGACTAATAGTAATGCTATTCCGTAAAGAATTGCAATTTTTTTAAATTTCCCTTCGTCTGTTGTTTGCTTTTTGTGTTTTGACCATCCAACAGTAACAAAGACAATTGCAAGTATCATAAGTATTGGGTGCTCTACTGCTAATAAACGGTTACTTGCATCAATACCGTCTGCTTTCATTGATTTATACCAAGGTGACATAAAATACCATCCAAAGCCTATTAAAAGTTGTATATGCATTACTATAAGCGTGAAAAGTGAAATACGAAGGTCCTTGTCCTTAAATTCTCTTTTAGAAATGTAACCCATAATAGCATTTACTGTAGCAAGGACTAAAATTATTAAAGCAAGATATGCCCAATAAGAGTGAATTGTTTTCATCATAATATAGTTTGTTTTAGTTTTGGTAAATGTAGTGAATTTTGCGTAAACATAGTTGGTTTTGTCGGTTCGAGCGGAGTCGAGAACTATAGAATAAATAAGAGGTCTCGACTCCGCTCGACCTGACAATTTTAAGCATAAAAAAACCGCCAACTTTACGTTGGCGGTTTTAATATTTTGAAATATTCTAACGAATTAGAATTTATATCTAGCAGTAAAGTTCCAAGTTCTTCCTTTCCCGAAGTAACCTTGATTGCTTACATTAAGACCATTGTAAGTTTCATCTCCTACGTCTGCAGTATTTGCTGTACGTAATTCTGCAATATAAATATTGTTTAACACATTATTTACGTTTGCTCTTAAACTCAATGATTTACCTTCTTCCAAAGGAAATTTGAATGATACTCCCATATCAGCAACACCATAAGAAGGTATTTCTAAGTTTTCTTTTACAGCACCAACATTAGCGTATAAGTTGTTGTAAAATCTATAGTCTACATCTACTGATAGGTTTTCTACAATTTCATATCTTGTACCAACACCAGCAGTAAATTGTGCAGCATCTCCAACTTTACCACCATCGACATCTTCAAGTGTTTCAGATATAAAATTTTGATCTTCATCCTGAACAAGTCTAGTAGCAGTTCCTTTGTATTCCCAGTTACCTATAGAAAGAAATCCTGTAAATTTTAACTGATCTGTTGCTTTGGCTTTCAAAGCTAGTTCAATACCAGTATGTAACTGCTCAACACCAAAGTTTAAAGTGTTTTGTACAACACCACTAACAACTCTTGTTGAACTGGTAACTCTATCTTTCCAAGAAGTTCTATATAAATCTAAGTTTGCAGAAATATTTTCTCCTTTAAAAGCATACCCAAGTTCTAAACCTAAGATTTTTTCGTTTGTTGCAAAATCATTTGCTAAGTTATTAAATGAACTAAATATGTTGTCAAAATATGGTTGACGATCATAATATCCAGCGTTACCATACACAACATTTTCATCATCTATAGTATAACTTGCACCTGCTTTTAAATTATATCCAAAGTTTGAAATCTTTTCAGAATCTGTACCTGCTTCAATACCTGAAGGCAATGCACCTGTTGCTTGAGAAGAAGTACCATCGACCAATGATGCATCAGCATATTGATAAAGATCAAATCGTTGACTCCATTGATTATTTACAGATCCTTGGAAAAATGCAGACATTTTATCATTTGCATATTCTAACTGAGTAAATAAACCTCCATAAGAAATACGCTCTTCACTATTATAAGCAATTTTTTCTTCGTCATCAAAACTTGAGAACAATGCAGTCCATGGATTTGCAGCCATATCTCTTGTTGTGATTACATTTTTATACGTTCCAAAAGAACCAAATGTTTGGTGATTGTTATTTGGATCTCTCAAACGAATATTTTCTTGCCATGAAGTTAAGCCATGGAAGTTTTCAACAATTCTAAAGTGTTTACCATAGTATGTTCTTAAATCCATACCAACATTTAATGTTAAGTTATCGTTCAATTGTTTTTTAAAGTTAGATACAGTACCATACCAACTATGTAAATTCATAGAAGCACGAGTTATATACCCTCCATCAGCAGCAAAATAACCACCAGCACCAGAAGTTGCTGCGTTCAATGCATAATATCCGTCATAATCAACTTGTCCATCAGCAGTAAGATCAAGTCTATTATTACTTTGCACTCTGTTACCAGTTCCACCACCACGTCCTATCGATGCATATAATACTGTAGATAAACTTGTTGTTTCGTTGATATCAAAATCCCAGTTTAAATTCATAACAGGTTTGTGATAGAAATTTCTTCTTTCAGTCATGTATTGACCTTTATAAGTTCCCCAGTTACTGTTGTATTTTCTACCTCTTTCTAAATATGTAGAAATAGATTTTGAGAAGTTTTGATCATGATACTGTGGAGCACCAGTAATCAAAAAGTTAAAGTTACTTCTTTCGCTTGCTTTATAACCAAATGAAATAAAGTACGTTTGTCCTTTTCCAAAGTTACCATCGTTGTAACCATTTCCTTGCCAGTGAGAAAGCAAAACAGTAGTTCCCCATCCTTTTTCACTAATTCCAGTACTATAACTTGCAGTCGTTTTTAAGTATCCATCATTTGCCATACCTACACTGAAGTTTCCTCCTTCTTTTTGAGCAGTAGCATTCATAACGAAGTTTACTGTACCACCAACAGAAGAAATAGCTAGTTTAGAAGCTCCTAATCCTCTTTGCATTTGTACAACACTTGCAATATCAGATAATCCAGACCAGTTAGACCAGTACATTTTACCATCTTCCATTCCGTTAATTGGTTGACCGTTTAATAAGAACGCAGTATTTGTTTGATCGAATCCACGAACTGATATTCTTGAATCTCCATAACCTCCATTTTGACCTGCAACATATACAGATGGAGTATTAACTAGCGTCTGCGTAATATCTGCAGTTCCAATTTTTGCTTGAATTTCAGCAACAGGAATTGTAGATGTTGCAATAGGAGTTCTTCTTGAGTTTGCCAAATCGACAACACCAGAACCAACAATTACAATTTCATCTAACGCTTCTTGAGAAGCAGCTAATTCAATTGTTCCTAAATTTACAGTTTGCCCTTCAGCAACAGTAAATGCAATATTTTTGTTTGAATAACCGATAAACGATACAGTAACTGTACCATTACCAGCAGGAACATCTATAGAGAAGTTTCCGCTAAAATCGGTAGAAGCACCTTTTGTGGTACCATCTAAAATAACATCGGCTCCAGGTAATGGTTGATTTGAATCATCCATAACTGTTCCGGTAAGTGTTTGACCATACATAGTTGATGTTGCAATAAACAACGTCACTAATAAAAATTGAGTAATTTTTTTCATATAAAGTTAGTGTTTTTTAATAGTTATGCAAATATGCAAAAATTTTATGAGGATTTATTTAATTTTAGAATTAAATTTTAACAAAAATTTATGAATTCAATATTTAACAATACCTTTAAGTAATTGTTGAAAATCAAATAGTTGCTTAATACTTGTGAATTGTGAGTTTAAGCAGATTGTTAACTCAATTTAAAAATAAGGTTAAATTATATTTCAGTGTATATTTTATGAGCTAATTCTTTACCTAATTCTACTCCAAATTGATCAAAACTGTAAATATTCCAAATAATTCCTTGTACAAATATCTTTTGTTCATACATAGCTATTAGGCTCCCTAAATTTCTTGGAGTTAATTTTTTAATTAAGATTGTATTCGTAGGTTTATTTCCCTCAAAAACCTTAAAAGGTAGTAGTTTTTCTATACTTTCTATTTTCCCTTGAAATTTCAAATCAAGATGCACCTCTTCTTTTGTTTTCCCAAAAGCAAGTGCTTGAGTTTGTCCGTAAAAATTTGCCATTAATTTTTGATGATGTTCTTTATCACCATAAAGCGACTCTTCAAAACCGATAAAATCTGCAGGAATTAATTTTGTTCCTTGATGAATAAGTTGCATAAAAGCATGTTGTGCATTTGTTCCTGCACTTCCCCAAATGATACTTCCAGTTTGATAATCAACCTTATTTCCCTTTCTATCAACTGATTTCCCATT
Organism: Lutibacter sp.; assembly: GCA_002733665.1. Classification (GTDB taxonomy): domain Bacteria; phylum Bacteroidota; class Bacteroidia; order Flavobacteriales; family Flavobacteriaceae; genus Urechidicola. Next base: position 50,803 of record NVWM01000030.1, read on the forward strand.
GCTCTCCATACTAGCTTGTTGCAAGTATATTGGGAATTTATTAAGATAATGTGAGTATGGTAAAATTACTTCCGTTTCACTACCAAAAAAGTTGTTATACCATATTCCGATAAGTGCTAAAATAACAGGAATATTTTTGTCAAAAGATGCTTTTTTGAAGTGCTCATCCATCTCTGATGCACCTTTTAAAAGTTGATTGAAATTATCAAAACCAACAGCCAAACTAATAGACAAACCTACAGTTGACCACAACGAAAAACGTCCTCCAACCCAATTCCACATTGTAAAGATATTTTCTTCTTCAATACCAAATGCCATTACATCTTTTAGATTTGTAGAGACAGCAACAAAGTGTTTTTTGATGGCTTTTTCATCAGCAGTTTCTAAAAACCATTTTCTGATTGTTGTCGCATTGGTTAGGGTCTCTTGAGTTGTAAAGGTTTTAGAAACAATCACAAAAAGTGTTGTTTCTGGATTTAATTTTTTGATAATTTCTTTAACATGATCTCCATCTATATTGGAAACAAAATGAATGTTTAGGTGATTTTTATAATGCTTGAGCGCATCAACAACCATGTCTGAACCTAAATCAGAACCTCCTATCCCAACATTTACAATATCGGTTATTTTTTTATTTGTATAGCCTTTCCAAGCTCCAGAAACAACATTGTTTGTAAAGTCTTTAATTTTTGAAAGTGTACTTTTAATTTGAGGTAAAATATCTATTCCGTCAACAAGAATTGGGTTGTTTTTTTGAGTTCTCAATGCCGAATGCAATACTGCTCTTTCTTCAGTTTCGTTTATTTTTTCTCCACTAAAATACTTTTCAATTGCACCCTTTAAATCAACCTCATCAGCAAGTTTAATCAATTGATTTACAGTTTCTTGCGTGATTGTATTTTTAGAAAAATCTATGGAGAAATCATTGAAATTTATAGTAAATTCTTCTTTTCTGTGAGAGTTATCATTAAATAATTTCTTTAAATGGGCATCTTTAATATCAGCAAAATGTTTTTTTAAACTTTGCCAAGCATTCGTTTGAGTTGGATTTATACTTTTTAATGCCATAGTCCAAATAAATTAGAGTTTGTTTTCAATAGAAATCACATCTTCAGTAGGTAAATCTGGAAAAGAGATAGCGTCTAGTTTAGATTTCATTTCAACAATAGAATTTAAATAAATAGGTTTTGTTATTTCTTTCATAGGTTTTGCCGCAGGAAGTTTTTGTTTTAATGGATCCACTTGTTTTCCATTTTTCCAAAAGCGATAACAAACATGTGGTCCTCCAGTATTTCCTGTCATCCCAACATAACCAATCACATCTCCTTGTTTTACAACTTCACCAGCTTTAACAGCCTGTTTGCTCATATGAAGATACTGCGTACTGTAGGTTCCATTATGGCGAACTTTCACATATTTTCCATTGCCTCCTTTTCTTCGAGATTCTGTGACGGTTCCGTTTGCTGTTGCAATAATTGGTGTGCCAATTGGCGAGGCAAAATCTGTACCTTTATGAGGTCTTATCTTGTTTCCATAATATGCAATACGTCTTCTTAAATTATACCGAGAAGAGATTCTATAATTAAATTTTATAGGAGCTTTTAAAAATTGACGACGTAGTACGTTTGTATTTTCATCATAATAGTCTTCAATCATTTTAGTAGAATCTGCAATAAATTTAAAGGCATAAAATGGTTTTTTTCCGTGCTCAAAATAGGCTGCTTTTATTTGATGAATTCCAGCAGAAATAGTATCATCAATATAACGTTCTTCGTATACTATTCTAAATTTATCGTTTTTTTGAAGTCTAAAAAAATCAATTGTCCAAGCATAAATCGTTGATAAGTCATTTGAAATTACAGCACTCAAGCCTTGAGAATCTAAGGTTTCAGACAGTGAACTGGTGATAATTCCAGAAGCTGTTTTTTCGACATACTTTATTGGTTTTCTATTTTTTTTGACAATGATTGAATCTGTAAAATCAACAATTGTACTTTCTATTTTATTGTGATGATAGATAAATACTTGTGCCTGCTCAGTAGAATCTTTTTTCGCAAGAAGAAGATATGGTTTTCCTGCTCTTAATCGTCTTACATCAAAAGTGTCTTTTATAGAAACTGCAATTTTATTTATTATTGGATAGTTTACGTGGTTTCTATCTAAAATAACTCCAAAACTTTCTCCTTTTTTGATGGTATCTCTAATAACTATATAATCATCGAGATTATAACCAAATTCATATAAAGGAGTAGAAGGTTGAAGTTCTGCAACTTCAATTTTGAGAGGTTTTTTTTCGCAAGATATAAGTATTAATGTGCCAAGAACAAGCACAAGATATTTTTTCAAAGGATTGTAATTTTAAAGATTAAAGTATTTTAAACGTCAAAAATACAATTTAATTATCGAAAAATAATGTTAAAAGGATTTGCTAACCCTTTAAATTGATCCAAATCTGCTTTTAAAGAGCCAACTGATAAATCTGCTTTTATTCTAATAGGAATTTTGTTTTTATCTGCAGTAATCCAAATAGTCAAACTTTCTTTAGCTTTAAAAATTCGTCCTGATTGTACCGAAGGTCTAAATTTTAAACTTTTTATTCTTCCAAACTTTGTTTTTATTACTTCCTCTCCTAAGAATTCCATCTTAAATCCAAATGTTTCATAATCAAGAAACATATCTAACTCTAACTCATCTCCAATTGTTAACTCACTAATATCTTGACTTCTAAGATAGTAAAAAGAAGATAAAATATCTTGGACATTATCTATTGTCAATGTTTTTTCTATATTTTTTTTATGATCTTTAACAAGTGCCGTTTTTGCTTTTTGATCAAAATATATATCTCGAGAAATAATATGTCCGCCTTCATCAACCCTTCTTCTAAAGTGATACGGTTTTAAATTGTCTTTATAAAACCATGTTTGATAATTATCTTTAACCTTAAAAAACAATTTTGTAATACCTGTAGTCCAACCTTTGCTAATTACATGAAAGGCTTCTTTTTTATCTTTCTTTACTGACTTTATGCTTACAGTTGCATAGCCAGCATTTATGAGACCATAATGCATACGGTATTTAAGCCATTCTCCGCTTTTAAAAACCTCTTCTTTCGATTGTGCGTTTGAAATGGTTAAACTAAAAAGTAATATTCCAAGTACTATTTTTTTCATGTATGTATTGACAGTTTTATCTCTTATTATTTTTTAAAATACAATTACCATTCCAAAAATAAAAAAAGCCTAACGATTTAACGTTAAGCTTTTCTAAAAATTATATTGAAAATTATAATTCTGATATTATTTTATAATTTTCAAGATTTGTGATTCCCCAATTTTTAAGTTCGTTTTCAGACCATAATTCTGGGAAGAAAATGCGCTTTTGATAACGAGGATGCATATATTTTTGCCAGTTACTTCCACCTGTCGCTTCAATATTTCCATCACCAAGGTACTTATTAGCAGCATTATAGTGAGCCATCACCCATTTTACATTTACTGTATGGTCGTAATGACGCATCGCATTTATCAAATCAATGTTATTTTGAGTTGCCTCAGGCAATTGCTTGAATTTTTTTGCGAGATTTATTTCATTATAGTCTTCCATAAAATCTATAAAATCTCCCATATATTTTTTTTCAAACAACTTTAATAGGATAGATTTTTCTCCTGTTTCATAATTTTTACCTGCTGCTTGCCAATATAAATGATCAAAAGCATTTTTAAAAGGTGTGTCCCTATCTATCGTTTTTCTGAATCGAATGTCAATTAAATTAATTAATTCTGTTGAAGCAAATTCAATTTTTCTGTATTGTGCAGATTGGAAACCACTTGCAGGTGCCAACGTATTTCTAAATTTTAAATATTGTTCTACATCCATTCCATTCATCATTACTGTAAATGAACTTGAAAGCATATCAAAATAACGACTAACGCGAGCTAAGTGTTTTGCAAATTTTTCTGCAGTTAGGTTTTCAGCCATCGCTACTTGATCAATTTCCCACAAAATCATTTTAAACAACAATTCATTAACTTGATGGTACATAATAAATACCATTTCATCTTTTTCAGTAGTTCTGGGTGTTTGCAAACCTAAAAGAGCATCCGTTTGGATATAATCCCAATAAGTCGTTGGTGTGCTCCAAAGTAATCCTTCGAGCATTGTATTTAACGGAACACCTAATTTCTTATATTTTTCTTCTATTTTTTGAAGTAATTCGTCTTTTTCCATTATAGTGTACCTCTATTTTCTTGTTCACGTTCAATAGCTTCAAAAAGTGCCTTAAAATTTCCTACACCAAAAGATTGAGCACCTTTTCGTTGAATAATTTCAAAGAACATTGTTGGCCTATCTACAACCGGTTTTGTAAATAATTGTAATAAATAACCTTCGTCATCACGGTCAATAAGGATACCATGTTCTTTAAGAACCTCAACATCTTCATCAATCTTTCCTACGCGTTCTAATAAATCATCATAATAGGTATCAGGAACGTATAAAAATTCTACTCCTCTATCTCTCATCGCAGAAACTGTCTTTACTATATCATTCGTTGCAACAGCAATGTGCTGTACTCCTGCTCCTTTATAAAAATCTAAATATTCTTCAATTTGTGATTTCTTTTTTCCTTTTGCAGGTTCATTTATTGGGAACTTAATTCGTCCGTTTCCATTACTCATTACTTTAGACATTAAGGCTGTGTATTCCGTAGAAATATCATCATCAGTAAATGAAATAATTTGTGCGAATCCCATAACCTTAGCATAAAAGTCACACCATGTTTTCATTTCTCCCCAACCTACATTACCAACCATATGGTCTACAAATTTCAAACCAACAGATTCTGGATTGTAATGAGATTCCCATTTTTTATATCCTGGAAGAAAGGTTCCATTGTAGTTTTTTCGTTCTACAAAAATATGAACGGTTTCTCCATATGTGTAAATTCCAGAACGCACAACAAAACCATCTTTATCTTCTTCACGTGTAGGTTCCATAAAAGGTTTTGCGCCTCGTTTTGTGGTTTCTTCAAATGCTTTTGTTGCATCCTCAACCCAAAGTGCCATCACTTTTACACCATCTCCATGTTTATTAATGTGCTCGTTTATCAACCCTCCTTCATCTAACGGCGTTGTCAATACCAAGCGAATTTTATCTTGCTTTAATACATACGAAACACGATCTTTTATTCCTGTTTCTAATCCTGCAAAAGCATGAGACTGAAATCCAAATGCTGTTTTGTAAAAATGTGCGGATTGTTTAGCATTACCAACATATAATTCTACATAATCAGTTCCTAAAAGTGGCAAAAAATCTTCTGCGTCTTTAAATAATTTTTTAAGTCCGTATTCTGTGTTTTGTAAATTTTCTAAATTTTTTATTTCTGCTGCCATAATTAATTTTTTAGTGGTTTTCGTCTAACCAAGATTGATAATAATCTCCTCCATCTATTTTTAATGCTTCTTCAGTTACCATTAATGGTTTAAAAGTATCAACCATTACTGCTAATTCTGCAGTTTCTTTTTTCCCAATACTTCTTTCCATTGCTCCAGGATGTGGGCCATGAGGAATTCCAGCAGGATGCAAGGTTATTTGTCCCTTTTCGATATTGTTTCTACTCATAAAATCACCGTCAACATAGTATAACACTTCATCAGAATCTATATTACTATGATTATAAGGTGCAGGAATTGCATTTGGATGATAATCATATAATCGTGGTACAAAAGAACATATAACAAAGGTGTCTGTTTCAAATGTTTGATGAATTGGAGGAGGTAAATGCACCCTTCCTGTTATAGGCTCAAAATCATGAATTGAAAGTTTGTAAGGATAATTATACCCATCCCAACCTACAACACTAAAAGGGTGTGCTGCATACAAATATTCATGTATAGTGTCTTGTTTTTTTACTTTTAAAATGAAATCTCCTTTATCATCAAAAGTTTCTAATTCGCTTGGTGGATGTATATCGCGCTCACAAAAAGGCGAATGCTCTAAATGTTGTCCAAACCAATTTCGATAACGTTTTGGTGTGTAAATTGGACTTTTTGATTCTACAATAAAAAGCCTATTATCTTCTGTATCGAAATCTATTTGGTAAATCATTCCGCGAGGAATAACCAAATAATCTCCATATTCAAAATCAATATTTCCCAAGAATGTTCTTAACTTTCCTGTTCCTTTATGAATGAATAGAACTTCGTCTGAATCTGTATTTTTATAAAAATAATCGCGTAATGATTTTTTTGGTGCTGCTAAAGCAATGTAACAATCACTATTTGCTAATACAATTTTTCTGCTTTCTAAAAAATCATCAGTTGCAGGCACTTCAAAGCCTTTTAAACTTATTGATTTCATGTTTTTTGCAACTGCAATTTTTGGAGCAACATCGTAAGATTTTAGTATCTTTTTTACCTGTGTAGGACGGTGTGTGTGATATAGTAGTGATGACATTCCGTCAAAACCAATAGTTCCAAAAAGTTCTTCATAATAGAAGTTACCTTCAGGACTTTTAAATATAGTATGTCTTTTTGGTGGAATATTTCCGAGTGTGTGATATCGAGGCATAATTTTTTAAATTAAATGATTGAAAAATTAAATGTTTGAAAATCAAAACGCCTCTATTCTGGATTCCTTTTAATTAAATGATAATTAAGATAAATTAATATGTCTTGCCAAAATGAATTCATAATGAAACAAATATACAGATTATTTCGAATGTTCTTGAGTTACTTCAATTACTTTTTCTATTTGAGGCGCATACCGTTTAATAGTGGCTTCTACGCCATTAGTAAGTGTCATTTGATTTACAGAACAACTTATACATGCTCCTTCTAACTGAACTCTTACAATATTATTTTCAATATTTACAAGTGAGATGTCTCCACCATCAGACAATAAAAAGGGTCTGATTTCTTCTAAGGCTTTTTCAACATTGTTTTGTGTTTCTTGCGCTGTCATTTCTTATTATTTTGTACTACAACCACTCATTGTTGTTATTCTTACCACTTCTGTTGGAGGTAAATCGGTATTTCTTTTCACCAATTCAGAAAGTACATTTTTAGTAATACCTATAAATATTTCTTCCAAATCTGTTCCGTCTTGTAATGCCACAGGACTTCCAAAGTCTCCCGACTCTCTAATGCTTTGTACCAATGGCACTTCTCCTAAAAATTTAGTATCTAAATCTATTGCTAAATTCTTTGCTCCATCTTTTCCAAAGATATAATATTTATTGTCAGGCAATTCTGCAGGAGTAAAATAACTCATATTCTCAACAATTCCGAGTACAGGAACGTTGATGTTTTCTTGTTGAAACATAGCAACACCTTTTTTAGCATCAGCCAAAGCGATGTTTTGAGGTGTGCTTACGATTACTGCACCTGTAAGAGGCAACGCTTGAACGATTGATAAATGTACATCTCCAGTTCCAGGAGGTAAATCGATAATTAAAAAATCTAATTCTCCCCAATCTGCGTCAAAAATCATTTGGTTCAATGCCTTTGAAGCCATTGGTCCACGCCATATTACTGCTTGGTTTGGTTGTGTAAAAAATCCGAGAGAAAGAATTTTAACACCATAGCTTTCTACAGGTTTCATCTTAGATCTTCCATCTACAGTCGTAGAACGAGGCTTTGCATTTGCAACATCAAACATTAAATGTGTTGATGGTCCATAAACATCAGCATCTAAAATACCAACTGCAAATCCCATTTTTGATAGCGAAACGGCTAAATTTGATGTGATTGTAGATTTTCCTACACCTCCTTTTCCTGAGGCTACAGCAATAATATTTTTAACTCCAGGAATTTCTCTTCCTGGTTTTTTGTTTACAGGTTTTTCTGTAACCACAGCAGTTACATTTACTTTTATATCTGCCTTTGGATGTACTTTTTCATGAATTATCTTCATGATTTCAACTTCTACACGTTTTTTTGCTTGTAAAGTTGGGTTCCCAATTTCTACATCAAGAATTATTTCTTTGTCAAAAATAACAATATTTTTTACTGAATTACTTTCTACCAAACTCTTCCCTTCTCCAGGAGCAGTAATGTTTTCAAGTGCTGCTAATATATCTTTTTTGAGGATACTCACGCTTTTTCTAAATTAAAATGATTCTAAACAACAAATATACAGCTATTTTTGAGTTTCAATGACGTTTTTAAAAGGATGATTTATAAAATTGATTCCTCAGAAGGATTCCAAAAAACCGTCTCAAAATCTTGAATTTGGTTATCAACAATCCTAATCCCTTCACTTTCGAGTAGCTGTTGCATTAAGTTTGTTCCATCAAAATGCATTTTTCCAGTCAAAAGTCCTTTCTTGTTTACAACTCTATGTGCTGGAACACTATCATCATTATGCGAAGCATTCATTGCCCAACCAACCATTCTTGCAGAACGTGCAGTACCTAAGTATGTTGCAATTGCACCATAACTTGTAACTCTCCCTAAAGGAATAAGACGCGCAACGGCATAAGATTTTTCAAAGAAATTATCGTTGGATTTTTTCATTGATTAAAAATACACGTTTTTTATTAATAATTCAATCGAAATTTGATATAAGTAATCGCTTTGTTAGTTTCCAAATACTGTCTTTCATAAAAAGTTTGTGTTTCGATTACCTCTTTTGGAGAATGCTGTTTGTTATTATATACATCATGGTGCGCATATATAACTTCTTGATTTTCACCATGCAAAACTCCTAAAGTATAGCCGTGCATAAACTCACTATCTGTTTTTAAGTGAACTATACCTTTTGGCTTTAGAATTTCATGATACTTTTTCAAAAACTCTTGATTTGTCAATCGATGTTTTGTTCTTGTATATTTAATTTGAGGATCAGGAAATGTAATCCAAATTTCATCAATTTCATTTTCTTCAAAACACAGGTTAATAAGTTCAATTTGAGTACGTAGAAATCCTACATTATGCATATTCTCTTCCAAAGCAGACTTTGCGCCTCGCCAAAAACGTGCACCTTTAATATCTACACCAATAAAATTTTTATCGGGATTTTTCTTTGCTAATGCAAGCGCATATTCACCTTTTCCACAGCCTAACTCAAGTACAATGGGATTGTCGTTCTTAAAAAAAGTATTCCATTTTCCTTTTAAAGAAAAATTGTTTGATAAGATATCTTCACGAGTTGGTTGAACAACATTAGAGAAAGTATCGTTTTCGCGAAATCGCTTTAATTTATTTTTACTTCCCACGAAAAAAAGATTTTAATAATTTAAGAAGAGATTGGAACTATTCTGTTCCTTCGTTTTTAAATTTTTTCAATTGTCCCATCCAATAAACAAACGCAACCATACAAATAATAGCAAGAATCCAACTGAATGTATTTTGTAACCACCAACTTGAGACATCGTTACGCAACCATTCATATGGTAAAAATCCAATATTTGTGAAAAAATCACCTATAGCCCTAAATATATTACTTGCAATCATGATAATTTGTATTTACACTGCAAATGTATAAAAACTCATGGTGACTACAAATTTTTTTATGAGTCATTTTTGCCCTTATTCTTTATGGTTTTTCCTTAAAAAAATGTATATTGTCACTTCATTAAACATAAAAATCAGAAACATGGGATTATTTTCATTTATTAAAAATGCTGGAGCAAGAGTTTTTGGCATAGGCAAAACAACAGAAGAAGAAGCGGCAGAAGCAGCAACAAATTTGAGAAATGCAGTTGAGACTTTAGGTTTTGAAGTAGCAGATTTAAATATTGGAGTTGAAGATGATGTCGCAACAGTTTGGGGAGAAGCAGCAAACCAAGCAACAAGAGAAAAAGTAGTATTAGTTATTGGAAATACAGAAGGAATTGCTTCTGTAGATGACAGAATGACTGTTGCTCTTGCAGAAATTGAAGAGCCAGCTGCTCAGTTTCATACTGTAGCTTCTGGAGATACATTAGGGAAAATTGCTAAAACATATTATGGTAATGCAATGAAATACCCTGTTATTTTTGAAGCAAACAAACCAATGCTTTCACATCCTGATAAAATTTATCCAGGACAAGTATTACGTATTCCTGCTTTGGAAGCCTAATACTTATGGTAAGTATATAATATAAAAACGTTTGCGAAAATATTGCAAACGTTTTTTTTGTGACTTATTAAAAAATGTTGTGTCATAATAGTGTAGTTATAAATATCAACCCATTTTACAAAGCAATAGTTTCACCCCCACAAAATGATACTTTAATAGAATATCATATCAATTGTTGAAGCACTTCAATTTATTTTGAAGTGCTTTTTCTTTGTAAAAATAGTATCTAAAAATAAAATCACATCTTTATGTAACTTAAATTACTTAAATGTTAAATTGTGTACCTTTGCGCAATTCTATTTTTAGCCGATGATATTATCAATGACAGGTTATGGTAAAACCGAAATACAATTACCAACTAAAAAAGTTACTATAGAAGTTAAATCTTTGAATAGTAAAAGTATAGATATGAATGTCAGAATGCCTTCCTATTATAAGGAAAAAGAGTTGACTATTCGTAAAAAAATAGCTAATAGATTGGTGAGAGGAAAAGTAGATTTTTCTATTTATGTCGAATCAATAGGAGAGAATATATCTTCGCAAATCAATCAAGACACTATAAAGTCTTATATGAATCAGTTGAAAGAAATTTCAAATGTCTCAGAAACAGAATCTCTTCAAATGGCAATTAGATTGCCAGAAGTCATCCAAATTAAAAGAGAATCGTTAAATGAAGATGAATGGAAATTGATTGACAACGCTATAAACACAGCATTAGATAAGATTGTTTTGTACCGTACAGATGAAGGGGAAGTTTTAAAACAAGATTTTATAAAACGTATTAAACTGATAGAGAATTATTTAGAAGAAGTAATAAAGTCAGATCCTCAACGCATTGAGAATGTTAAAGCAAAACTACAGAAAGCAATAACAGAATTAGAAGTAAAAGTTGATGCTAATCGTTTTGAGCAAGAATTGATTTATTACTTAGAAAAATTAGATATTACTGAAGAGAAAGTTCGTTTAAAAAACCACTTGTCTTATTTTTCAAAGGAATTAAATACTGATACATCTAACGGAAAAAAACTTGGATTTATAACTCAAGAGATTGGTAGAGAGATTAATACTATTGGATCTAAAGCAAATTTTGCTGAAATGCAGCAAATTGTTGTTCAGATGAAAGACGAACTCGAAAAAATAAAAGAGCAAAACCTAAACGTGTTGTAATGACAAACAAAAAAGGAAAACTTATTGTGTTTTCTGCACCTTCAGGATCAGGAAAAACAACGATTGTTAGACATTTATTGAAGCAAAAAGAATTAGGTTTAGAATTTTCAATTTCAGCAACTTCTCGTGAGAAAAGAGGCACTGAAATTGATGGGGAAGACTATTACTTTTTATCTGCTAAAGAATTTAAAAATAAAATAAAAACAGATGAATTCTTAGAATGGGAAGAAGTTTATCGCGATAATTTTTACGGAACTTTAAAAACTGAAATTGATCGTATTTGGAAACTTGATAAACATGTGATTTTTGATATTGATGTTTCTGGTGGATTACGAATAAAGCGTAAGTTTCCTAAAGAAACATTGGCTATTTTTGTAAAACCACCAAGTATCGATGAATTAAAAATCAGATTGAAAAAGCGCAAAACCGAGAGTGACGACAAAATAAATATGCGTGTCGCAAAGGCATCTGCAGAATTAGCAACATCACCATTATTTGATAAAATTGTAGTAAACGAAGATTTAGACAAAGCATTGGAAGAAGCATATAATTTGGTTGATGAATTTGTAACAAAAAAAAAATGAAAATAGGCTTATATTTTGGAAGTTTTAATCCTATTCATGTTGGTCATTTGATTATTGCCAATCATATGGTTGAACATTCTGATTTAGATCAAATATGGCTTGTTGTAACTCCTCACAATCCTCATAAAAAGAAAAATTCTTTATTGGCTGATAATCACAGGTTATCTATTGTTAATATTGCGCTGGAGGATTATCCTAAATTAAAATCTTCTACTATTGAATTCGATTTACCACAACCTTCATTTACAGTAAATACATTGGCTCATATTACAGAAAAATATCCAAATGATACATTTAGTCTGATTATGGGTGAAGATAACTTAAAGAGTTTTCATAAATGGAAAAACTATGAAACCATACTCGAAAATCATCCTATTTACGTATATCCAAGAGTGTCAAATGGAATTGTAGAAACGCAATTTGACAAACACCCAAAAATTCATAAAGTGGACGCTCCAATTATTGAAATCTCTTCAACAGTTATTAGAAAAGGCATCAAAGAAAAACAAAATATAAGACCATTACTACCACAAAATGTTTGGGAATATATTGATGAAATGAATTTTTACAAGAAATAGACTGTTTTTTTCCTTCAACCTTTTAATCAATCATAACATTCAGTATCTTTGCACCTTAAAATTTAAGAGATGTCAAGAATTACTGTTGCTGAATTATTACAATCAGACAAAATATCACAAGAAGTACACATAAAAGGTTGGGTAAGAACTTTTAGAGCAAATCGTTTTATAGCTTTAAATGATGGGTCAACAATCAATAACATACAATGTGTTGTAGACTTTGAAAATACTAATGAAACACTCTTAAAAAGAATTACTACAGGAGCAGCAGTTTCAGTAACTGGAACACTTATTGAAAGTCAAGGAAAAGGGCAAAAAGTAGAAATTAGTGTCACAAAAATTGAAATTTTAGGGGATTCTAATCCTGAAGAATACCCAATTCAACCAAAACGACATAGTTTAGAATTTCTAAGAGAAAATGCACATCTTCGCATCAGAACAAACACTTTTGCAGCAGTTATGCGTGTACGTTCTGCATTATCATTTGCAGTACATAAATACTTTACAGAAAATGGATTTTATAATTTTCACGCACCAATTATTACTGGAAGTGATGCTGAAGGTGCAGGTGAAATGTTTAAAGTATCTGTTTTTGAACCAAACGATGCGCCTAAAGATGAAGAAGGAAATGTAGATTTTTCTCAAGATTTTTTTGGGAAAGAAACTAACTTAACAGTTTCTGGACAATTAGAAGCAGAAACCTATGCAATGGCTCTTGGAAAAGTATATACTTTTGGCCCAACTTTTAGAGCGGAAAACTCTAACACTACACGTCACCTTGCAGAATTTTGGATGGTAGAACCAGAAGTTGCATTCATGGATTTAGACGGTAATATGGATTTGGGTGAAGACTTTATCAAAAAAGTTATTCAAGATGTATTGGTAAGTTGTAAAGATGATATTGAGTTTTTAGAACAACGATTATTGCAGGAAGAAAAATCGAAACCTGCAATTGAACGTAGTGAAATGCCATTGATTGAAAAACTAAAGTTTGTTACAGAAAATGATTTCAAACGTGTGAGTTATACAGAGGCAATTGATATTTTACGTAATTCAAAACCAAATAAGAAAAAGAAATTCCAATTTCCTATCAATGAATGGGGAGCCGACCTACAAAGTGAACACGAACGTTTTTTAGTTGAAAAACACTTTAAATGTCCTGTTATTTTATTTGATTATCCAGCAGATATTAAAGCCTTTTACATGCGTTTAAATGAAGATGGGAAAACGGTAAGAGCCATGGATATCCTTTTCCCTGGAATTGGAGAAATAGTTGGTGGAGCACAACGTGAAGAAAGATTAGATGTGCTAAAAGAAAAAATTAAAGCCTTAGATATAGACGAAAAAGAATTATGGTGGTATTTAGATACTCGTAAATTCGGAACTGCAGTTCACAGTGGTTTTGGACTTGGCTTTGAGAGACTTGTACAGTTCGTTACAGGAATGGGAAATATAAGAGATGTGATTCCGTTTCCAAGAACACCTCAAAATGCTGAATTTTAATCGCAAAGCGATAGTTGAAAAAGTAACAATAAGGCAAATCACTATAACAATAATCAATTAATTATTGTATTTTTGAGACTCAAGTTTCAAACGAAAAAACTATTTATTTAAATGGTTTTTAAGCCTAAAAAAATAAATGTTAAAGCAGCATCTTAATTTTAAATTATCACAAAAATTATCTCCACAACAGATTCAGTTGATGAAGTTAATTCAGTTGCCTACACAAGCGTTTGAACAAAAATTAAAGCAAGAAATTGAAGAAAATCCTGCTTTAGAAAATGGAAAAGACGAATCAGATGAATTTGATGAGTTTGAGCAAGATGAATACGATGATTCACTAGACAGTGAAAGTATTGACACTGAAGATATAAATATCGACGAATATTTAAGTGATGATGAAACTCCTTTATACAAAACACAGGTAAACAATTATTCTGCTGATGATGATGACAAAAGCATTCCTTATGCTGGAGGGACAACATTTAATCAACATCTAAAAAGTCAATTAAGCACCTATCACTTAAACGAGCAAGAAAAAATTATTGCTGAATTTTTAATTGGAAGTATTGATGAAAGTGGATACATTAGAAGAGAAGTTGAAGATATTGTTGATGATTTAGCTTTTACACAGAATGTTTTTACAGATAATAAAGAAATTTTAAAACTACTTAAAATCGTACAACAATTTGATCCTGCAGGAGTTGCTGCAAGAGATTTAAAAGAATGTTTGATATTACAATTAAATCGTAAAAAACAAAAGCCAAGTAGAACTATTGCTATCGATATCTTAGAAACAGCTTTTGAATCATTCGCAAAAAAACATTACAAGAAGTTGCTACAAAAATTTAATATTTCTGAGGTAGAATTACGCGATGTAATCTTAGAGATAGAAAAACTAAATCCAAAACCTGGAGGTTCTTTTGCTGGTTCTAATAAAATAGCAGAACAGATTGTACCAGATTTTACTATTCGAATTGTTGATGGAGAGTTAGATCTAACTTTAAATGCTCGTAACGCTCCAGAATTACATGTTTCAGCTACATATAATAATATGTTGAGAGGCTATAAGGATACTACTAAAAAGACAAAATCTCAAAAAGATGCTGTCCAATTTATCAAACAAAAATTAGATGCTGCAAAGTGGTTTATAGACGCAATAAAACAACGCCAACAGACACTTTTATTGACTATGAATGCTATTATGTTGCGTCAATCAGAATATTTTTTGACAGGTGATGAGCGCAAGTTAAAACCTATGATTTTAAAGGATATTGCTGATAAAATAGCCATGGATGTCTCTACCGTATCTCGTGTAGCAAATAGCAAATATGTTTCTACTCCTTACGGCACAAAACTGATTAAAGAATTCTTCTCTGAATCAATGAAAAACGACAAAGGGGAAGATGTTTCTACGCGTGAAATAAAGAAAATATTAGAAACAGTAATTGAAAACGAAGACAAGAAAAAACCTTTTACTGATGATAAATTATCAGAAATTTTAAAGGAAAAAGGATATCCAATTGCTCGAAGAACTATTGCAAAATATCGTGAACAACTTGATATTCCTGTAGCTAGATTACGTAAAAAATTGTAAATAAACCTTTTGAGGTGTGCTCTATAAGCAATTAAACCAAGGGAATCACATTAATAACGAACACATGTGAAAATTAAAAAACAGTAGATATATACACATGAAATTTTATAAAACAGTATCATACCTTTTCCATCCAATTCTTTTCCCTATTATTGGCACAATACTTTACTTTATCTTTTTACCAAGATATATAAACAGTCGTTCAGAACGCTCTTTAATTCTTACAGTATTTATTACAACTTATCTTTTACCAATGCTATTTGTTTATCTTTTAAAAAGGATGAATATGATACAAAGTTATGATATGGAAACAACAGAAGAACGAAAATTTCCTTTACTCTTTCTAACAATCATCTCATATCTATTAGGAATAATGCTGTATAGAACACATATAGTAGAAGAACTAGCTGTTTTTTATTTTGGAATGACACTTACGCTTTTAATTTCTTATTTTTTATTATATATACATTTCAAAATAAGTTTACATGCAATAGGTATTGGAGGGTTAATAGGTTTTTTAGGTGTCTTGAGTTTTTCTTATGAACTTAATTTAATTGTTGTTTTAGCACTCTTTTTTATTATTTCTGGTGCTATTATGACTTCGCGCTTAAAACTTAAAGCACATGAAGGAAAGGAAGTTTATTTAGGTTTTATAATTGGACTCGTGATACAAATAATTACTAGCACAATCAATCACAATTTTTAACAAGTTAGAACTTTAAACTATTTGTTTTAACTCTAATAAAAAAAGGCAACCAAAAATTGGTTGCCTTTTTTTATTTATAAAGTGTCCCGTCCTGAAATAGCGATACACTAAAACTTTAGTGTAATGAAAACATCAGAAAATTCAGGGTATGTTAAGCGTACTCAAAAAGATTACTCACTTT